>NZ_JBPPVC010000009.1:0-85606 GCF_053545015.1 Streptococcus sp. 32226D021BW | reverse complement strand
GTAGTGAGTACTCTCTCCCGTCGGAGATTTCCTCACTACTAATCTTAGTATGTTTTTGACCAGTCGAGTTCTTTCCCGCTCCCTCCCACTCATCTTTACCAAGCTCGTCCCTTGAGGTCAATATCTCCTTCTGGAAAATCTTTTTTGTCTTTCTTAGCCGATGCAATCATAATGGTAGTCGAGACCTGCCTGTGCTCCTTGCCTGTCAGCCGATCAATATGAGTCTCCATACGATTGATTCGATAAAATCCACAAGCCTCATAGTAAGGGACCACTTCTTCTCGGCAACCCAAATAAGAAAAATCAACTGCTAAAGTTTGCGTATTTTCCTCTAACAAGCGGAACATCATATCTCTCCCCAATCCTGTCCCACGAAATTCTGGCGCTATTAAAACTCCTCCAATTCCCGCAATAAGACACGCTTCAGCTCCTACAGAAATAGTACGATCCTGACTGCCCATATGACCCACCAAGTCCTCGCCTAGATAGGCTAACAAATGATAGTCTTGCGGCGCATAGCCATAGGGCTGCTTCAAATTCCACTCTCCGTAGTCATCTCTATATTCTCTATCAAACAAATGTTTGATTGCTTGAACCTGCTTAGCGGTCAAATCTTCTGTTGACGAAAATAGAAAATTCAGTTTTGTCATTTCTCTAACCTTTCCCAGATAACCACCTGTCCTTGTTTGAGGGACTGCTGGACATCAATAATGCGTTGGTTGGAAGAGCCTCGGAACTGCAACATAAGATTGCGTTTGCTTTTGTCATAGCGACCGTCTACGAGAATGTCCAACTGGCTGAGCAACTCCAGCTTGTCTGGCGTTTCCAACATCAATTCTTCCCATGTATAGCCTGTCCAGGACCAAATATCCTTGTCTGGTAATTCCATCCGAACTCGCTTGACGAGGGGGAGGACGGTCCCTGTATTGAGAAAGGGCTCACCGCCCAAGAGGGTCAGCCCCTGCACATAGGGCTGGGCCAGGTCTGCTAAAATGCGGTCTTCCAGCTCCTTGGTGTAGGGAATCCCGGCCTTGAAGGACCAGGTGGCAACATTGTAGCAACCGGGGCAGTGAAAGGGGCAGCCGCTGACATAAAGGGAACACCGCACGCCTTCACCGTCCACAAAGTTAAAGGCCTTGTAGTCCATAATCCGTCCCTGACTGAGTTCTTCGCTCTTCCACTCACCTGGCTTGGGATTGTTCCAAGTCTGTTCCGTCATAGCTGCCTCCTTCTCTTAGTCTATCCAGTAACGCTCTACTCCTTCTCGAACATCTTCTAGGCTACCACCACATACCACAATCGTTTTGCGACTAGCCTCATTGTCTGTCGAGCAGGTCACGAGAACCTTGGTGATATTTTTACTAGCCGCCTCCTGCAAACCAAGTCGAAGTTGTTCCTTGGCATAACCCTTTCCTCGCTCGGTCGGGCGAATGGAATATCCGATATGACCGCCTTTATTGAGCAGGAAATCGTTGAGCCGTAGGCGTAGACTGAGAAAACCAAGGGCTCGACCAGTCTGGTCAAATGACACATATTGAATGGAAGGAACAAAACCGTCTGGCAGATTGAGACCTGCCTCATAATCTTTGTTTCTCAAAATCCATTCTTCAAAGTCCACATCTTTGGAGATAAAGCCTCCGTCCATAGCTGAGCCTGCCGCTTCAAACTCTGCTAGCATATCCAAAATCGTATCCTTATCCGCTATAGTCGGTCTTCTTAATTCCATTTTAGTCTCCATATTGTCTTCTGAAAAAATCGCTGACGATGTCCGTATCCAGTCCTAAATCCTGCACAATTTCTGCCTTGTGGAAATCGTCATAGTTGTCCTTGCCGCTCCAGACAAAAGAATTGGTCACAATCTGATAGATTCTATCTGGCTCGACTGCTCTGCCATTGACCAAAAGATCCTCACCGCTTTGGACAATGCCCCACATTTGAGGGTGGAGGCCTGTCTTGAGGCTAGCCACTAAATCGCTACCCTTGATAGCGACCAAGAGCACACGCTTAGAAAAGGGCAGGACCTTGACCAAGTCCGAATAGTAAATCGGTCCCGCCGACAAGGAAGCCCGAATGCCGAAGCCGTTGATGACCGCTCCATCCGCCTGCAAGCCCAACTGACCAGCCCGCTCAAAAAGAGCCTGACAGATGACCGGGGCTAGACTGGACACGCCCTGACGAATGCTATCTCGCTCTCCGTCTAGTGCCTGAGGTAAAGTCGCTATCGGTTTGGAAAAAGCTGCGTCACGTTCCGATTTCATCTGGTCGATAATAGCCTTGACCGCCCTGTCTTCTTGGGTCAGTTTTTCCACCTCAATCAAATCATAGGCCAGGACCTCATGTTGCCCGTCTGCAAAACACCGCAGGGACAAATGACCGACAAAGCGACCGTATTGACCAGCTTGGCAAATGCTGACTTCACCAATCTGACTAGGTTGCTTTAGAATGGTATGGGTATGTCCGCCCAAAATCACGTTAAGCTCAGGGAAATCCTTAGCCAGATTCACATCTTCATCATAGCCCAGATGACTGAGCAAGACCAGATGAGCCTGAGGATTGGCCTTCATAATCTGGTCCACCAGACGTCGTAGAGCCTTCCGAGGATCCTCAAAAAGCACCTTTTCTGACGGCGAAGCAACCTCCTGGGTTTCCAAGGTGGTCAAACCTAAGACATACAAGGACTGCCCATTCATATCAAACTCGAGAACATCCTCAAGCGGAACCAATTCATCAGCCGCCTCCTCGTCACGGTAGCGGAGATTGGAGGACACGATTGGAAACTGAGCATAGTCATCCAAGCGACTGAGCAACTCATCTCCGTGGTCAAACTCGTGATTGCCCAAGGTCATTGCCTGGCAACCGATACGGTTCATCAACTCGATTTCCTTGATTCCTCGGTACATATTGAAAAAGATATTGCCCGAAAACAGATCCCCGCTGTCAAAGACAAAGGTCGGTACTCCCTCTTTTTCATTCCTAGCCCGAATATCCGCAATCAGCTGGGCTTTCTTTGGAAAATTCTCCATGTAAGAATGCATATCATTAGTATGGAGAATGCTGATATCTGTAAAGTCCATACTATTTTTTCTTATTCTTGGCTTGCTTGAGCAATTCCTGCACACGCGCCTTCTTGTCCTGCTTCACATTGGAATTCTTCTCGTGATAGCGTGCCACCAGGGCCTTGCCCTTATCGTCTAGTTGGTATTTTCCCATTGTTTTTTCTCCTTTTTATGTAGTCGTTCAGTTTACTTTTAGTACTCGCTTCAAAGGTTTGGGGAACCTTTGAAGACTGGAAATAGGGCGAACCGCGTTTGCCTCAAAAGCTGTATACAGATTGTGCAGTCTAGCAGACTATACAAGGCTGGAAATAAGACTTGTGAAAACGAGTTCAAATAATCGTGGATTATTTGAAGTTGGGAATAGGGAAACGAAGTTTCCTCATACGTCGACGTAATAAAAGATAAACTGGATGACGATGAAATAGCAGAGCTATTAAGTGTTTCCCCCTATTATAACAAACTTCCGTAGTTCCTCAAAACCACGGAAGCCCTCATGTCCTTCTTTATAAACTCGACCCGTTCATGTGTTTGACACGGGAAATAATTTCCTTGTGGCGGCCATTGACCATAGGTCTGGCCTGCGGATTGCCTAGGTAACCACAGGTCCGCTTGACAACATCAACTGTTTTTGGGTCGCTATTGCCACAGTTTGGACACTTGAAGCCACGCTCCGTTGGCTCAAAATCCCCTTCAAAATCACAGGCATAGCAATGGTCGATCGGGGTATTGGTCCCCAGATAGCCTACACGGTCATAGGCATAGTCCCAAACAGCCTCTAAGGCCCTTGGATTTTGTTGCAGTACAGGATATTCGCAGTAGTGGATAAAGCCACCGCTGGCACCCGCCTCCACATAGACCTTTTCAAAATCCAATTTTTCAAAGGGAGTCGGATTTTTCCGCACATCATAGTGGAAGGAATTGGTGTAATACTGCTTGTCGGTGATATTTTCGACCAGACCAAACTTCTCTGTATCCATACGGCAGAAACGGTCTGTCAGACTTTCCGATGGGGTCGAATAAACTGAGAAATGATAGCCATATTGGTCAGACCAAGCATCTGTCAATTCCTTCATTCGTTTGATAATGGTAATCGTAAAGTCCTTGGCTTCTGGATTATCCTCCCAGTGACCACCGTAGAAAACTGCCGCCACCTCATAAAGTCCGATATAGCCCAGCGAAATGGTTGCTCTGCGATTTTTGAAAACCTCATCCACCGCATCGGTCTTGGCCAGTCGCTTGCCAAAAGCCCCGTACTGATACAAAATCGGTGCATTGGCAGGGGTCGCCTCCTTGACCCGCTCCACACGGTAAACTAAGGCATCCTTGGCAATAGCCATGCGTTCTGCAAAAATATCCCAGAACTTGTCCATATCTCCTGCAGACTCCATGGCAATCCGTGGCAGATTGACGGTCACGACACCCAAGTTCATCCGCCCGGATGTCACATCCTGACCGTTTTCATCCTGCCAACCTTGTAAGAAGGAACGGCAACCCATTGGCACCTTGAAAGAACCTGTCAACTCGACAATCTTGTCATAAGACAGCATATCTGGGTACATCCGCTTGGTGGCACATTCCACCGCCAGCTGCTTGATGTCGTAGTTAGGGGAATCCGGCTCCAAGTTCAAACCTCGCTTAACTGTGAAAATCAACTTGGGAAAAATGGCCGTCCGACCTTCCCGTCCTAGACCCTTGATACGAATGTTCAAAATCGCCTTTTGAATTTCCCGTTCAAACCAGGAAGTTCCCAGACCAAAACCCAGTGAAGTAAAAGGCGTTTGACCGTTAGAGGTAAAGAGGGTATTGATTTCATACTCCAAGGACTGCATGGCATCGTAGATATCCTTTTGGGTCTTGGCACGGGCATAGTCTTCCTGCTTGTCTGGCAAAACCCAGTCTGCTGCCTCCTTCAAATGCTTCTGATAATTGAGTTCAGCATAAGGAGCTAGCACCTCATCAATGCGGTCCGCCGAACAGCCCCCGTACTGACTAGAGGACACATTGGCAATAATCTGCGAAATCTGTGCCGTAGCCGTCTGAATCGACTTAGGGCTTTCCACATCTGCATTCCCAATCTTAAAGCCCTGAGCCAACATCCCCTTGAAATCAATCAAACAACAGTTGGTCATGGGGGTATACGGGCTGTAATCTAAGTCGTGGTAATGAATGTCACCTTTTTGGTGGGCATTGGCCACATGGGCAGGCAGGAGCTTGAGACCGATAGACTTACCAACGATACCTGCCGTCAAATCCCGCTGGGTGTTGAAAACATCCGCATCCTTGTTGGCATTTTCATTGACCAAAGCCTGATCCTTGCTCAGCAGCTTGTGGATTTCAAAGTTAATATCCGTTGCCTGATGACGACGAAAATCCCGCTGGGTCCGGTACTGAATATACCGCTCTGCCAGCTCATACAAATGAGCCTTGAGCAACTCCTGCTCCACAATGGTCTGAATTTCATAAATCTGAATGTCGTCTGTAAAACGACGACCAATCTCTTGCAAGCTTGCCTTCAAAACCAGCTGTAGACCAGCCTCTGACACAGGGTGTTCCAACTCCTGATTGGCCCGCGAAAGAGCAGAAAAAATCTTTTGCTCATCAAAGGACACCGTCCGACCATCTCGTTTCAAGACGACTAAATTCAGTTTTTCTACATCATTTTCTCGCTTCTTCATCTGACTGGCCTCCATTTTTCACTGCTATTAGTGTAACATTTCACAAACCAGAAATCAATATCTTGTGCCAAAAAATATAAAAATAGCAAATTTACACTAAATATAGACTTCGTTTCTGAAAAACAAATGAAAACAAGAGCCTAATCTGACTCTTGTTTTCTGGTCCATAAAAAGTACAGGTTAATAGCACAGGCCACTAAAATCACAGCAGGCCAAAGCAAGTTGATGACAGGAATTCTGCCAACATTCACCGCAAGAAAGAGGATATTCCACACAACTCCCAAGCTATAGACAATCGTCAAAATAATTTTCATAAAACACTCCAACAAAATGATAGTGCTATTATACTACAAACGACCGTTAATGTCCTTGATTTGTTGCTCCATTTTCCGATGGTTTAGGAAAAATAGCAGAGCGTAGACCAAGATAAAGAGGAACCAGAAGAAGAGAAGGGCCTCAAGTTTCACGGGAAACCAACCAGCCAAAATGCCTAGAGGTGTAAAGCCTAAAGCCGTGAAACCAAAATGCGTTGCCGTCATCCGCAAAAGGCTCCAGTCCTGTTCAAAAATCTTGTCTGCCTGCTGAAACAAGAGGCCGATTGCCGCCCAAATGGCTACACAAATCAGCATGACGGTTACTTGACTAAAGTTGCTCAGGTAGTAAGCACCCATGGTTGAAAAGGGATTGAGCGGTAGATAGGTGCCTTGCCCGAAAACGGCTGATGTGATAATGGAGATAATGGTTCCGATAGCGATACCTAAACTGGCTGATAAGATGTATTTTTTCATAGTCCTAACCTTTCTTTGATAACTTTTAGATAGCGACGGGATGAATAGGTGACCGAGCCATTCTTCATGACCAGTTTGACCAGACCGTTGGCAGTCAGCTTGAGGTGGTCCAGTTGCTTGATGTGAATGATTTCCGACTGGGAGATTTGTAAGAAGTTTGCCGGCAAGTCCTCCTTAACCTGATACAAGCGTAGGTTGGAAGTATAGACATTTTCTACTGTTTCCACTTGCAAGAGCCTATCTTCTAGATATAGCCTGACAATCTCTTCATGCTCCAAAAGATATACCTGTTCCCCTTTTTTGACAGTTAGACTGGATCTCTGCTTATCCAAGTTTTGAATATAGGTCATCAAGTGACTAACCTGCTCAGACATAGCCTGTGCTTCAATAGTCACCAAATCTTCCAAAATTTCTGGTGAAATAGCTAGTTTTACTTTCATATTCTCTCCTTTCTCTTTCTGACCCTATTAAACACCATTTCTTTACAGGTTTCAAGGGCTTTTGGCTATGTGGTCGTTTTTCATCACTAAACGGCAAAAAAGCCAGAACAGCTGTTCTGACTTTCATTTTCTTATAGTTTTTTCTTCAACTCCACCACAGCCATCATGACTTCCATTGGAGTCATATTGTAGATGTCCAGTTTTTCTAATTCTTGAAGAACTGGGTGAGAAGAGGTATCTGCAAAGAGGTCGATTTGACCAGACGGTTCTGCCACCACTGATGGAGCTGGGTGAGCTGGTGCAGTGGGAGCTTGGTTTTCAAGCGTCTGCAAAATCCTATCCGCCCGCTCTAGTAACTCCTCTGGCATTCCCGCAATCTTAGCCACATGAATCCCGTAGGACTTGTCGGCTGGACCTTGGGCAATCTTGTGGAGGAAGGTCACTTGTCCGTCCTCCTCCCAGGTCGATACGTGGACATTTTCAAGGCCTGACAGGGTCTGGCTGAGCTCGGTCAACTCGTGGTAGTGGGTAGCAAAGAGGGTCTTGGCCCCAATCTTGTCGTGGATGTACTCGATGATAGACTGGGCTAGAGCCATGCCATCGTAGGTGGCCGTCCCCCGCCCCAGCTCATCAAAGAGAATCAGCGACTGGTCTGTCGCCAGACGGACTGCCTTGTTGGCCTCCATCATCTCCACCATAAAGGTCGATTGACCGCTGACTAGGTCATCTGCCGCACCGATACGGGTGAAAATAGCGTCAAAGACTGGCAAGGTCGCCTGGTCTGCTGGTACATAGGAACCCATCTGAGCCAATATAACGATAACGGCCAGCTGACGCATATAGGTCGATTTACCACTCATGTTAGGCCCTGTAATCAGCTGCATGGTCGTCGCCTGATCCAGCTGAACAGAGTTGGGAATATAGGTCTGCTTGCCCATGACCTTCTCTACGACCGCGTGCCGTCCACGCTCAATGTCCAACAGCTTATCCGCATTGAAACTTGGACAGACCCAGTGCTGCTGCTCCGCCACAACTGCAAAGGCCTGCAAAACATCAATGGTTGCAATGGTCCGAGCCAACTTCTGCAAGCGACCGATATACTTCTCAACCTCTTGGCGAATCCGCATGAAAATCTCGTACTCCAAGTTAGACGACTTGTCACGCGCCTCCAACATCTGCCCTTCGATCTTAGACAACTCTTCCGTTCCATAGCGCTCCGAGTTTTTCAAGGTCGCCTTACGAAAGAAGTGACTTGGTACATTGGCCAGATTGGAATTGGTCACATGGAAGTAGTAACCATCTTTTTTATTATAATCAATCTTAAGATTGTTGATGCCAGACGCTTCACGCTCCTTGGCCTCAATCTCCGCAATCCAGCCCGCACCCTCACGCATGACCAGACGATACTGGTCCAAGGTCTCATCAAAGCCCGTGCGGATGATGTTCCCATCTGTAATAGCTCCTTGGGCTTCTGGGTCAATAGCAGAGCTGATCAAAGCGTGCAGTTCTGGGATTGGGTCCAGACCAGCTACCAAGCTAGTCAGAGCAGGCTGGTCCATTTGTTGCAGGATATTTTTGATAGCAGGGACATTTCCCAAAGTCTGAGAGAGCTGCAAGAGATCCTTGGGCAAGGTCTTACCAAAGGATACCCGACTGGCCAAGCGTTCGATGTCATAGACACCTTTTAGAGCCTCCACCAAGTCACTCCGCTCAAAGAAGTAATCCAGAAAAACTTGCACAACAGCCTGCCGACTTTCAATCCGCTTGAGGTCAATCAGTGGTCTGTCAATCCAAGCCCGCAAAAGCCGCATACCCATAGCTGTCTTGGTTTCATCCAACAACCAGTACAAGCTACCGTGCTTCTTGCCTGTCCGACCGTTTTCAAGCAAGTCTAGACTGGACTTGGTTGCATAGTCCATTTGCAGATAGTCCTTGATTTCGTAGTGGACCACCTTCTGCAAGTGGCTCAAATCCCGCATCTGTGTCCGGTGCAGGTAGCTGAGGAGTTTGCCTGCTGCGGCCTTTTCCAAGTCTGTCAGAGAGTTGTCAATCAGCTGAACATCTTCCGTCATCTCATCCTCAAAAGAGAGTAGGAGGTTCATCTGGTTCGAAAAGACCTGCTCTTCTTCCTCAGACAGAGCATAGCCAATGACCACTTCACGTGCCCGCAGGTTACGGATTTCACCGCAGAGGCTGGTAAAATCATCTAGGCTGGTCACGAAAAACTGACCTGTTGACACATCCATGTAAGAAAGAGCAAATTGTACACCCTGACGATCAACGGTAACTAGATAGTTGCTGTCGGATCCCATCTTGGTAGAATCCATGACCGTACCAGGTGTGATGACCTGCACCACTTCCCGCTTGACCACACCGACTGCCTGCTTAGGATCCTCCATCTGCTCAGCAATCGCCACCTTATGTCCCAGTTCAACAAGTGTATCAATGTACTGCTGGGCCGCATGATAGGGAACGCCTGCCATGGGAATGGGATTTTCCGCATTTTTGTTCCGACTGGTCAAGGATAGTTCCAAAATCTGTGCAGCCTCTACCGCATCTTCATAAAATAATTCATAAAAGTCGCCCATACGAAAGAGCAAAAAAGCATCTGGATAGTTGGCCTTAATATCCAGATACTGCTGCATTCCAGGGGAAATTTTCTCTACTGTCATCAACCTTCTCTCACTCTATTTCTGATTTTGTTTTTCCTTACAAAAAGCTTTTGATTTCTGCTTCAACCTTTTGGGCCGCAGCCTCATCTCGACAGATAACCAAGAGGGTATCCGCACCTGCCAGCGTTCCCAAAATTTCCTCCGGCTTTTCTGCATCGATAATATTAGCCATGAGGGCCGCTTCTCCTAGGTCCGAATGCAGAACCAAGATAAAACTCGCCCGCTCAACCTTGTAGGCATATTGGGCCAACAATTCAACGAAATTCACTCCCTCTTCTTCAATCACTAAAGAATAGAAGGAACGACCATTCTCATGAATTTTGATGACACCCAATTCACGCAAATCACGAGACAAGGTTGTCTGAGTTACAATAATCCCCTGACCCTCAAGCCTTTTCTGAATATCCGTTTGGCGTCCAATCTTCTCTTGATGAATCATGTTTTTTATCAATTCATGTCGCCCTGCTTTATTCATCATCTTACCTCAGAATGTATATTTATAAAAATATTATAACACTTTTCACCGCTATTGACCTAGAAATGTGATAAAATAGAATCAATAACGTTGGAGGAAATCCTATATGAATCAAAAACAAGTGATTGCAGAAAGACTAGCTGCCATCCTTCCTAGTTTGGAAGTAGAAGCTATCTACAATCTGCTAGAAAAACCGAAATCATCAGAAATGGGTGACATCGCCTTCCCTGCCTTCTCACTTGCCAAAGTAGAACGAAAGGCTCCACAGGCTATCGCCGCAGACATCGTTGAAAAACTAGACACTACTGGCTTTGAAAAGGTTGTAGCTACCGGCCCTTACGTCAACTTCTTCTTGGACAAGGCTGCTATCTCCCACCAAGTCTTGACAGATGTTATTACTGAAAAAGACCAATACGGTAAACTCAACATTGGTCAAGGACGCAATGTAACCATCGACATGTCTAGTCCAAACATTGCCAAACCATTCTCAGTTGGACATTTGCGCTCAACCGTTATCGGTGATGCCCTTGCTAACATCCACGAAAAGCTTGGCTACAAACCAATCCGCATCAACCACTTGGGTGACTGGGGTAAACAATTTGGTATGTTGATTGTTGCCTACAAACTTTGGGGTGACAAGGCTGCGGTCGAAGCAGACCCAATTTCAGAACTCCTCAAACTCTATGTGCGTATCAACGCTGAAGCGGAAGAAAAGCCTGAGTTAGACGACGAAGCACGTCAATGGTTCAAAAAATTGGAAGATGGCGATCCAGAAGCACACGAGCTATGGCAATGGTTCCGTGATGAAAGCTTGGTCGAATTCAACCGCATTTACGACAAACTCGGCGTAACTTTCGACAGCTATAATGGCGAAGCCTTCTACAACGATAAAATGGACGAAGGTATCCAAATCTTAGAAGAAAAAGGACTTCTTCAAGAGTCTAAAGGCGCGAGAATCGTTGACCTTGAAAGCTACAATCTGCCACCAGCCCTCATCATGAAAACAGATGGTGCAACCCTCTACATCACGCGCGATATGGCAACAGCTATGTACCGCAAGCGCACCTATGACTTCGTGAAAAGCATCTATGTCGTTGGTCAGGAGCAAATCAACCACTTCAAACAACTCAAGGCTGTCTTGAAAGAAATGGATTTCGACTGGAGCGACGATATGACCCACATCACCTTCGGTCTAGTGACCAAGGACAAGAAAAAGCTCTCTACTCGTAAAGGAAACATCATCCTGCTCGAACCAACACTTGACGAAGCTATTTCACGCGCCCTGACTCAAATCGAAGCTAAAAACCCTGACCTTGAAAACAAGGAAGAAGTGGCACACGCAGTTGGTGTAGGCGCTGTTAAGTTCTACGACCTCAAGACCGACCGTGACAACGGCTACGACTTCGACTTGGAAGCTATGGTTTCCTTCGAGGGTGAAACAGGTCCTTATGTACAATACGCATACGCCCGTATCCAGTCTATCCTGCGCAAAGCAAACTTTGTACCAAGCGCAGAAAATGACTACAAACTAGCTGACGCAGAAAGCTGGGAAATCATCAAGCACATCCAAAACTTCTCAAACCTTGTTGAACGTGCCGGTGATAAATTTGACCCATCACTTATCGCCAAATACGCTATCAACCTAGCTCAAGCCTTCAACAAGTACTACGCACACACGCGTATCTTGGATGAAAACCCAGAGCGTGACAGCCGCTTGGCACTTGCCTACGCAACTGGTGTCGTCCTAAAAGAAGCCCTTCGCCTCCTCGGCGTAAAAGCTCCAGAAAAAATGTAATACTAAACTATCCTCAATCCTATTGGTTGAGGACTTTTTATCATCAGCGACAAAAAAATTCTCAAAAATTATCAGACAAGTGCGAATAGATGTAGCGAGGGGGAATAACCCTCTACAAAAAAAATCATCAAAGGAGTCTGAATGACAAAAACATCACTTACAGCAAACCAACCTCGTTTTTCTATCCGCACTTATTCTCTCGGTGCCGCTTCTGTCCTACTAGCCTATGCCTGTCTAGCAGCTGGACCAGTAGCCCATGCCAACACAGGCACAAACACCAATACAAGTACAAACTTAAGGACCGTCCAGGCCTCGACAAGTAGTTCTACAGGACAGGAAATACCTACGCAAATCACTCAGCCAACTACCCCACAAACAGGAACTAAGCAAACAACCACAAGCACTACAACTAGCCCAAGCAACTCTGGGAAAACTGACCAAACTTCTCACGAAAAGATTGAAACAGGAACAAGCATATCAGCTGGTCAACAGACACAGCTGGCTATTCCTGAAACTAATCAAGCTAAGACAGCAAGTTCCCCACAAGCAACACCTACAACTAGGGACAACCAGACATCGACTGTCCCTGCAAGCAGTAGCCATCCCCAGACAAGTACGCCAGCAACAAGTAGCTTTGCCATTTCCCAAAAAACAAACACCACCAGAACCCGACTGACTACCCAAACTCGTACTGCCAGCACACGTTCCAGCTCCACCAGTGCCTTGGGGGATGATTATCCTTATACAGCGGTTGACGCTATTGACCCCTGGAGGCTCTACACCCGTCAATGTACTTCTTTTGTAGCCTTTCGCCTCAGCAAAGTCAATGGATTCGAAATTCCACCTGCCTATGGTAATGCTGACGTCTGGGGAAGCAGAGCCCGTCAGGAAGGATACCGTGTCGACATGACCCCCGCAGTCGGTGCAGTAGCCTGGTGGACCTCTCCTATGCACGTTGCCTGGGTATCTAGCATCCAAGGTGACATGGTTGAAATTGAAGAATACAACTACGGTACTAGATACACCTACAATCGCCGTCTGATCCATAAGAACTCTGTCAGTGGCTACATTCACTTCAAGGACCTAGCTGGCTCTCCTGTCAGTCAGACCAGTCCTGCACCTACTCAGACGCACACATCTGGCTTAGCAAACAGTGGTACCTATACCTTTACCAAGCAAGCACCAATTAAAAATGAAGCCAAACAATCTAGCA
Source organism: Streptococcus sp. 32226D021BW (assembly GCF_053545015.1). Classification (NCBI taxonomy): domain Bacteria; kingdom Bacillati; phylum Bacillota; class Bacilli; order Lactobacillales; family Streptococcaceae; genus Streptococcus; species Streptococcus sp. 32226D021BW. Next base: position 72,492 of record NZ_JBPPVC010000009.1, on the reverse strand, counting down.
CAACCTTAGATTACTATTATGCTGGTGAGAGCGTACGCTACGACAGAGTTCTAACAGCTGATGGCTACCAGTGGATTAGCTACCTCAGCTATAGTGGTCAAAGACGCTACATTCCTATCAAGGAAATCCACTCAAATTCCACTTCCACAACCGTTGATAAATCCCAAGGAAAGGTAAATATCACCAATATCAATCAAACAAACGGCAGTTTTGATGTAATTATCAGCAATGTCAAATCTCCAAAAACAATTAAAACTGTATCTATTCCAATTTGGTCAGACAAAGATGGGCAAGATGACATTATCTGGTATGCTGCTCAGCGACAAAGCGATGGCAGTTACAAGGTCTCAGTCCAAGCAAGTAAGCATAAAGGTGACCGAGGTCTCTACCACATCCATGTCTATTACACAGATTCCCCTAACCAACTCGAATTCATTACTGGAACTACAACCCAACTAACAGCAATATCTCAACAAACCAATCAAACAAACAGTAATTTACCAGCATCGGGTACCTATTATTTCAGGAGCAAAGCCATTGTCCGCAATCGCCCTAGCCAGTCCGCAAGTGAAATCACCTACTACGGTGCTGGTTCTTCTGTCCGCTATGACCGGGTTGTCACAGCCGAAGGCCGTCAATGGATCAGCTATGTCAGCTATTCAGGAGCCCGTCGCTACATTGCCATTCCATAAATCAAAAGAAACTGCAGGGTCCATGCGAACCATGCAGTTTTTTGGATGATTAAATATCGGTAGAATTGATAGCTGTACTTGGCTGTTCCTTTGGCTTACGCAGATGGAAGAAAATGGTCACACCAAAGTAAATGGCAAATAGGACAATGTTAAGGATGTAAGCCCCTAGCATACCTGCCGCTGTCACATCACGCACGCCTGCATCTGAGTAGAGGTTGGCAATCCCTTTACTTGCTAGGTAGTTATAGGTATTCAGCAACAAGGTCGAAAATAGATAGCCAATGTAAAGATAGGAAGCTAACTCATTTTTCTTCATGAATAGGAAAACAATGACCGCAATCAATAGACCAAACAGGACTAGGGCTGCAATCTTTTGAAGAATACTATTCTGAAGATTGGCTGTTTCGCGCGAAACAAGAATTAACTCTTCCACATCAATCCCAACAGCTCCCTGCATAGCTGTGCGAACTTGCTCCTCGTTAAAAGTCGAAACAAAGGCATTGAACAGCCTTAAAATACAGGCCATACTGGATAGTATCACAAAAATATATAAATGAATCGGTCTTTTCATATAAGCACCTCCTAATTTTAGTCTTATTCTACTCCAAAAAACATGCTTTGTCAATGTGATTTTGTGAACAAGTTGAAATATATATATTAAAATGCTATAATAAAGAAAAGTAGCACGGAGGAAAAGTAATGAAACATTTCAAAAAATACTACTGGCAATACTGTTTCCTATATCTGCTCTTCTATTTACTAGCAAAACTCTTTTTTCCTAGTTTAGCGGCTATAATAATTACTATCGGCTCCTGGTCTTTAGTCGCCATGCTAGCCTACACCATCTACTACTGGATTAGCTACTGGCTCTACGTCCGTAAGCAGAAGAAATAAGAAGAATCTCCTCTAAGCCCGACCTAGAGGAGATTCTTCTTATTTAGAGGCAAGATTTTGGAAAAAGTTGAAAAAAACAAGCAATAATGGCGACTATCTAATCTTCAATCTCTATACCCTTCGCAAGCCTTTGCAAAAAACCACCAGCCTAGACTGATGGTTCTGTCTTTTCTTGTTCTTTAGCCTTGACAATGGCATTCTCACGGCGGTAGGTTACTGTCAAATCAAGCAAGTCCGCCTCAATGGCAGGGGTGAGCTGGTCGGCAGTCATCCGCCAAGTCCAGTTACCACCAAGGGTGTTTGGCAGGTTCATACGAGCTGACCCATCCAAGCCGAGCAAGTCCTGCATGGTAGCCACAGCCATAAAGGCAGGTGAGCCGAAAAGCAGACGGAACAAAGCATGACTAACCCCTTCATCCTCACGACGATTGCTGTACTTGTCTAAGAATTCCTTGCCCTCGTCAGACAGTTCCCTCTCATACCAACCTAGAATGGTATCATTATCATGGGTGCCAGTATAGGCTACGACATTATTGCGGTGATTGTGCGGCATTTCAATGCTGTCACCTTCAGGGTCGAAGGCAAACTGCAAGACTTTCATGCCTGGGAACCCAGTCCTTTCACGCAATTGAATAACCTTATCTGTCACTGTTCCCAAATCTTCCGCGATGATATTCAAATCGCCCAAGTGGTACTTGATGGTTTCAAAGAGTTCAAAACCTGGTGCTTCCACACGGTAGCCATTAACCGCTGTTTCCTCCCCTGCTGGAATTTCCCAGAAGGAAGCAAAGCCGATAAAGTGGTCAATCCGCACCATATCGTAAATCTTAAAGGACTCACGCAAACGAGCCACCCACCAAGTAAAGCCGTCATTCTTCATAGCTTCCCAGTCATAAATTGGATTGCCCCAAAGCTGACCGATTTCCGAAAAAGCATCTGGTGGACAGCCGGCAACCACACTTGGCTTGCCTTCTTCGTCTGTCTTGAAGAAGTGTGGATTGGCCCACATATCCGCAGAATCAGCCGCGATATAAATCGGCATATCCCCAACAAACTCAACACCTTTGGCATTGGCGTAAGCCTTCAAAGCATGCCACTGACTGAAGAACAAATACTGGGTGATGCGGTGGTAATCCATCTGCTCGGCCAAGAGCTGTCGGTAATACTCTAATGTATCATGATAGCGCAGGCGAGCTCCTTGATCCTCCCAATCAATCCAGGGCTTATTATCAAAATGCTCTTTAATGGCCATGTACTCTGCAAACGTGTGCAACCAAAAGCCATTTTCCTCAGCAAAAGACCAGTAATCCGCCGGCACCCCCTCTGCCTTTATCGCTTTCACAGCCTTTTCCAAGACAGGACGTCGACCGTAAAAGACCTTGGCATAATCCACTTCTGTATCCTTGTCGCCAAAGTCAATCCCAGCTACATCTTCCTCGGTCAACCAACCCTTTTCAATCAGAAAATCAAAGTCGATAAAGTGAGTATTGCCCGCAAAGGCAGAGAAAGACTGGTAAGGCGAGTCACCATAACTAGTCGTTCCTAAAGGCAAAATCTGCCAGTAGCGTTGCTTAGTTCTTTCTAAAAAATCAACAAAGTCATATGCAGCCTGTCCCATAGAACCAATGCCGTATTTTCCAGGTAAAGATGAAATGTGCATGAGCACTCCACTTTGGCGTTCTTTCATAAAATCTTCCCCATATCTTTCTAAATAATCATAAATAGGATGCAAACGATTGCTTTTTATCATTATATAATGAAAACGGTAACAAATCAAGTTTTTTTCAAAATTAAATCAGACAATTTCAGCAATTTTACAGGTTTCTTCATTATATATCAAAAATTCTTTTATACAGTTTATATTGATCTAAAAATTTTTTTAAAATTTTTTATAAAAACGCTTGCAAACGGATTCATAATGGTGTATAATAAATTCAACTTAGGAAAACGTTTGCGCTAGTGAACGTTTCACAATAAACCATTTATTCTTGGAGGGAAGAATATGAAACACAAACTTCTTAAGAGCGTTGCTCTTCTAGCTGCATCTACTGCTGTATTGGCTGCTTGCTCAAACTCATCATCAACTTCAAGCTCTTCTGCTGAAGCTGGTCAAGAGTTGACTATTTACGTTGATGGTCAGTACGAAGCATACATCAACGAAGCAAAAGCTGCCTTTGAAAAAGAAAATGAAGGTGTTACTGTTACCGTTAAAACTGGTGACGCTCTTACAGGTTTGGACAACTTGTCACTTGATAACCAATCAGGTTCAGCTCCAGACGTTATGATGGCACCATACGACCGCGTAGGTAGCCTTGGTGCTGAAGGTCAACTTTCAGAAGTGAAACTTGCTGAAACAAGCAAGACAGATGAAACGACTGAAACCTTGGTAACTTCTGGTGGTAAAGTCTACGGTTCACCTGCTGTTATCGAAACACTTGTTGCTTACTACAACAAAGACCTTGTTTCTGCAGCACCAAAAACTTTTGCTGAATTGGAAGAGTTGGCTAAAGATAGCAAGTACGCATTTGCTGGTGAAGAAGGTAAAACTTCAGCATTCCTAGCTGACTGGACAAACTTCTACTATGCATATGGACTTCTTTCTGGTTACGGTGGTTATGTATTCGGTGAAAATGGTACAGATCCAAAAGACATCGGTCTTGCTAATGACGGTGCTATTAAAGCTATCGAATACGCTAAAACTTGGTATGAAAAATGGCCTCAAGGTCTTCAAGATGCATCTGCTGCTGGTAACTTGATTCAAACTCAGTTTACTGAAGGTAAGACAGCTGTTATCATCGACGGTCCATGGAAAGCTGCTGCTTTGAAAGATGCAGGTGTCAACTACGGCGTAGCTACTATCCCTACTCTTGCTGACGGCAAAGCATACTCAGCATTCGGTGGTGGTAAGGCTTGGGTTATCCCTGCAGGTTCTAAGAGCCCAGACTTGGCACAAAAATTTGTTGACCACTTGACTTCAACTGAACAACAAAAAGCATTCTACGATGCTACAAACGAAGTTCCAGCTAACACTGAAGCACGTGAATATGCAGTCAGCAAGAACGATGAATTGACAACTGCGGTTATCAACCAATTCGCTTCAGCTCAACCAATGCCAAACATCTCAGAAATGAGCACAGTTTGGGAACCAGCTGCTAACATGCTCTTCGAAGCTGTAAGTGGTAAAAAAGATCCTAAGACTGCTGCTACTGACGCTGTGAAATTGATTGAAGATACAATCGCTCAAAAATATGGCAACTAGTCATTTTTAAGTCAGACTGGGATTTCCTCCCAGTCTACTTTGTTACTACCAACTGAAATATATATTGATATTTAGGACTGACCTAAAGGAGATTACACTATGAAACAAAATCCAAGTAAGGCACTCCTCTTGTCCCTACTTCCTGGTCTAGGGCAAATCTACAACAAGCAAAAAGCAAAAGGCTATATCTTCCTTGGCGTAACACTAGCTTTCCTAGTCTACTTCATTGCAATAGCAGGTGGAGAAATTGGAAACTTGATTACCCTTGGTAGCCAACGTGGCCGTGACAACTCCCTCTTCATGTTGATCCGTGGTTCCTTCCACCTTATCATTACCGTTGTCTATCTTGCTTTCTACGCCTTAAACCTAAAGGATGCCAAAGATACTGCCCAACGATGGAATAACGGTTACCCTGTACCGACAACTTTAAATGAAATGGTTAAAGGTGTGTATGAAAATGGTTTCCCTTATCTCTTGATAATTCCTTCATACATTGCCATGACCTTTGCGATCATTTTCCCGGTTGTGGTGACTCTCTTCATCGCCTTTACCAACTACGATTTCCAACACCTACCTCCTGGTGCCCTTCTCGATTGGATTGGCTTTACTAACTTTACAAATATTTGGAAACTCAGCACCTTCCGTGCAGCCTTTGGTTCTGTCTTAGGCTGGACAATCATCTGGGCCTTGGCTGCCTCAACTGCACAGATTGTTATCGGTATCCTAACAGCCATCATTGCTAACCAACCATTTATCAAGGGAAAACGCATCTTCGGTGTTATCTTCTTGCTCCCATGGGCTGTTCCAGCCTTCGTGACTATCTTGACTTTCAGTAATATGTTCAACGATAGTGTCGGCGCCATTAACACACAAGTATTGCCATTCTTGAGCAAATTCTTGCCATTTATCGACAACTTCCTTATCCCATGGAAAACAGATCCATTCTGGACTAAGGTTGCCCTTATCATGATGCAGGCTTGGCTTGGTTTCCCTTATATCTATGTCTTGACCTTGGGTATTTTGCAATCTATTCCGAACGATCTGTACGAGGCTGCCTACATTGATGGGGCAAGTGCCATTCAAAAATTCCGTAGCATTACCTTGCCAATGATCTTGGCAGTGGCTGCTCCTACTCTGATCAGTCAGTACACCTTCAACTTCAACAACTTCTCTATCATCTACCTCTTCAATAACGGTGGACCTGGTAGCGTCGGTGGTGGTGCTGGTTCGACTGATATCTTGATTTCATGGATCTACAAATTGACAACTGGTACTGCTCCTCAGTATTCAATGGCAGCTGCAGTTACCTTGATCATCTCTATGATTGTCATCAGTATCTCTATGATTGCCTTCAAGAAATTAAATGCTTTTGAAATGGAGGATGTATAAGATGAAAGTATCTGTGAAAACTAGACGCATACTCAATCAGACTTTTACCTATCTCTATCTGATCGCCCTGTCTATCATCATTATCTACCCTCTATTGATTACCATCATGACAGCCTTTAAATCAGGCAACGTGGTAGCTTTCAAGCTGGAACCAATCCAGTTTACTTTGGACAATTTCAAAGGATTATTTAGCGAAACTCTCTACGGTACCTGGTACCTCAACACGCTCATTATCGCAATCTTAACAATGCTTATCCAAACCAGTATAGTGGTATTAGCTGGTTATGCTTATAGCCGTTATAACTTCATCGCTCGTAAACAGAGTTTGGTTTTCTTCTTGATTATTCAAATGGTGCCAACAATGGCTGCCCTTACAGCCTTCTTCGTTATGGCCCTCATGCTCAATGCCCTCAACCAAAGTTGGTTCCTCATCTTCCTTTATGTTGGTGGTGGTATCCCAATGAATGCATGGCTCATGAAAGGTTATTTCGATACAGTGCCAATTTCTCTCGATGAATCTGCAAAACTAGACGGTGCTGGTCACTTCAGACGTTTCTGGCAAATCGTTCTTCCACTTGTTCGTCCAATGATTGCTGTACAGGCACTCTGGGCCTTCATGGGACCTTTTGGAGATTACATCCTATCCAAATTCTTGCTTCGTGAAAAAGAATTTTATACTGTAGCAGTCGGTCTTCAAACCTTCATCTCTGATGTGAAAAACTTGAAGATTGCCTACTTCGCGGCAGGTGCTATCCTCATCGCCCTCCCAATCAGTATCCTATTCTTCTTCCTACAAAAGAACTTTGTATCTGGTTTAACAAGTGGTGGTGACAAGGGGTAACCCTGTCCCACCTTTTCCCTTTTTAGACAGAGCCAAAATTTTTATGAAAGGTACAACACATGATTCCCTACCCATTCTCTTATTTTTCCAGTATTTTTTCTCCTAGAAAAATGTTTGCCAACCGCGGATGGATGAAAGTCTGGCAAGGTCTATTTACTACGCTCTTTTTAGTGTCCCTCCTAGTCATTCCCAGTTCTCTCCAAACAGTCAGCTTGGAAACCTATCCGCTGGAAAACTTTGTAGAAGGGGTGTATCAACCGCTCAATGAGGATGTCATGAATGACCTTAGCCAACATGTATCTATTGAAAATGGACAATTCACCCATACAGGAAATAGTAGTTGGGAGCAGGTTACCTTTGGCGAAATAGTGCCTACAAGCTCTGATTTCTCCTACCAATTTGGCCAACAAAATCTGACCATTCGAAAAGGACAGGATATCCTGACCCAGTTAAGCTATGAAGGTCTAACAACCGCTGATTTCTCTAACAAGGAAAGCTTGACAACTGCCATTTCAAAATCATGGTATCAAGCCAATCGTGCAGCCGTTGGCCTAAGTATTACCCTAGTATCTACAATTATCCTCTCGACCAATCTTCTCTTTATTTTGCTAGGCGCTAGCTTCTTCCTGTTTTTAACGAAGAAATCTCGTTTCTTCCATTTTAAAACCTTTGCAGAGTGCTATAATTTCTCACTCAATTGCTTGGGACTACCAACCATTTTAGCCTGCTTGATTGGGATTTTTGGGCAGCCTGTTACAACTGTTTTGACTGTTCAAAATATCCTCTTTGTGATAGTATTGATTTGGGTATTTTTCAAAACCAAATTCAGAGATGAGATTTAGGAGGCTCCTATGCGTGCTACCATTAAAGACGTCGCTAAGTTAGCAGGGGTTTCACCTTCTACCGTTACCCGCGTCATTCAGAACAACTCTGCTATTAGTCAAAAAACCAAAGACCTAGTTAGAAAGGCTATGGCGGACCTCAACTACCACCCCAATCTCAATGCTCGTAGTCTAGTTTCTAGCTACACACAGGTGATTGGCTTGATACTTCCTGAAGATTCTGATGTCTTCTACCAAAACCCTTTCTTCCCGACAGCCCTGCGTGGTATTTCACAGGTGGCTGCTGACCACAATTATGCGATTCAAATATCTACTGGAAAAAATGAAGAACAACAATTGGAAGCTATTTCTCAGATGGTCTATGGAAAGCGGGTTGATGGTCTAATTTTCCTTTATTCCAAGCCAGATGACCCACTGGTCCAGCTAGCCATTCAGCATAAGTTTCCCTTTCTCATTCTCGGTAAGGCAGATTCTCCATTTATCTCCCTAGTCGATAATGACAATATCCAGGCTGGATTTGAAGCGACCAATTACTTTATCAATAAGGGCTACAAGAATATTGCCTTTGTCGCTGGTAACAAGGAATTAGTTGTTTCTCAAGATCGCTATGCTGGTTATAAAAATGCCCTCAAATCTCATAATATCCCCCTTGACGAAAACAAGGTCAAGTTTGTATCCGGTTTCCTATTGGAAGACAGTTCCTACAAAATTTCCAAAAAATTACTCAAACAAGAGATTGATGCTATCGTCACAACCGATACCATGGTGGCAGAAGGGATTGTCAAGTACCTCAACGAAGTCGGTACAAAACTTCCTATCATCTCCTTTGACTCTGTCAAACCAAAATTAGATATTGAAGCCTATGTCGATGTCCACGCTATCAAACTGGGACGCGTGGCCTTCAATACCCTCCACCAAATCATCAGCGACAATAAGGAAGACAAGCAGGTTTGCTACCGCCGTGTCATTCCACATACCATTACTGAACTTTAACTTAGAAAGGAGCCGTTCGGCTCATGGCATTACGACAATTTCAAGCATTTCTAGATGATGTAGCTACTATTCGCTTGGTTATGGAAAAACGATTTGATACCGAGCACATGAGTTTTTCCCTCGAGTCCGACGATGCCACATCTCAACTTTTCATTCATTCCTGTCTAGAGGTAGAAAACCTGGTTCTCTACTATCTGACCAGCCTACACGCCTTAAATTTGGACAAGGATTATGCCATTTACGACCAAGACCGCAATAAAACGGAGTTAGGCTACGGTCACATTGTCCGCTCTGCTATTTTCGAACAAAACTATACCTATGATGGCAGTGATTTGGGGGCAACTTATAGCCCGCAGTCCACAAGTTTCAAACTCTGGGCACCTATCTCCAAGCAGGTATTTTTAGTCCTTGAAGGGACCCCATATGCTATGAAAAAGGGTTCAAAAGGTGTCTGGCAGGTCACAGTAGAGGGTGATTTGGACAGTCAAAGCTACCACTATCTCCACAAAGTCAATGGCGAGTGGATTTCTGTTCATGACCCCTACGCCCTTTCTTCCAAGGCAAACTCTGGCGATAGCTATGTCATCAACCCAAATAAACTTCACAAGGTTCGTCGCGCCAAGACCCAACGACCGATTTCTCAAGCTATTGTCTATGAAATGAGTGTCCGCGACTTCTCTTGGCAGACAGAAGCTGGCTTCAAACACCGTAGTCAATTCCTCGGTCTGACTGAATCACCTATCTTGAACGGTATGAAACTAGGAATGGACTATATCAAAAATCTGGGCGTTACCCATATTCAGCTTCTTCCTGTTTATGATTTTGGAAGTGTAGATGAAAATAAACCCCAAGCTGTTTATAACTGGGGTTACGACCCTATGCAGTACAACCTGCCAGAAGGCTCCTTCTCCAGCCTACCAAATGACCCCTATGCTCGTATTTTAGAACTCCAGGAAGCCATTCAAGCCTATCACGATGCCGATATTTCAGTCAATATGGACGTTGTTTACAACCATGTTTATCACGCTGAGAAATACGCATTCGAACTCATCGTACCGGGTTATTTCTACCGTTACAACGAGCATGGTATGCGGACGGATGGAACCTTCTGCGGCAACGATGTCGCTAGCGAACGCAGCATGGTCCGTAACTACATCAAGCAATCCCTCCGCCAATGGACCAGTATCTATGGTTTTGATGGCTTCCGTTTCGACTTGATGGGGATTTTGGACAGTCAAACCATCAACCAAATCCAAGAGGAATTGTCAGCCATTCACCCAAATATCTATCTCTATGGCGAAGGTTGGAAAATGGCAACTGGTCTAGACTATGAAAAACTGGCCCACCAGTACAATGCCGACCAGCTTCCAGAAGTGAGTTTCTTCAACGATGACTATCGGGATACCTTCAAGAAACTCTTGCTCAACCCTACCCGTCTTGTTGACAAACAACTACACGAAAAAGTGCAGCATCTCCTGACTGGAAGCCGTTACAGCCACTTCATCACACCGCAACAGTCACTGAACTATATCGAGTGTCATGACAATGCAACAGCCTTTGACTACTTCCATATTGAACATCCAGACTGGACACCTCAGCAACAAAAACGGGCTGCCAGTTTTGGTCTTCAATTGGTCCTCATTTCTCAAGGAATGGCCTTTATTCATAGCGGACAAGAATTCTTCCGTACCAAAGATGAGATTGATAATACTTACAATATTCCTGATAGAATCAATCGCCTGGACTGGACACGGGCTGTTCACTATAAGGAACATATTGAATTTATCCAAGAACTAATTGCCTTCCGTAAGAACAATCCAATTCTGAGTCAGGATAGCTATGAAACCATCCAAGAAACCTGTGACTTCTACTGGTTGACTGAGTATGTCCTCCGCTATCAAGTCACAAATGGCGACAAGACTATTCAGTTTATTATCAACTTTGCGGACAGCGATTTTGTTTTTGAAAATGAAGGTCAACAAACCGTTCGGTTTAGTTTCCCTCCTGTAGATGACAAAAAAGCCCAGTACATCACATTGGCTGGACAAAGTATCTGTATTTTGGAAGATAAATAGGACTTTAGACCGATGAAAGTAACCTAAATCTAGAGTATACTATTATCAATCCTAAATATTTTTCATAAATCTCCTTAGAACTCATCAGCCCTTGCTGGTGAGTTTTTTGCATGATAAAAAACAACCCAGCGTTTGACTGGGTTGATTATCTTACATCATTTCCATTATCTTCCGACCAATGCGCTCTATATCATTCTGCATTCCACGAAGCTCAAAGGTATCAATAACAGGGAATCCAAAGCGCTCAACATATTGCTTAGCAGTCAGACAATATTGGTTGTTGAAATTTCGATTACCCGAACCAACAACACCTAAACAACGCTCTCTATTGTCACCAAAAGCAATGAAATCTCCAAGAGGATTGGTCAAAATCTCCACATATCCATTATCCACTCCATTTCCACCTTCTAAATACGTTGGTAGAAAAGCCACAAAAGGCGCGTCGAGTTGATAAAAAGGAATATCCTGCTTGACCAAATCTTTGACATGGACCAGTTCAACCTCCCAATCTGTCTGAAATTGGAAAAAGGACTTCAAACGTTTTACAAAACTTTCCGTATTGCCACTCAAACTGATATATACCAGATAGATTTTTTTCTTCATCCTACTCACTCTCCACAAACCGACCAATAATATTGACGTTATCCGCTACCGATACAAAGGCTTGTGGATCTGCTTTTTTCATAATTTGCTTAAATTCACTAAACTCCGCACGTGTGATAATGGTAATCAGTACCGTTTTTTGCTCATGATTGTAGGCACCCTCCGCACCATTGATGATAGTCACACCGCGATTTAGTTTCTTGTGAATTTGTTTAATAACTCGGTCTGGCTGATTGGTAATAATCATAGCCTGCATCCGTTTTTGTTTCACGAAAATCGCATCGGTCATGCGACTGGAGATAAACAGCGCAATCATTGAATACAGGGCATATTGCCAGCCAAAGGTCATCCCTGCTATCAGCATAATCATAATATTGACAATCAAGGAAATGGAGCCAACTTGTCGTCCCGTCTTCTTGCGAATAATAATAGAGACAATATCAGTACCACCACTAGATACATTGTTCCTAAGCGCAAATCCAATTCCAGTTCCCAGCATGAGACCGCCAAAAATAGCATTTACTAACGGATCCGTTGTCAGGGTAACTGGTGGCATAAATTGGATAAAGAAAGAACTGAAAGATACCGTAATAAAGGTAAAGATAGTAAATTTATAACCAATTTTATACCAAGCTAAGATAAGCAAGGGGATGTTCAGACCGTAATAGACCACCGCAATCGGTACATTCCAACCAGCGTAAGAAGCTGCCAGAGCAGAAACAATCTGTGCAAGACCAGTCACTCCAGACGAATAAACATTACCTGGTCGAAAGAAAAAATTGACTGCAATACTAGATAGGAGTCCATAAATAATGGACCCCGATATCCGTTCAGCATATTTTTCCTGAGAAATTCCCAAAATGACCGACCAAAACTTATTCTTTCTGGCCTTTCTTAAAAAGCGTACACGCTGTTTTCTGAAAAATTTATTCATTTTCAAGTGTAATGTCTAAAGCCAATTCCTCTAATTGAGCTGATGCTACTGTACTTGGAGCTTGTGTCATTGGATCAGATGCCTTGTTGTTCTTCGGAAAGGCAATCACTTCACGAATATTGTCTTCACTAGCTAATAACATGACAAAGCGGTCCAAACCAATTGCCAAACCACCATGTGGTGGGAAACCATAGTCCATAGCTTCTAGCAAGAAACCAAACTGCTCATGGGCATCCTCAGCAGAGAAGCCAAGCGCCTTAAACATCCGTTCTTGCATGTCTTTTTGGTTGATACGAAGGCTACCGCCACCCAACTCATAACCATTCAAGACAATATCGTAGGCAACTGCACGTACCTGCGCCAAATCACCATCCAAATGATGAGCTGTTTCTTCCGTTGGCAAGGTGAATGGGTGGTGGGCACTCATGTAGCGACCTTCTTCTTCAGACCACTCAAACATTGGCCAATCCACAATCCAGAGGAAGTTGAACTTGCTTTCGTCAATCAATCCCTGCTCTTTAGCCAAGCGATTACGCAAGGCACCCAAGGTATTGTTGGCAACTTCCAATTCATCTGCCACAAAGAGAACCAGGTCCTTGTCTTCAAGTTGTAAACTTGCTGTCAAGTTAGCTGTAATTTCTGTCAAGAACTTGGCAACTGGGCCCGTTAATTCTCCCTTGTCTACTTTAACCCAAGCAAGACCTTTGGCACCAAATTGTTTAGCGTATTCTGTTAATTTATCAATGTCTTTACGTGAGTAGCTGTCCGCCGCACCTTTGACCACAATAGCCTTTACAACAGGTGCTTCTGAGAAGACCTTGAAGTCAACTTCCTTGACAGTAGCTGTCAAGTCTTGCAAGAGCATGTCAAAACGAGTATCTGGCTTGTCTGAACCATAGAAGTTCATAGCATGGTCATAGGACATACGTGGGAATGGCAAGGTCACGTCGATCCCTTTGGTATCTTTCAATACCTTGGCAATCAAGCCTTCTACGATGTCTTGGATTTCAACTTCATTCAAGAATGAAGTTTCCAAGTCAACCTGTGTAAACTCAGGTTGACGGTCCCCACGCAAATCTTCGTCACGGAAACACTTAACGATTTGGTAATAACGGTCAAAACCAGCATTCATCAATAGCTGCTTAGTAATCTGTGGGCTTTGTGGAAGGGCATAGAAGTGACCTTTTGACACACGAGAAGGTACCAAGTAGTCACGCGCACCTTCTGGCGTTGACTTGGTCAACATTGGCGTTTCCACATCGATAAATTCAAGCTCGTCTAGGTAGTTACGAATACTATGTGTCACAGCCGCACGTAATTTGAAGTTGTTGAGCATTTCTGGACGGCGCAGATCCAAATAACGGTAACGAAGACGGGTATCGTCACTGGCTTCAATACCATCCTTGATTTCAAATGGTGTTGTCTTAGCCGTGTTCAACACTGTCAAGCTGGTTACTTGCAGTTCAACAGTTCCTGTTGGGAGGTTGTCGTTTGCTTGTTCACGCTCCACAACCGTTCCTGTTACTTCGATAACAAACTCGGAACGAAGACTCTCCGCTTTTGCCATCACTTTAGCTTCAACAGACTCAGGGTTAATCACCAATTGCATAATCCCTTCACGGTCACGCAAGTCGATGAAAATCAGGCCACCCAAGTCACGACGGCGGCCGACCCAACCTTTCAAAGTAATTTCCTGTCCGACATGCTCCTTACGAACACGTCCAGCATACATAGAACGTTTCATATTCTTCCTCTTTTACTGATTTTATACTTATTCATTCTACCATAAAATAGCTGATATTTGGGGGAAAATGCTGAGAAAAATCGAAAAACCAGCCTTAAAGGACTGGTTTACTATATAACATATCTAAATGCGGAATATCGTCCTCTAGATAGACTTCTGAAACTGCCTCAAAACCTAGCGAGCCATAGAACTTTTCTAAATGGGCTTGGGCACCGCTCTTAATCTGACTTTCTTTCCATTCGGTTGTAATGTAATGGATAGCTTGCTCCATCATTGGCCGACCTAACCCTTTGCCACGATGACTTGGCTTGATGACCACACGTCCGATGGAAACTTCATCATAACTTAGACCAGCTGGCAAGATTCTCAAGTAAGCTACTAACTCTCCTTCATCAGTTCCCAAAAGATGAAGACAGTTTGGATCCTTTCCGTCAACTTCAGGATAGGGACAGGCTTGTTCCACGACAAATACATCGGTCCGAAGTGTCAAGATAGTGTAAAGTTCCTGTAAACTAAGTTGGTCAAATGCTTTAATTTCCCACTTCATACATTCCTCCTATGGTAAGATGTTGCCTGCACCTCTGTAAATCTCATACCATTCTGGTCTAGTTAAGGTAAGCTGGCTAGCCTGGGCAATCTTTGTCAGGCGATCTGGATTCATAGAACCTACAATTGTTTGAATCTTTGCTGGATGACGTAATATCCAAGCTACGACAATTGTTTCATGTGAAACATTGTATCGCTCTGCTATTTCCCAAATAGTTTGATTTAAATCAGCATAGTCTGGATGGTTGGTAAAAATACCTCGTTGCAAATCAATCAAGAATGGGGACCAGGCCTGAATAGTGATTTTTTTGAGCTGGCAATAATCGATAAGCCCGCCATCTCGCATAGTCGCAGCATCATCTTTCATATTGACATGTAAGCCAGCATCAATCAAAGGCGTGTGGGCTGGAGACAACTGGAGCTGGTTGACCGCTAGGGGCTGATCCAGATAGGACTGGAGCAACTCCATTTGGTAAATGTTTTGGTTGCTGACGCCAAAATGATGAACCTTCCCTGCTTTTTTCAAGAGATAAAAGGCTTCCGCTACTTCCGCTGCTTCCATGAGAGCATCTGGACGGTGTAAGGCAAGAACATCCAAATATTCTGTATCCAAGCGCTTGAGAATACCATCCACTGACTCCAAAATGTAGTCTTTAGAAAAATCAAAATAACCCTTACGAATACCGCATTTTGATTGAAGAATCATGTCTTCACGCTTGATGCCTGCCAACTTGGCTCCCTGGGCAAAACGAATTTCAGACTCTCCCTTACCATAAATATCCGCATGGTCAAAGAAGTTGATTCTTTGCTCAACCACGGTTTCCAATACCTTGGCTGTTTCCTTCTCGCTTAAACTAGCCATTCGCATACAACCTAGACCAATTCGTGAAACTTCTAGGCCTGTTTGTCCTAATCTTTGCATTTATCTTCTCCTTTGTAAACGCTTTTCATATTCCTTATTATAACAGAAAAACTCAGCCGAAACTGAGTTTTAGTTAAAACCATAAATTCTTTTTGCAATTTTATAGACGGCATTGGAAATTTTTCGACCTGGGTAACCGTAAAGGTTGGTTAATTGCCCGAGTAACCCTTTTCGAACGATTTTAAATAGAGCTGGATTATTATCCCGAATATAGTGCCAGAGTTCCTGCTTTTTCATCATATGCTCAGCAGTACCAGCCCGATTGAGAAGGGCACAGGAGATAATGGTGGTAATTTCCACGTGATTGAGCAAATAACTTCGTAAATCTGGATTGTCAATGGCCTCCAAGTCTAAATTATCTACCAAAATTCGATTGACTTTTAACTGCTGGTCAATTCGTTTAATCATGACGGACTCATTGACAGACTGGTCATTTCGCCCAATAAAGTAACGATAAAAATCTACAGGAAGATAGTACATGGTTTTCACAGCCTGCAAAGGAGTAAATACGAAAATATTATCCACATAGAAGGTATGCTCTGGCAGAGCTAGACCAACCTCCCGTAGTAAATCTGTCCTGTAAATGAGAGTATGCATCATCATATATTGCCCCTTGGAAAAGGCACCCACATCCTCCCAGCCAAAAATCCGATTTTCTGGTAAAACATCCTGATAAGACATAGATTTTTTGCGAGATTGTCCCTCTTTTTCGTAAACAAAGTTGGAAATAAAGGCATCAACAGGTGTACTTGCTTCTTCTAAGGCCTGTAGACTTTCCAAAATCTTCAGATAGGCTCTGGTATCCACCCAGTCATCTGAATCAACTACCTTAAAATACTTACCCTCAGCCTCACGTATCCCTGTATTAACAGCTCCGCCATGGCCCTTATTCTCTTGATAAATAGCTCGTACATTCGAAAATTGATTGGCAAGCTCCTCTGCGATTTCCTGAGTCCGATCGGTCGACCCGTCGTTAATAATCAGAATTTCAACCTTATCACCACCCATCACAAGGGAATAAACGCAGTAATGAAGGTAGGCCTCCGAATTATAACTCGGAATGGCAATGCTTAGTAAGGTCATCTTTCTCTCCATTTGACACAATTTGCTACCATTTTATCATATTTTTAGGAAAGGTGCAGAGGATAATTATTTTTCAAGGCAAACTTATTCACAACCTGTGGATAAGTTGATTTCTAGAATGTTCTGTGGGTAACTTTTGTAACCTCCTAGCATCATATCTTCTTCAACAAAAATCCTTTAAATGTTCTTGCAAATCCCGAAGCATATTCTTACGACCATTAAAACTCTGACCACTGATGAGTTTTTCATAATTTTCCAATTGGTCCATAGACAAATTTTTCCGATAATCTCTCAAGGCACCTCTCAACATCACTAGCTCGTCATTAACCAAACCAGGTGATTGGATGAGATGTGATAGGTCGTGAATGTCTTCATGGGGCAAACGGTCAAACTTGCGCTTCTGACTTTCCTGTCTGCGAACTCGGTCCTTAACCCGGTTTCGGAATTTAACCTTGAAATAACAATACAGTTGAGCTCTTTCCTCAATCAACCAAGGTTGTTCCTCCAATAGTTCGAACAAAGTCATCATACCTTCCTGTTCCCAATCATCTCTGTCCCATAACTTGATGTAAAACTCTTTTCGAGCCTTGTTGACAATACCTTTTACGCTATCATACACCTTTTCAAATTCCATCATCCTATCTCCTTTGTTTGATGGTTTCAGTTTATCGAAAAGGGAGTTCTTTATACAGGACATTTTTGTCCAACTGACATTACTTAGATTATTCCATTATCTCCTTAGAGGCAACAAAAAGAGGAGCAAGCCCAGAAATCAACGTTTTAAGACAAAGCAAAAAGCCCACAACAGTAGGCTTCTTACAATATAAAGTCTTATCTTAGAGCATTTTGTTGTAGAATTCTACGACAAGAGCTTCGTTGATTTCTGGGTTGATTTCATCGCGTTCTGGCAAGCGAGTCAATGAACCTTCCAATTTTTCAGCATCGAATGATACGAAAGCTGGACGGCCAAGAGTTGCTTCAACAGCTTCAAGGATAGCTGGAACTTTGATTGACTTCTCACGAACTGAGATCACTTGACCAACTTCAACACGGTATGAAGGGATATCAACGCGTTTGCCATCAACAAGGATGTGACCGTGGTTTACGAATTGACGTGCTTGACGACGAGTAGTTGCCAAACCAAGACGGTAAACGACGTTGTCCAAACGACGCTCCAAAAGAAGCATGAAGTTGAAACCAAGGGTACCTTGTTTGATTTTAGTAGCTTGTACGAACAAGTTACGGAATTGTTTTTCACCCAAACCGTAAGAGAAACGCAATTTTTGTTTCTCAGCCAATTGCAAACCGTATTCTGACAATTTAGAACGGTTGTTTGGTCCGTGTTGACCTGGTACGTAGTTACGACGTGCCAATTCTTTACCTGTACCTGTCAATGACAAGCCAAGACGACGAGCTTGTTTCCAAGATGGTCCTGTATAACGTGACATAAGTTATGTCCTCCTAAAATAAAATATAAAAATTATTTGTAGGAAATAACGTTTTAAGCAAACCTGATTCGTGCAGGAGGCCTTCATCGAAACAGCAACGATTACTCTTCTTGCTGACCTTCTGTTGACGAGCTTCATTTTGCCCTGCTGTTATTTCACACAAAGCATAGTATAGCACAAAAAAAAGGCTCTGTAAAGCCTTTTTCATCGTTCTTAGTGCATTTCTTCCAATAATTCAACCAGCTTATCCTTTTGAACCTGTCCTGCAAAAGAAACCTTGAGGGTTCCATCACTATTGATAAGGATATGTGTCGGAAAAGCAGCAATACCAAAATGTGTCATCGCCTGATCTTTGTTATCAAATAAGACTGGATAGGTCGCTCCTAGCTCACTAGCCTTCTCCAAGATCTCATCCTTGCTCACATCTGCAGGATTGGTATTCGCAAACTCAGCATCCTTAGGTGACGTGATAGACAAGAAAACATAATCTTCCTTATCCTTGTACTCTTTGTAAACTTCCTCCAATTCAGGGATTTCCCTCTGACAAGGACCACACCAGGTCGCCCAAACATTGATGTAAATCTTTTTCCCCTTATAATCTGCTAGATTGACATCCTTCCCATCCTTATCCTTTAGGGAAAAATCTAGCGTGACTGGTTGATTTGCCTGTAAAGTCGACTCAGTAGAAGACGGACTTACCAATGGTAGAAGGGAACAGGCAGTCAAAATAAAACAAGAAGCAAGTAAGCAAACGACAATTGATACCAACTTTTTCATAAACAAATCCTTTCTATCCTACTGGAAAAAACGCACAAATTGCTGGAAGAAACCTGTTAAAATACTCAAGCCTATCAAGAGCAATAAATAGCCTGAAATACGCTTGGTCCAAGCCATATAGTGCCGATTGTTCTTGAAGAAAGCCAACATTTTCTGAGAAAAGAAGGCAACCAAAATAAAGGGAAGAATAAAGCCTAGACAATAGACCAACAGCAAGATACTGCTCAACCACCCCTGCTGACTGCTAGCATAAATAAAAACAGATGCTAGAATAGGTCCAATACATGGAGTCCAAGAAAAACTAAAGGTAAAACCCATCAGGAAAGCTAGATATGGAGTGACCTGTTTTCCTGCTTGGTACACCTTGTTTTTAGCAGAAAATTCACGCTCTAACATAGGAATATTGAACCAACCCAACTGCAAAATTCCCATCAGAACAATCAATAGACCACTGATAATCTGCAAGACTTGAGCATTTGCTTGTAAGACCCTACTCAGCAAACTAGAGGCAAATCCCAATAAGAAGAAGGTCAGAGCAATCCCAACTACAAAACTTAGCGTATTGACGAGAACCTTCTTCTCTACCTCTTTCCCCTCAGCTCCACCTGCCAACAAACCGATGTAGATAGGGAGAATTGGCAGAACACAGGGAGAAAGAAAGGAAAAAAGTCCCTCCGCAAAAAGAGCTAAAAACGTAAACCATTGCAAATCCATACCAAACTCCTTTTTATCTAGCATAAAAATGATTTTGAAAGCGTTTTATGTACTAATATTATAACACACTGCTTTGCCTTGGTCAATATATCGTTTGGTTAAATCATACAAAAAAGCCTGCAAATACAGGCTTCTATTCCTAGTCCAAATAATGAATCAAAATCTTTTCTGTCAAAATATCTGAGTAAGTATAGGATTCTACAAAAGTATTGTTTGGATCTTCAAACTCTACGATAAAGAGGGACTGATAGACCTCAATAATTCTCCCTTGTTTGTTCTTCTCACGCTTACGACCATTTTCAAGGGTCAATTCCACAATCTGACCCTCATGCTCTTTAATATCCTGCTTGATCTGCTTCATTTTAGCAACATCTGTAAATGCATCACTCATTCTCTATCCATCCTCTCTCTTGGAAATACTTGCAAATTTATTGTATTCTTTTTGGAACATCAGTTCCACGGTACCACGCGCACCGGAACGGTTTTTCTCGATGATGACTTCAACCGTATTGTTAGGAATGCCACCGTCTTCCTGCTCACCGCGCTCATAATAATCATCACGATATAAGAAGGCAACGATATCGGCATCTTGCTCGATAGACCCTGACTCACGGATATCAGACAAAACAGGACGCTTATCCTGACGCTGTTCAACGCCACGGGACAACTGACTGAGGGCGATAACAGGAACTTTCAATTCCTTGGCCAAAATCTTCAACTGACGGGAAATCTCAGAAACCTCTTGTTGTCGGTTTTCACGACCTGTTCCCGTAATCAATTGAAGATAGTCAATCAAAATCAAGCCCAGATTGCCTGTCTCCTGAGCCAACTTACGTGACCGCGAACGGATTTCCGTAATCTTGATACCTGGTGTATCATCAATATAGATGCTAGCCCGAGCCAAATTAGCTTGAGCCACCATATACTTATTCCACTCTTCCTGCGTCAAATGACCCGTACGGATAGAACGCGAATTGATAACTCCCTCAGAAGCCAACATACGGTCCACTAAGCTCTCCGCACCCATCTCCAAAGAAAAGATGGCGACGGTCAAACCTAATTTTGTACCAATATTCTGAGCAATATTGAGAGCAAAGGCCGTCTTACCAACCGCAGGACGAGCCGCAAGAATAATCAACTCCTCCTCATGCAGACCCGTTGTCATGGCATCAAGGGCAGGATAGCCAGTCGCAATACCTGTAATGTCCGAAGTCTGCTTGGCACGAGTTTCAAGATTGTCAAAGTTGATATTCAAAACATCATCAATCCGCTTGAAACCACTTCGACTGGCACCTTCACTAACATCAATTAGGGCTTTTTCAGCATTGGCGATAATGTCATCTGAACCATCCGCACCTTCATAAGCCTGATTAACCGCATCTGTTAAACGGGCTATCAGTTTACGAAGATTGGATTTTTCAGCGACAATCTTGGCATAGAATTCCGCATTGGCTGCCGTCGGTACGGAACTGATAATTTCAGCCAAGTAAGCCAGACCACCGATATTCTCCAAATCACCATGATTGACCAGATAGTTGCGCATGGTGGTCGCATCAATGGCTTCATTCTTATCAGAAAGGGCAATCATGGCCTTGAAAATCAGCTTATGGGCATGCTTGAAAAAATCCTCTGCCTCGATATATTCACGAACAAAGACCAACTTGCCTTCATCCAGGAAAATAGCTCCCAAGACCGACTGTTCAGCTAAAATATCCTGCGGTTGCACCCGCAATTCATCTAAGTCTGCCAAGATTTCACCTCCTCACTGACAATGATAACTCTTCTAAGCTTCTTTAATGCTCAAATTGATAACACCTGTCACATCTTGATAAATTTTGACTGGTACATCAATCAAACCAAGAGCACGAATTGGGTGGTCCAATTGGATATGACGTTTGTCAATCTTAATACCAAATTGTTTTTCCAATTCTTCAGCAATCTTCTTGCTAGTAATCGAACCAAAAGTCCGACCGTCTGGACCCACTTTTTCGACAAATTTCACCAAAGTAGCCTCTTCTGCCAACTTAGCCTTGATAGCCTCTGCTTCAGCAACCATTTCCGCATGAGCTTTAGCTTTAGACTTTTCTTGTCCACGTAGGGCACTAATTGCTTGTGTTGTTGCTTCCTTAGCCAAATTTTTCTTAATCAAGAAGTTTTGGGCATAACCTGTTGGAACTTCCTTGATTTCGCCTTTTTTTCCCTGACCTTTTACATCTGCCAAAAAGATAACTTTCATTTGCTTCACCTAACTTTCTTTTATTTCCTCATAAATTTTACTGATGAGGTTTTCCTTAACTTGTTCAAGGGTTTGGTCGTAGACCTGGGCTGCAGCCAGATTAAAGTGACCTCCGCCCCCCATTTCTTCCATAATCCGCTGAACATTGACCTTGCTGTGACTTCTAGCGGAAATGGCTATGTAACCTTTGGCATTTTTGGTAACAACAAAGACTGCCTCAATGCCAGCCATATCCAATATGGTATTGGCTGCCTTACTAGGAACGATCGTGTCATACTCCAAGTTTTCATCACCACAAGCAATAACGATATGGGGCTCTAGTTTCTCCCCGCGCAAAATCAATTCATTGATTTGACGATAGGCATCGAAATCTGTCGCTGAAATCTGCTGAATTTCAAGACTATCACTGCCACGAGTCCGCAAATAGCTGGCCACATCGAAAGTCCGACTGGTTACCCGAGAAGTGAAATTCTTTGTATCTAGCATAATTCCGGCCATCAATAAACTAGATTGCAAACGATTGAGTTTGTGGCGCTTATCATTTTGAAATTGAATGAGTTCAGTCACTAATTCACTGGCTGAACTCGCACCGCTTTCGATATAAGTCAAGACTGCATTGTTTGGAAAATCCGTATCCCTACGATGATGATCCACAATAACAACCTGACTAAATTGCTCATAGAGATCCTTGTCCAAGGTCAAACCAATCTTCGAATGATCAACCATGATGAGTAGGGACTGAAAAGTAACTAATTTCTTAGCTTCTTCAATGGTAATCAGATTAGAACAATTTTCATCACGCAACTTTTTAATAGCCCGTGCAATATCTGGTACCATCTCATCAGGATTATAAACCGTATAGGCATTGTTCATGATATTTTGGGCAAAATATTGCATCCCGACTGCTGATCCCAGAGCATCCATGTCCAAATTACGGTGTCCGACAACAAAGACAGCATCCACCGATTTGAGCTTATCAGATACGGCTGTCATCATAGCACGCGTTCGAGTGCGGGTTCGTTTTACTGATGAAGCTGAACCTCCGCCAAAGAAAAGCGGTTGCTTGCTCTCATCATTTTCCTTGACCACAACCTGATCTCCTCCACGAACCTCAGCCATGTTGAGATTTTGAAGAGCCACCTGCCCAATCTGATAATGGTTGCCATCACCGTAGGCCAGACCCATACTAAGCGTTAAGCCTAATTCCAATTTTTTGGCTTCTTCACGGAATTTATCAATAACAGAGAACTTATTTTCAATCAACATTTCTAAAACAGAGTAATCCGTAAAGAAGTAAAAACGATCCATGGTTCCACGGCGATAATAAATACCGTAATCGTGGCAGAAATCAGAAACAAACTGAGCCAAAAATGAGTTGACCTGACTAATCTGTGAATCAGATACTGTGTCCTCGAGTTCATCATAATTATCAACAGAAATAATTCCGATAACTGGTCGACTACCAATTAGACTATTTGTCGCTGAATACTCTGATGAAGCATCAAAGAAGTAAAACAAACCATGGTCGAAATCAACGTTAACCAGGTATCTTTTCCCAGAAAAATTAGCATAGACACGATCCTCATCCAGACCCACATCAATAATTTCACGCAGTTTCTTCTGGTCAAACTCCCCATTTTCCTGAGCAAAAATAAGCTCTGCAAAGGGATTAAACCACTCCACTTGATTGCTATCGGGACGGACCTTAATCACTCCGACCGGCATCTTATCCAAAAGCATCATCAAACCAGAATTGGCCTGATTATTGAGATATTCTATTTGTTCTAACTCACTAAATTCATAGGAATGTTTTTGATAGATAAATAAGGCAACCAACACACTTAAGCTCACGAACAGAGCCAAAATAGTAAAGGCACTTGTTGGAGAAAATTGATGAATCAAAGCCACCAAACCAAACAAGATAACGCCTATCATGACAAAATGAATTGTCGAAAATCGAAATTTTTTCATCACTAACCTCTGCCTGCCATTTTACCACAAATCACTAGAAATTGCTAGTTTTCGCTAGCATGCAGAAGAAAAGAACAGCCTTAGTGACTGTCCTTTGATTTATTTTTAGAAATGGAACGACTGCGTCCTTCTAAGTAGACCATGAGAATGGAGATGTCGGCTGGATTGACACCGGAAATCCGACTAGCTTGGCCAATGGTTTCTGGTGAAATCAGCTTGAATTTCTGACGAGCCTCGGTCGCAATGGAGTCAATATCATCCCAGTCAATGTCGGCTGGAATACGTTTTTCTTCCATGCGTTTCATCTTCTCTACCTGATCCAAGGCCTTGGCAATGTAGCCTTCGTACTTGACTTCTGTTTCAATCAATTCAATGGTCTTGGCATCCAAATCCTCTGTCGCAGGACCGATAAAGGCTACCGCATCTGCGTAAGTCACATCTGGACGACGCATGAATTCCTTGGCAGTAAGAGCGTCTGTCAAAGGCTTGAATCCCATGGCAACAACCTTTTCATTGGTTTCCTTGATTGGCTTGAGTTTAATAGACTCCAAGCGCTTCATTTCATTGTCAAACTGGTTTTTATGGATTTGGAAAACCTGCCAGCGCTCATCATCCACCAAGCCGACCTGACGACCGATTTCCGTCAGACGCATATCCGCATTGTCATGACGCAAAATCAAGCGATATTCTGCCCGACTGGTCAAGAGGCGGTAAGGCTCCACCGTTCCCTTGGTTACCAGGTCATCAATCATAACACCAATGTAGCCGTCGCTTCGTTTCAAAATCAATTCAGGCTTGCCCTGAACCTTGAGGGCTGCATTGATACCAGCGACAATTCCCTGACCAGCTGCTTCTTCATAGCCTGATGTTCCGTTGGTCTGACCTGCTGTAAAGAGCCCAGAAATCTTCTTGGTTTCAAGCGTCGCCCGCAACTGGTGAGGCATAACCATATCGTACTCAATAGCATATCCTGTCCGCATCATCTGGGCATTTTCCAAGCCTTTAATAGAGTGAATCAAGTCCTGCTGCACATCTTCTGGCAGACTGGTTGACAGCCCTTGAACGTAGATCTCATCGGTGTTGCGACCTTCTGGCTCTAGGAAAAGCTGGTGGCGTTCCTTATCGGCAAAACGGACTATCTTGTCCTCGATTGACGGACAATAACGGGGTCCAATCCCTTTGACAATCCCTGAAAACATAGGTGCTCGGTGAAGATTGCTGTTGATAATCTCATGGCTGGTCGCGTTGGTATAGGTCAACCAGCAAGGAATTTGATCCTGCAAATAATCCTCGTCCTTGGACAAGAATGAAAAATGGTTTGGCTTTTCATCACCTGGCTGAATCTCGGTTTCTTCGTAGTTAATGGTACGAGCATTGACACGCGGTGGTGTTCCTGTCTTGAACCGACCGATTTCAAGTCCCAATTCTTTCAGATTATCCGCCAGCGTGATAGAAGCTAGGCTATTGTTAGGTCCTGACGAATACTTGAGGTCACCGATGATAATCTCACCACGCAAGGCTGTACCCGTCGTCACCACAACTGCCTTGGCTGAAAATTTCTGGTTGGTAGCCGTGCGGACACCGATAACCTTGCCGTCTTCCACTAAAATCTCATCAATCATGGTTTGACGCAGGGTCAGATTTTCCTGACGCTCCACCGTCCGCTTCATCTCTGCTGCATACTCTGCCTTATCTGCCTGAGCCCGCAAGGCGCGAACAGCTGGCCCCTTACCCATATTAAGCATTTTCATCTGGATATAGGTCTTGTCAATGTTGCGGCCCATTTCGCCACCCAGAGCATCGATTTCTCTTACCACAATCCCCTTGGCTGATCCGCCAATAGAGGGATTACAAGGCATAAAGGCCACCATATCCAAGTTAATAGTTGCAAGCAAGGTCTTACAGCCCATCCTACTGGCTGCCAATCCTGCTTCTACACCCGCATGCCCCGCACCGATCACGATGACATCATAATTTTCTGCAAATGTGTGTGTCATGTTGTTTTCTCCTTCATGTTCATAATGTGTTTAACTTGTCCATTCCAGTTTGGCAATTCCTCTGCCAGAAAAACTGGTACGACATCTAGATTGACAAGGTTGTCAAGTGCAATCCATTCACAAATTTGCTTCAACTCCCCTTCAATCATCTTCTCAGGCACTTCTCCAATAGGCTCCACGATAAAATGAAACTCGATATTGTGAAAATCTCTGTCTTCGTGTGTAAACTGATTTTCAACGACAAAAGCTAGTTGGTTGACACAACTGTCAATCCCTAATTCTTCTTTGACTTCTCGAACAACCGCATCTGCTGCTACCTCATTGACCTCAACCGCACCGCCAATGGTATAATAACGGCCCTTATAATCTTTTGTCAGGAAAATTTTCCCATCTTTTATAATCAATGCAGTGGCACGAACACCGAAAATCTGGTTGTCAACTCTGGTTCTGAAATCCATTCATCCTTCTCTTTTCTAAAATTTCGTCCAGATATGGAACTAAGTTTTTCTTATTTTTATCGCTAGGGGCTAACCATAGAAAATCTGTATGTTCTTCTGGGTCAAGAAGAATGGTTTTGGGCTGTTCAAGAAGCTTCACTTCATAGACCAGCCTCGTAAATACAGTCTGCTTCTCTTTATCAAACTGACTATCTTCATGGATAATGGTCAGATTTTCCTTTTCTATCGAAATACCTGTTTCCTCAAAACACTCTCTCACTGCAGCATCACGGGGGAACTCATTCTCCTCGACACGACCGCCTGGAATGTCCCAATATTGAGGAAAAACATTGGGTTTGCCACGCTTAGTCTGCGAACGCTGAATAATCAAATGGCTGTCTGCAACAGTCAGCAAGACATGGGCAATCAATTTAACAGGCATGGTTTCCTCCGCTACTTTAGTTGTCTTTGTTCATAAAATGCTTTAGTTGTCCGTCCCAGTTGGCTAACTCGGTCTTAAGAAAGGCTGGATTGAGATCCAGTTTCTCTAAGTCCGCAAAAGCAACCCATTCACACTGGCGAATAGAATTTCCTTCTTCCAGATTGGGAGCTGGATTAGACAGTGGGGTAACTATATAGAGAAATTCAATCTGATGATAGGATTTCTCCTGTAAGGTGAACTGATTTTCGACGATAAAAGCCAGCGGTCCAACCTCCACATCAATTCCGATTTCTTCTTTCATTTCCCGTTGCACAGCATCTTCGGTTGTTTCGCCAAGCTGAATAGCTCCACCTAAGGTGTAATATTTCCCCTCAGGCGATTTAACAAGATATAACTTCTCATCTTGATCTTGTACCACCAAGCCCGTCGCACGAACACCGAAGATTTGATTGTCGTGTCTCGTTCTGAAATCCATCTTCTCTCCCCAATAGTAAAAAATAGCCAAAACTCTCGAAAATTGCAGGACAAAAAAGCCTACAATTCCCATGAGCTTTGACCATCATGATGATTGTTACTCTTATTCTATCAAAAGATTTGTAGAATTTCAAATCTGGTGTTACGTTAACGTTTCAATATATTCTAAGCCCCAAGCCTCAACAGCATCCAGCACCGAACGAAATTTTTCACCAATTTCTGTCAAGCTGTACTCTACACGAGGTGGGACTTCTGCATAGACCGTGCGACTAATAATGCGATCCTCCTCCAATTGTCTAAGGTGCCTTGTTAACATGGTTTGGGTAATCCCTGGAATTAGTCGCTGTAATTCATTGAAGCGTTTCGTTCCTGTACTGAGTTGGTAGATAATCACCAATCCCCACTTACCAGTCAAGACTTTTTGTGTTGTTGCAAAAGGGTAAATACCATTTTCACTAACTTTTTTCAAAAAAATTCTCCTTTATTTATCACAATAGTATCACTTTTGATACCAACAAATGCAAAAGTACCTACTTGTATAATTGATTACTTCCACTATAATTGTACTATATCAAAAAAATTGGAGGACATCAAATGTCAACAAACTTGGAAATTTTTAATGCTTATAACAATGCTCTCATAGCTGGTGATTTTGCAGCTCTTTTTGAAACTATGGCAGATGACATTATCTGGCATCAACCCGGAAATCATTCAACATCTGGTGCTAAAATTGGTAAAGAAGTACTCGGAGCACATCTAGCAACTTTCGCCGAAAAAACAAATGGAACTTTCAAAGTAGTGACAAACTGGGTGTCAGATAATGATACTCTTGTTGCCGCTAACGTAACATTCCTCGGTACTCGAACAGATGGTGAAGAACTAAACATGAATGGCATCGATCTTTTCCGTATGGAAGATGGCAAAATCAAGGAAGTTTGGCTCTTCTCAGCCGACCAAAAAGCCGAAGATGCTTTCTGGGGATAAGATAAAAAGCTCAGCACGAGGGTGCTAAGCTTTTATTTTTGATTAAATATACTGACAAGCCACCCCGTTCTTGTAGGCCATGTCGATCATGCCACCGCCCAGACATTCTTGTCCGTCATAGAAAACAACGGCTTGTCCTGGTGTGATAGCCCGTTGTGGCTCTTCAAATATGACTTCTGCCTTATCACCTCTTACCTTGACAGTTACTTGACTGTCTGGTTGACGGTAGCGGAACTTAGCTGTACACTCAAGTGTGAATTCTTCAGGCATATCACGTGTAAAATGAACTTGACTAGCCTGTAAAGAAGTTGACATCAAGGACTCATGATAGAAGCCTTGTCCGACATAGAGGATATTTTTGGACAGATCTTTTCCGACAACAAACCAAGGCTCATTGTCCCCTCCGATTTGTCCTCCGATACCAAGCCCGCCCCGCTGGCCGATCGTATAGTACATAAGACCAGTATGCTCTCCCATGTCACGACCGTCAACGGTCATCATCCGACCGGGCTGGGCTGGCAAATACTGCCCCAAAAATTCTTTGAAGTTCTTTTCACCGATAAAGCAGATGCCTGTCGAGTCCTTCTTTTTAGCGGTTGCTAAGCCTGCTCGCTCTGCTATTTCCCTCACCTGAGGCTTTTGTAAATGGCCGAGCGGAAACATGGTTTTCTGTAGCTGTTCCTGTGAAAGTTGGCTGAGGAAGTAGGTCTGGTCCTTGCCATTGTCTGCTCCACGTAGCATGTGGACAGTGCCGTCCTCGTCGCGTGACACCTGAGCGTAATGCCCTGTCGCCACATAGTCCGCACCCAAGTTCATAGCGTAATCCAAGAAAGCCTTGAACTTGATTTCCTTGTTACACATAACATCTGGATTGGGTGTGCGGCCTGCCCGATACTCTGCTAGGAAGTACTCAAATACGCGGTCCCAATACTCTTTTTCAAAGTTGACAGAGTAGTAAGGAATGCCGATCTGGTCTGCCACCGCAGCCACATCCTTGTAATCTTCTGTTGCTGTACAGAAGCCATTTTCATCCGTGTCATCCCAGTTTTTCATGAAGATGCCGATCACATCGTAGCCCTGCTCCTTGAGCAAGAGAGCCGTAACCGATGAATCCACACCGCCACTCATACCGACAACAACACGGGTTTTCGAATTGTCAATTGACATCATCTTCTCCCATCTTTTCGTAGAAATAACGATTTGAAGGTCGTATTCCAAAATTTTTTCAAAAAACGATTTGAAGGTCGATTTTGAACAACTTGTATTATACCACACAAAAGGTGAGATCGACAGGAATTTGACATGGGAAATCCCATTCATTTAGGCATACTCCCTAACTAGAAAATTTGGTATAATAAGGGTAAGAAAAAATACGAGGCAAATTATGAGCAACTTAAAATTTCAATCGGTCTTTGATATTATCGGACCTGTTATGATTGGCCCTTCCTCTAGCCATACGGCTGGGGCGGTCCGAATAGGGAAAATTGTATCCTCTATCTTTGGCGATGAGCCAACCGAGGTCGAATTCCAACTGTACAACTCCTTTGCCAAAACCTATCGTGGTCACGGTACTGACGTAGCCTTAGTAGCAGGTATTTTAGGCATGGATACAGACGACCCACGCATTCCTGACTCTCTTGATATTGCAAGAGAACGAGGTATTAAGGTTTACTGGCGTGTCAACAAGGACAGCAATACCCCACATCCCAATACCACCAGAATCATCATAAAAAACGATAAAAAATCCATCTCAGCCACAGGCGTTTCCATCGGCGGGGGAAACATTCAAGTAACAGAGCTCAACGGCTTTTCTGTCAACCTGAATATGAATACTCCGACAATTATCATCGTTCACCAAGACGTTCCAGGTATGATAGCCAAGGTAACTGACATCTTATCAAAATACAATATCAATATTGCCCAAATGAACGTAACACGTGAACAAGCTGGTGAAAAAGCCATTATGATTATCGAGGTGGATGCCCGCCAGTGTGAAAATTCGATTGCAGAAATTGAAAAAATACCACACTTGCACAATGTAACCTTCTTCAACTAGAAAGAGAAAGACATGTTTTATACTATCGAAGAATTAGTTCAGCAAGCCGAACAGTTTTCTGGCAAAGTTGCCGAACTCATGATTGCGACCGAGATCGAATTGACAGGACGTAGCCGCGAAGAAATCTTGACAATCATGTCAAGAAACTTGACAGTCATGAAAGCGTCGATTGTTGACGGCTTGACAGAAAGTAAATCAGTCTCAGGTTTGACAGGTGGTGATGCTGCCAAGTTAGATGCTTATATGAAAAAGGGCAAGACACTGGCTGATTCCTCTATCCTATCCGCAGCAAGAAATGCTATGGCTGTCAACGAGTTGAACGCCAAAATGGGCTTAGTCTGTGCCACCCCAACTGCTGGATCTGCTGGCTGCTTGCCTGCCGTTCTTGGTGTTGCTATTGACAAGTTAAACTTGACAGAAGAGCAACAACTTGACTTCCTCTTTACAGCTGGGGCCTTCGGTCTAGTCATTGCCAACAATGCCTCCATCTCTGGAGCAGAAGGAGGCTGTCAGGCAGAAGTCGGCTCTGCCTCTGCTATGTCCGCAGCGGCATTAACCCTTGCTGCTGGAGGAAGTCCCTACCAAGCCAGCCAAGCCATTTGCTTTGTCATCAAAAATATGTTAGGCCTCATCTGTGATCCCGTTGCAGGTCTGGTAGAAGTCCCATGTGTCAAACGAAACGCCATGGGAGCAAGCTATGCCATGGTGGCTGCAGATATGGCACTGGCAGGAATTGAATCAAAAATTCCTGTAGATGAAGTTATCAATGCCATGTACCAAGTAGGTTCTGCCCTACCAACTGCCTTCCGTGAAACTGCCGAAGGAGGCCTGGCTGCCACACCAACTGGTCGCCGACTGGCCCAAGAAATCTTCGGCGAAAATTGACAAGGTTGTAAACGAAAAGAGGCTGGGCAAAAGCTCAACCTCGCTTCTCAGGGTTCGTGTCAACATCTCAGCGCAGTGGTTGATTGGCAGATTTGTTCGTGTTTTACACTCCAAATCTGACCTAATCAACTGTGCGGGGGCGGGAAGACGAACTCTTTTTTTGACCAGTCGAGTTCTTTCCCGCTCCCTTTTCTTATTGTTTGGTGAAAGTGAGTTTATCTAGAGTTGTATCATTGGCATCAATTTCTGTCAAGGTTAGAGTAGTACCATTTAGAGCATATGTATCTGCTTCCCCGTCAATATAGGCAAGTTTTTTATCTAAGTCAAAAATCACTTGTTCAATATCCTGGTCCCCATCATTGTCAAATTCTGTCAATGTAGCTTGATTTCCTTTTACAGTCAATGTGTAGGTGTCATTGCCAGATGTTGCTGTATAAGTGCCATCTAATTCAGAAGTGTCAACCAACTTTACACCGTAACTTGATGCAAGTTGACTAGCTGAAGCTGCATTTGTTACAGCTGTCACAGCGTTTGTAGTAGCTGTTGATGAACTTACTGTAGATGATGAGCTTGCGGTTGCTACTACTTGCTGGTTATCGTCATCATAATCAACTATTCCAACCTGTTGCTCAATTTGGTTTTCCAAAGCCTCAAGTTTGTTTTCATACACCTCTGCCGCGACAAAGCCAATCGTAGTAAGTGCCAAGGCACCAACTGATAATAAGATAATCGATTTCTTGCTCATGCCTGCAACCTTATTTTTCACAGATTCCCATGCACCTGTTTTTTTATTTTCTGTCACTTCAATAATTTCTTGTTGTTGATGTTTGTTTTCCATTTTGTATTCCTCTGATTAATTCTATTTCTCAGCTCCTGCTGATAAGTCTATTATAGAGGATAATCTTGAACACTTTAGGGAAACTTTATAAACAAATCTTAAACACTTTTAAATTAAGCGTTAAGTCGATAACCTGCTCCCCAAACTGTTTCAATTAAATCGGCTCCCAGTTTATCTCGCAGACGATTAATGTGGACGGCCACTGTCGCACTATCTCCTACATAATCATAACCCCAAATGGTTTCAAACAGATGATCCTTAGAGAAAACACGATTGGGGTGTTTTGCTAGGTAAACAAGCAGTTCAAATTCACGATTGGGTAGTTTTATTTCCTGACCATCCAAGGTTACCTTCCAATTGTCCAAGAATATGGTCACATTGCCGACAGTCAGTTCATTACTACTATCATCCTTTGTCAATCTTTGATAACGAGCCAAATGTGCTTTAACACGCGCCACCAGTTCCATAGGATCAAAAGGCTTACTGATATAATCATCCGCACCCAAGCCCAAGCCTCTCACCACATCCATGGTTTCCTGCTTGGAAGTGACCATCAAGATAGGAAAATCCACCTTATCCCGTAAATCACGACATAAATCATAGCCAGTTTTATTTGGAAGCATGACGTCTAAGATGAGAAGAGCGTAATCTTCTTTGTTCAATTGTTCCTCAACAAGTCCACCATCATGGACCAAGTCTACTTGGTAGCCCTGCATTTCCAGATAATCTCTTTCCAAATAAGCGATTTCTACATCATCTTCCGCAATTAAAATCCGTGTCATTTTATATCCTTTCTAGGTAGGCTAAAGATAAATCGAAGTCCTGGAGTTGCCTCAACAAACACTCGACCTCCCAAGCGTTCGATAATATTTTTTACAATGGCTAGACCTAAACCATGCCCTTCTACCTGCTGGCGAGTGTCATCTTCCCTGTAAAATTCTTCAAAAATCAAGTTCAGCTTATCAGTTGCAGTCCCTTTTCCATTATCTGTAAAGGTCCAGATGATTTCTTGCTCTTGGACAGAACCTGCAATAGCTAGTTTCAATGGACTAACATCTGCGTATTTTCGAGCATTATCAACTAGATTATCTAAAATACGGCGGAATTGGGTAGGGTCAATCTCAACCGGCAAGTTTTCAGCTACATCCAACTGGAACAGAATAGCCTCATCTGCCAATTCGGCTGATTTCTCTCTAACATAGGCCTGCAAAAAGACTGCCAAATCAAGCTTTACATTATCAAACGGCATTTTATCTGTTTGTAATTGTGAAAAGGCAAATAATTTTTCCAGTAATTTCTCCATCACCTGAGATTTTTGGTAAATAACCGTTAGATACTGATTGCGTTTTTCTTCCGTATTAGCAATGCCATCCAAAATCCCCTTGGCATAGCCTTTGATTGAAGTCAAGGGTGTCCGCAAATCATGTGAAATATCTGCGACCATCTGGGTTCGTTTTTGCTCATACAGTCGATTTTGCTCATGGGCATCCAACAAAGAAGTCTGCATCTGATTGAACCCTTGGGTCAATTCCTCAAATTCCTTATCCCCCTGATAAGTCAAAGGCACTGTATAATCTCCCTGCTGAATACGTTCTACGCCGCTATGCAATTCATCCAAAGGTCGCATGACCACACCTAGAAGACGACGAGTGAAGAAGAAATTAAGCACCACTATGATGACAATACCTGCCCCACCAACCAAGAAAAATTGCAATAGAAAGGCTTGAAAATCTTGGCTTTCCTGTTGCTCCTCCAAATCTTCTAACATGGCATACAAATAATATATTTGACCGTTTGCTGCAATCTTTCGACTAATGACAACTTCACCATCAACATAGGAGGTATGGGTCGTAGATGAAACGGTCACTTCTGACAACTCATCTGCATCATCAGTAAGATTTGAAAATAAAATCTCCCCATTACTTTCTACATACAGTTGAGCTCCATTCAAGGATAAAGCATCTGCTAAACTTGCAAAATCTGTGCCCGTAAACTTCTCTAGACTTTGTTGACTTGCTGCTGTCTTCTGACTGGTTGTTTGCCAAGTGCCCTGGCTACGATAAATACTATTCACCACATAGACACTGACGCCCAGCATGGCTATCAATGACAGGACCAGCATCATCATATTCAAGCGAAATATTCGTTTCTGTAAATTCATTCTTCTTCTCTTCTAGTCAATTTTTCCACATTATAAGCAAAATCGTTGCATTTGTAAAGCATGGAAAACCATCAACCAAAAAAGCCTAGTAAAACTAGACTTTTTATTACGTTCTTAATACCAGCCGTTTGCCAACCAGAAGGCTTTGGCTGCTGACCATGAACCGTAGCGCTCTGCTACATAGGCATCAGCCACACGCTCTTGGTTTTCTGGTGAATAATCACCGTTCAAGTATGTATTAGTCAACTGATAACGACCGATATAAATACCATTTTGCGCATCATAGCTACCGCTTGATTCCTTCATAGCAATCCATTCCTTTGCTGCTGCGTCTTCTGCACTCAAGTTTGAAGTATATGAACTCGTGGTAGTGGTTGTCGCTTCACTTGTTGTTGTAACTGTTTCAGCTGCTGGAGCTTGCTCCGCTGGTTTTTCTTCTGTAGCAGTAGAAGCTGTTTCACCAACTTCAATAGCCTGTCCAACATGGATTAGATTTGGATTGGAGATTTTATTTTGTTCTGCCAATTTCTCTACACTTGTATTGTATTTTGAAGCGATTGCTGATAAGGTATCACCAGATTGTACAGTATAGGTTTCCGCACTAACTACACCAGCTGTCAATAAGGTTGCCCCTGCTACCAAGCCAGCGATTGTTGTTTTCAAGTTTTTCTTCAATGTAATATTCATAATAGTCACATTCCTTTCTCTTATGTATCTATCATACCCTCTGACTATTACTCTCACTTTGTAAATCTATTACAAATATTACAATGACATTGTGTTTACACTATAAAAGGTCTATTTTCGGGATTTTGGGACCCTTTTTATCAACATCATTTACAACATACTTTACAGAAATCCCTATCTTTTTGACAGTAGCTGTAAATAAAAAGGTCACAGTGGACCTTCTTTATCATGGGCACGGAAGTGAGAAAACAAATGAATGCCTAGGCTAAACCTAGACATCTCATTCCTATCAATACCAACCATTTGCCAACCAAAACTGATAGGCTGCTGACCATGAACCATAGCGTTGCAGTACATAGGCATCTGCTACACGCTCTTGGTTTTCTGGTGAATGATCACCATTCAAGTAGGCGTTGCTTAATTGGTAACGTCCAATGTAAATACCATTAGTAACTGTATAGCTACCACCTGATTCTTTTTGAGCAATCCATTCTTTAGCAGTTGCATCGTCAACTGCTGCACCAGTTGAAACAGTAACTAGCTGGGCTGGTTGACTATCCGCTTGTACATGTGCTTGTGCTATCTCTGTGCTAGCTGTCACTGCTTCAGTCCCAATTTCAACTGCAACATCTTCTACATGACTATCCTGATGAATGTCTTCTGTCAGCCCAACATCTACTTGCTCAACTTCTGTTACTCCCTCTACTGAGGTCGTTTCGTGAACCTCTGATACTTCAATTACCTGTGGTTCTCCAGACCTAATAGTTGGCACTTCAACCCGTAGAGGTTGATAGCTTGCATCTCTTGTTAGTATCTTATCATATCCCAACTCGAAACTAGGACTGACAGCAACGTATTCTGTTGTAGACCTAGATCCACTACCAATCTTACTTATAGCATTGACCACATTATAGGGCGCATTTGACACCGCTCTTACAAGCTTGGTATAAGAATAGTTACCTGTCAACATCAGACCACATAAAACAAGAACTGAAATAACAATAACCCCTGCTATACCTTTGATAAACTTACTTATAAAACTCTTTTTCATCAAAAAGAACTATCCTCTATCTAGTTATCATAACTATTCCTATCTTACTACCATTGTATTACTTTTTATTTAAAAAAATATTACAATTTGGTAAAACGCTTACTATTTTAAGACTTTTTAAATAAATATAGAGTTCCTGCCAAGGCAACCATAATCAGAATGGCTAAGCTATCCGCCTTCTTCCACGCTAAAACACGATACTTAGTTCTCCCATCTCCACCTTGATAGCCACGCGCTTCCATTGCCGTTGCCAGAGCATCAGCCCTTTTAAAGCTGGATGCAAATAACGGAATTAAAATTGGAATAAGGGATTTTACCTTCTGAATAAGATTGCCTTCATTAAAGTCCACTCCACGCGCCCTTTGCGCATTCATAATACGAGTAGTATCATCCATCAAAGTAGGCACAAAACGCAAGCTCATAGACAACATCAAGCCTATCTCATGTACAGGAACCTTAAAGCGTTTCAAAGGTGCCAGACCTGATTCAATACCATCTGCTAAACTGAGCGGTGTTGTCGTCAAGGTCAGTAGGGTTGAAAAGAAAATAATCAAAACAAAGCGAACAAAAATAATACCTGCCTGTTGTAAACTCTCTAACGATACTTTAAAAATCCAAAACTCCCACAGAATTGTCGCCCCGGGTGTAAAGAAAACCTGGAAAAAGGTTGTAAAGAGAATAATCCCAATCATTGGTTTTAAACCATTGATAAAGAAAGACAAACGGATACGTGATAAAACAACCAAGCCCAATACAAAACCAATCAATAACGCATTTGTTACCAGATTATTGGCCCAGAAAATCATTAAGAGAAAGCCAAACATGGCTAAGAGTTTACTTCTCGGATCCAAGCGATGAAGAATGGAATTACCTGGAATATAGCGACCCAAAATCAATTTATCCATGCGTCACCATCCCTGTAAATTCTTCGATAGTAATCGGAAGACGTTCAAATACAAAACCTCTTCTCTCCAAATTCGCTGCAAACTTGGTAATCTTAGGAACACCCAGTTGAATACTCTCCAAAAAATCAACCTCTTGAAAAATATCTGTTGGTTTACCAGAACCAACCAACTTTCCTTTCTCCATAATATAAACAAAATCAGCGTAATTAGCCACATCATCCATCAAATGAGTGACCAAAACGATTGTCATGCCTGATTCATGAAGCTTTTTGAAAATATCCATCAATTCCTGACGACCCGCAGGATCCAATCCAGCCGTTGGTTCATCCAAAACTAAGATACTTGGTTCCATTGCCAGAATCCCAGCAATAGCTACCCGACGCATTTGACCACCAGATAGTTCAAAAGGACTACGCTCAAACAAGCTTTCATCAATTCCAACCAAGGCCAACTTTTCACGCGCAATCGTTTCAGCCTCTTCCTGAGAAACTCCAAAATTTTGTGGACCAAAAGCAACGTCTTTTAAGACCGTTTCATCAAACACTTGACTTTCAGGAAATTGGAACACCAGCCCAACTTTCTTCCTGACTTGCTTAATATCCTTATTTTCAGACGTCGCTGTAATCACAACATCATCAATGACTACTCTTCCTTCTGTTGGTACATTTAATCCATTCAAGAGTTGTAAAATCGTTGATTTACCCGAACCCGTATGCCCAATAAGGGCCGTGTAAGAGCCATCAACAATCTCCAAATCCACACCAAAAAGCGCACGCCCCTCAAAAGGAGTGCCAGCTTGATAGGTATAGCTTACTTCTTGGAGATCAATTCCCATAAAGTTTCCTCTAATTCTTCCTCTGTAAAATAGCGGAGCGGTAAATCAAGTCCAGTCTGGCGCAAAGATGTAGCCAGTTCTGTCGTGAAAGGTCTATCTAAATCCAAGTCTGCTAAATCCTCCCGCATAAAAAGCTCCGTCGGAGTGCTGACTGACTCAACCTGACCTCGTTTCATCACAATAACACGATCACTTAAAGCCACCTCATCTAAATCATGCGTGATAGAGATAACCGTCATCCCATGCCGAGCCTTAATCTCCTGAACAATTTTAATCAAGTCAAGACGACCTTCTGGATCCAGCATGGATGTAGCCTCATCCAAAATGATAATTTTAGGGCGCAAGGCAACCACTCCAGCAATCGCCACCCTCTGCTTCTGACCACCAGATAAACGAGCAGGCTCACGTGTTTTGAAATCAGTCATTCCAACTAATTCCAAAGCTTCGTCAACTCGACTACGCATCTCCTCCAAAGGGATTCCCTGATTCTCTAAACCAAATGCAACATCATCTTCAACTGTAGCGCCTACAAATTGGTTATCTGGATTTTGAAATACCATACCGATCAAACGTCGCTTATCCCAGACATTATCAACTGTTAGAACATCACCATCAATGATAATATCTCCAGACTCAGCTTCCAATAATCCATCAATCAAACGAACAGTTGTTGATTTCCCTGAACCATTATGACCGATGATGGACAACCATTCACCCTGTTTCACGTGAAACGAAACATCGTTTAAGGTATAATCCTCATCATCTTGACTATATTTATACTTAAGATTTTTTACTTCAATAATATTTGTCATCACTTAAACGTATCTTTGAATAAGAAAGATGCACCCTTGAAATAGTCATAACCTGAATAAAGGGTAAAGAAAAGTGCAATATAAAGCGTAATCTGACCCAACAAACTCCAATGCAAGAGCAGAAAAATCACCGCAAACATCTGTGAGAATGTCTTAATTTTACCTGGCATAGCTGCTGCCAAAACGGTTCCACCATTTTCAACCAAGAGCAAACGAAGACCCGTCACTGCCAATTCACGACAGATAATAATGGCTACCACCCATGCTGGAGCAAAACCAAGTTCCACCAACATAATGAAGGCAGACATAACCAAAATCTTATCAGCCATCGGATCTGCAAACTTACCAAAGTTTGTCACTACCTGCCACTTACGAGCCAAATAACCATCCAGATAATCCGTAATACTTGCTAGGGCAAAAATGACTGCCGCTAAAATATGGCTAATAGCTGACTGCCAGACAGTAAGAAAAAGGATAAAGATTGGGATAATCAAAATCCGTCCGACTGTCAAAGCGTTGGGAATATTTTCTTTTTTCATTGTGTTTCCTTTTTATTCAAATACTAGTCCAATAGAACCTGTATCACTCGTTAATGCTTTCGTATCCAATTGTTGACCGGCGATAGTAATATCTACCCCTTTCACTACACCTAAAACAAGATAGGCTTCGCTGGTGCCTTCTGGCAGGCTAGTCGTAACCGTCGGATTTTCAGGAGAAAGTACCACTCCCTCTGCCAATTCTGTCCCGGATAAACTAATCCAGCTAGTAGCATCTTTAACCGAAAGGGTAACTTCTACTGGATAAACAGTTTCTGTAACAGTCGCTACAATGTAATCTCCACTACCTGAAATGCTAATATTTTTAGCAGACATGCTACTTGACGAAGTTGTGGACTGCTCTGGTGTGCTTGTTTCAGAAGACGTACTTGTAGCAGTTTGCCCAACAACAGAGTAGGAAGTTTCCGAAGTAGGCAACACTTGATCTTGCATACGGCTATATGCTATATAGGTCACAAAAATAATGATGAAAGCTGAAGCAAGCAAGAGATAAATCAAGGGAAGAAAGGATTTATGATCTTTCTTTTTTACCCGATAGCTTCTTTTCAATTCTGCCGCTAAGATTTCCTCCTCGCCTTCTTCACGATACTTTATCAAACTATTGCTATCGTAGGCTTCTAACAGAACATCCGCATCCAATTCTAAGGCATCTGCATAAACCGCTAAGACGTAATCAACATCCTCATCTTCAGAAATAGAATCAAAATCATTGTACTCCAATGCTTGCAAATACCTTGCATGGATTTTCGTCATTCTCTGCAAATCAACAAAGGTCCAACCTCGTGACTCACGCGCTGCTCTAAGTACCTCACCAATACTCTTTTGTCGCACTACTAACTCTCCCCTCTATTCACTAATATACAATACTCTATTCTAACAAAAATCTAAGGAAATTTCGATGAGTTAGGTCCTTTTATTTGGGAATAATCGTAAAATCAGTCATGTCACACTGACCAATAAAACGACGGCCTGCCTCCCTAATATCCTCTAAATTTATTTCTTCCACCAATTGTGGCAAATCAAATACATTTTCAACATCCGAATACTGAGCCACAAAGTGACTAGCTGTAAATTCCAAAGAATTCAAACTACGGATAAAATCACCATACATTTCATTCTTTAATAATTGTAAGTGATTTTCATTTACATCTTCATCTCGCTCAAAATTGCGAACAGCCCTCATCAACATACTAGACAAGGTAATAGGCTCCTGCGTATCACCAGAAATAACCAAATAATGATAGTCTGGAGTAACTTCTAACTGAAACTGAAATGAGGAATCAATTTTCCCTAATTCATACAAATCCTGATAGCGTTTGGAAGTCCAACCAAACAACATGGCAAACAAAAGCTGTAAGCACAGACGATACTGCTGCATTTCAGCAGGTTCAAATACATCATTTCCCCGTAAACCAACTGCTAATTTTGGAGTAGATACTTCAAACTCTTCCATACGGTGCTGAAGAATAGGCAGTTTTTCAATTGCCTTTATATCAAACCTAGGCAGTTTTTCATCAAGTTGAGCTGCCTGATAACTTGAAATCTGCTGCCATACCTGATCCAAATCAAAGTTACCAATGACGAACAAATTCATGTTCGACGGGTGATAAAACAAATCAAAATTCTCATACAAATCATCTGCTTTAATCTGCCTTATAGATTCAACTGTCCCTGCTATATCATGAGCCAATGGAGTTTGAGGGTATAGTGACCCTAAAATTCCTGTAAACAATCGATAATCGACATCATCTTGATACATTTCGATCTCTTGCTCAATGATTCCTTGTTCTCGTGCCACGTTTTCATCTGTAAAATAAGGTTGACGAACAAATGATTGTAACAAAGATAGTGCTGGTAAAACCTCTTGAGTAGTAGAAAATAGATAACTGGTCTGTCTAAAACTGGTATAGGCATTCGCACTTGCACCAAATTTCGCAAACTCATTCATGACATCTTCTTCATCTTCCGTTTCAAACAACTTATGCTCTAAAAAATGCGCGATACCAGCAGGATAGCTATTAGACTTACCATCTTCAAAAAGAATATGGGTGTGTAAAGCTCCAAAATTTGTCGTTATCACTCCATAAGTTTCGTGGAAATCGGTCTTAGGCAAAAGAATGACTGTCAACCCGTTGTCAAGTTTTGCCTGATAGACAGGTTCTTTCATATAAGGATACTTTTTATCGATTAGTTTCATTCTTCTGTTCCCTCCATAAAGTAAACAGCCTGTAAATTTATCATATTGCCCACTCGAACAACATCCTCAATTGACACCGACTTTACAGCTTCTATCCATTCTAACCATGTTAAATTACGTTCACCCATACTAATCTGGTTATAAGTCTGTTCTATCAAGTTATTCTGTCTATCTTGAGCTAGGGTTGCTGAATGAATAAGCATGTTCTTTGTCAACTCTAATTCATCTACTGTAAATTTCCCACGTTTCAGATCAAGCAACTGCTTACTAATTAGCTTCATCACTTTCAAACGATCCCCACGATTGATGCCTGCGTAAACCTTCATCATTCCAGAAAAAATAGACACCTGACTTCCGATTGTATAGGCCAAGCTCTCCTTTTCACGGATATTTACAAATAATTTAGAATGTGAAAAGGCTCCTAGTAATCCATTAAAAACAACTAAAGCAGGGTAGTTTACATCATTGTAAAGGACTTGTAAATGATAAGCCAATTCTAAAATGGATTGTCTTGCCTGTTTGCGTTCGACCTTCTCGCGAGTAACCTTTGAATACTCCTGCTGATACTCTAATTCCAACTTAGGATTCCGATAGGTAAATTTGAAGGTTTCCAATTTTTCTCGAACCAAGTCCTGATCTACAGTTCCAATGACAAAGATGTCAATCTTATCTACCCGCAACATATTCCGATAGATTTTAAATACCGATTCTGCTGTTTCTTGCTCAACTAAGTCTAGACGACTAACCCGCGGAATTTGCAAGGCCTTATCTTGATAAAATAACCTATTCAATTCGACATCAGCATGGTAGAAATTATCTTCTACCTCCGACTCAAGAAAATTGATTAAATTCTTTTTCTCCACTTCAAAGATTTTCTGATCAAACCCCTGACCTTGCTTGAGAGGACGAAATAGGCAGGCATATAAAAAATCAAGAATTGCTAGGGTAATATCTTCATTATTAGGCAAATAACGTGGATTGACATAAGAAATGGTCAAATCAACTAGATGTACACGGCCACGTTTAGCAACAGACGTTGAGAAATGTGCTCCGTATAGCTCTGCCAACCGCCTACGCATCGCCTGAGCCGTTGGATAATCTTGGTTGCCCATTTCCAGAATATTAGCAACCAACACACGACCTGCTACAGTTGCCTCACTCATCTCGGCTGCAAAACGCACTTTTATTCTATTTGTAGTAAACTGATCTGTTTCAATAAAATGCAAATCAATTCCTTCTTGTAATTTCATCTTCTTCCTCTTTCAAACATTGTACCTTCCATTATATCATTTTTCTGTGATATAATATTCTGTAACGAGGTGACTTATGGAATTTAAATTATTTGATGACTACATTACATTACAAGCATTATTGAAAACAACTGGTATTCTCCACTCAGGTGGGGCCATTAAAGGTTTCTTAGAAGAAAATACCATTCTTTTCAATGGAGAGGATGAAAAAAGACGCGGAAAAAAAATCCGTATCGGTGATATTATCACACTCCCAGACCACAACACCAGCATCACAATCGTTGCACCTAGTCCAGAAGAAATAAAGCAGCACCAAGAAGATCAAGTAGAAAAAGAACGCGTAGCGGCTATCGTTAAAAAGTTAAATCAAGAGAATAAAAAAAATAAGAAGCAGGTGACCGCTTCCAAGCAAACAAATAAAAAAGACGATAAGAAGCCTATTCGCTTCCCTGGTATGTAAGAATGTGGCTTGAAACATTAGCATTACGGCACTTTCGCAATTACAGGCAACAAGATATTGAGTTCAACAAGGGGCTTAATGTCTTTTTGGGTGAGAACGCCCAAGGTAAAACCAATATTTTGGAATCAATCTATTTTTTAGCCTTGACACGCAGCCACCGTACCCGAACAGACAAGGATTTACTACAATTTCAAGAAAAGGAATTGTCCATATCTGGTTTACTCCATCGCACAAGCGGTAAAGTTCCCCTTGACATTCACTTGACAGACAAGGGGCGAGTGACCAAGGTCAACCATCTCAAACAAGCCAAGCTTTCCAACTATATCGGCCACATGAATGTTGTTCTCTTCGCCCCTGAAGATTTACAGCTGATAAAAGGTGCGCCTGCTTTGAGAAGAAAGTTCATCGATGTCGAGCTCGGGCAAATCAAGCCACTCTATCTTGCTGACTTGACTAACTACAATCACACTCTCAAGCAACGCAATGCCTACCTAAAATCCTCTGATAAGGTTGATGAAACTTTTCTATCAGTACTTGATCAACAGCTTGCTGAATATGGCAGTCGAGTTATTCAGCATAGGCTTGATTTCCTAAAAAAACTAGAGGGATTTGGAAACAAAAAAGTACAGGAAATCTCCAATCAAAAAGAAGAATTAACCATCGAATATCAATCCTCTATAAACTTTACAAATACTGACAACTTGGTTGACATATTCTTGACAGAACTAGAAAAGTCTCGTAAACGTGATTTGTTTAAGAAAAATACAGGAGTTGGCCCACACCGAGATGATGTAGCTTTCTTTATAAATGGTATGAATGCCCACTATGGTAGCCAGGGACAACATCGTAGTCTCGTTCTGTCACTCAAACTAGCTGAAATTGAACTGATGAAGGAAATCACTAGAGAATACCCAATTCTACTTTTAGACGATGTTATGAGTGAGCTAGATAACAATCGACAAATCAAACTACTAGAAACTATTACGGATACTATTCAAACCTTTATCACTACAACATCTTTGGACCATTTACACAAGCTACCAGATAGTTTAAAAATCTTTCATATCCAGTCTGGCACTATCGTTGAAAGCAAGTAACTGATTTTATATTCAGTTACTTTTTTATTACTTCGTAAACTAGCTTTTCCTAGCTCCAATTGTAGTTGCAACTCTTCACATAGAACTAAAAAAATTACAACTTTGTCAACTAGGTTTACAAAATAGTAAAGACCCTGTCAATCAGGGTCTTATTCTTATTGTACTGAATAGTTTGGAGCTTCATTTGTAATTTGAACATCGTGTGGATGGCTTTCTTTCAAACCAGCACCTGACATTTCGATGAATTGCGCATTTTCATGTAGTTCAGTCAAGTTACCAGCGCCAACATAGCCCATACCTGAGCGAAGTCCACCAACCATTTGGAAAATCATATCTGCAACAGAACCTTTATAGGCTACACGACCCTCAATTCCTTCTGGAACCAACTTGTTAGCTTCATTG
Organism: Streptococcus sp. 32226D021BW; assembly: GCF_053545015.1. Taxonomy (NCBI): domain Bacteria; kingdom Bacillati; phylum Bacillota; class Bacilli; order Lactobacillales; family Streptococcaceae; genus Streptococcus; species Streptococcus sp. 32226D021BW. The sequence goes on along the minus strand of NZ_JBPPVC010000009.1, from coordinate 28,002 downwards.
ACAGATGCTTGGAAATAACGGTCTTTTGAACCTTGTTTCATGGCTGCAATAGAGCCCATACCACGATAGGTCTTGAACTTACGACCTTGGAAGATTTCTGTTTCACCGGGTGCCTCATCCGTTCCAGCGAACATAGAGCCAAGCATGACAGCATGACCACCAGCTGCAAGAGCCTTGACAATGTCACCTGAATACTTGATACCACCATCAGCAATGATGGTTTTACCATATTCACGAGCAACGCCTGCCGCATCGTAAATAGCTGTCACTTGCGGTACGCCGACACCTGCGATAACGCGAGTTGTACAGATTGAGCCTGGTCCAATACCAACTTTAACGACATCAACCCCTGCTTCATAAAGGGCACGAGCGCCTTCAGCTGTAGCAATGTTACCTGCAATCAAGGTACGAGTTGGGAAGTGGTCACGGATTTCTTTAATCTTACGAAGAACACCTGCTGAGTGACCATGAGCTGTATCGATGACAATCGCATCTGCACCTGCTTCAAAGAGAGCTTCAGCACGTTCAAAGGTATCAGAAGTAACGCCCACAGCACCTGCAACCAAAAGACGACCAAATTCGTCCTTGGCAGCATTTGGGAACTCAATCACTTTTTCAATATCCTTGATAGTAATCAAACCTGACAAACGACCATTTTCATCGATCAGTGGCAATTTTTCAATACGATGTTTGTGAAGAATAGCTTCAGCAGTCGCTAAATCTGTTCCAACTGGCGCTGTTACCAAGCCGTCACTGGTCATATTGGTAGAAATTGGTTGTGAGTAATCTGAGATAAAGCGCATATCGCGGTTGGTGATAATCCCAACTAACTTACGGTTTTCCATCGTTTCTACAATCGGCACACCTGAAATGCGATAAGTGCCCATCAACTTTTCAGCTTCAGCGATGGTATGCTCTGGAGTTAAGAAGAATGGATCAATAATGACACCATTTTCAGAACGTTTTACCTTACGAACTTCTTCAGCCTGCTCTGCAATAGACATATTCTTATGGATAACTCCCAAACCACCTGCACGCGCCATAGCAATGGCCATTTTGCTATCCGTTACGGTATCCATAGCCGCAGAAATAATCGGAAGATTTAAAGTCAAGTTAGGTGCTAATTGTGTTTTTAAATCAATATCATGTGGCAATACATGACTTTCAGCCGGAATAAGTAATACATCATCAAAGGTAAAGCCTTTTTTCAAAAATTTAGTGTCCCAGTTTGACATTTTCTTCCTCTTTTCTTTTTTGTTACTAGCTATCGCTATAATTATTTTATTTATGATAACATTTTGAAATCATTTGTCAAATATTATTCGCTTTAAAATAAGTAATAATAAAAATTCAGAAAATTCATTCCTACTTTCTTTTAGAAAATCGAACGTTTGTTTTTTGCTTCATTATAAAACAAATGAAAAAAGCAACGTTTCTTAAACATTGCTCTTTCATCGTTAACCTTATTTAAAGTAGTTAATTCCCATGGCATCCTTGACTTGATCGAGAGTGGTTGCTGCGACCTGACGAGCCTTGCGACTTCCTTCTTCCAACATAGCATACACTTGACCCATATCTTGTGCAAACTCCAGACGGCGCTCACGGATTGGTCCCAGTTCACGTTCTAATATATCAAGAAGATAGCGTTTGGTTTTCACATCCCCCAAGCCACCACGCTGGTAATGCTCCTTCATAGCCTCAATCTCAGCTTTATCTTCTTCACGTCCGAAAACATCAAGATAGTGGAAAACCATATTTCCTTCAATCTTACCTGGGTCTTCTACACGAATGTGGTTAGGATCTGTGTACATAGACATAACTTTCTTTTTAAGTGTATCCATGTCATCTGCCAAGTAAATCCCATTTCCAAGTGACTTAGACATCTTGGCATTGCCGTCCAAACCTGGTAAGCGACCTGCTGCTTCATTTTCAGGATAGATGCCTTCCGGCTCTACCAAAATATCCGTCTGATAAGCATGGTTAAAACTACGAACGATTTCACGGGTCTGTTCAATCATCGGTTTCTGGTCATTTCCTACTGGAACAAAGTTTGCCTTGAAGGCTGTGATGTCAGCTGCTTGAGACACAGGATAGACCAAGAAACCAGCTGGAATCCCTTCGCCAAATCCCTTCTGAGCAATCTCGGTTTTTACAGTCGGATTGCGTTCTAGACGTGCAACAGATACCAAGTTCATGTAGTACATGGTCAGCTCTGCTAGTTCAGGAATCTGACTTTGGATGAAAATAGTTGTCTTAGCTGGATCAAGTCCTGCCGCTAGATAATCTAGTGCTACGTTTCCAACTGACTCGATAATCTTTTGTGGCTCTTTAGCATGATCTGTCAACGCTTGTTGGTCAGCTAAAAAGACAAAAAGTTCATGTTGACCTGCATCCTGTAATAAAACACGATTTTTCAACGAACCAACATAATGTCCAATATGTAATTTGCCTGTTGGACGGTCTCCCGTCAATATAATTGGTTTGGTCATTCCTTCACCTCATCTGATAATTTTCATAAAAAAAGCCCCGCACAGAAACTGTGCAAGGGCGTCAAGGACACGGTACCACCTTACTTAGGAGAACATACTCCCATCTTTATGCACATAAGGCCTGCTAGCCGAATCCTTATTGGTTCGAATTCATTACAAAATCAGTCCATTCACCAATCACCATTACCTGTTTGCAGCGACCACAAGCTCTCTAAAAATGGAGGATTACCTACTCTTCTGATTAAATACCATTATACCTCTTAAAAATTAGAAAGTCAATACTTCCAATCCTTGACGATAAGCTAGATTTTAGGGATAATATAAATTGCATTCTATAAAATCAAAGAAGGAGAAATAATGAAAGAACGGATTAAAGATTTTGCTTATGTGACCCTTGGTTCCATCGTTATGGCTATCGGTTTTAACAGTCTATTTTTAGAAAATAATATCGTTTCTGGGGGAGTAGGAGGACTTGCCATCGCTCTCAATGCCCTGTTCGGCTGGAACCCTGCCGATTTTGTCCTCTATTGCAATATTCCCTTACTCATTATTTGTTGGATTTTTCTAGGGAAATCTGTCTTTGTCAAAACCGTTTACGGCTCCTTAATTTATCCATTTTGCATCAAGTTGACAGCTGGTTTACCAAACTTGACAGATAATCCTTTACTTGCTGCTATTTTTGGTGGGATTATCCTTGGTTTTGGGCTTGGACTTGTCTTTCTTGGAAACTCATCTACCGGTGGTACAGGTATCCTTATTCAATTGATTCATAAATACACTCCCCTATCACTAGGAGTAACAATGGCTATTATCGATGGCATTATCGTTGGACTTGGTTTCATCGCTTTTGATCCAGATACTGTCATGCATTCGATTATTGCCCTCATGACTATTACTTACATTGTCAACCGCATGATGTCCGGTACCCAATCATCTCGAAATGTCATGATTATTTCCCATAAATCTAGCCAAATCAAAGACTACATCACAAAGGTGGCAGATCGTGGTGTAACAGAGTTTCCTGTTATCGGGGGATTTACAGGTGTTGACAAGCGTATGTTGATGACCACCATCTCTATTCCAGAGATGCAAAAATTGGAAACAGCTATACTGGAAATCGATGAAGCTGCTTTTATGGTTGTTATGCCTGCCAGTCAAGTTCGTGGTCGTGGCTTTAGCTTACAAAAAGACCATCAACAATACGATGAAGATATTTTAATTCCAATGTAATTCATTGAAAATTCAAGTTCTTTCTAGTACAATTAAACTAATAGACAGAAACAGAGGAGAAACTATGCTTACAGTATCTGATGTGTCGCTTCGCTTTAGCGACCGCAAATTATTTGATGATGTCAATATTAAATTTACAGCTGGAAACACCTACGGTTTAATTGGTGCCAACGGTGCTGGTAAATCTACATTCTTGAAAATCCTTGCAGGTGACATTGAGCCTTCAACAGGCCATATCTCCCTTGGACCAGACGAGCGTTTATCTGTTCTTCGTCAAAACCATTTCGACTACGAAGATGAGCGCGTGATTGACGTCGTTATCATGGGAAATGAGCAACTTTACAGCATCATGAAAGAAAAAGATGCCATCTACATGAAAGAAGATTTTTCTGATGAAGATGGTGTCCGTGCTGCTGAATTAGAAGGTGAATTTGCTGAACTTGGTGGTTGGGAAGCAGAAAGTGAAGCTTCACAATTGCTCCAAAACCTCAACATCTCAGAAGACCTCCACTACCAAAACATGAGTGAATTGACCAACGGTGAAAAGGTTAAGGTTCTCTTGGCCAAGGCCCTCTTTGGTAAACCTGATGTGCTTCTCTTGGACGAGCCGACCAACGGTTTGGATATTCAGTCCATCAACTGGTTGGAAGATTTCCTGATTGACTTTGAAAATACAGTGATCGTTGTATCCCACGACCGCCACTTCCTCAACAAAGTATGTACCCACATGGCCGACCTTGACTTCGGTAAAATCAAGATTTTCGTTGGTAACTACGACTTCTGGAAACAATCCAGTGAATTGGCTGCTCGTTTGCAAGCAGACCGCAATGCCAAGGCAGAAGAAAAAATCAAGGAATTACAAGAATTCGTTGCCCGCTTCTCTGCCAATGCCTCTAAGTCCAAACAAGCAACCTCTCGTAAAAAGATGTTGGATAAAATTGAGTTAGAAGAAATTATCCCTTCTAGCCGTAAATACCCATTTATCAACTTCAAATCTGAACGTGAAATTGGTAACGACCTCTTGACAGTTGAGAACTTAAAAGTTGTCATCGACGGTGAAACCATTTTGGATAATATCAGCTTTATCCTACGTCCAGGTGATAAGACGGCCCTCATTGGTCAAAACGACATCCAAACAACTGCTCTGATTCGTGCCTTGATGGGTGATATCGAGTATGAAGGTACTGTCAAGTGGGGTGTCACTACCAGTCAATCTTACCTACCAAAAGACAACAGCCGTGATTTTGACACCAACGAATCCATCCTAGACTGGCTCCGTCAATTTGCTAGCAAGGAAGAAGATGATAATACCTTCTTGCGTGGTTTCTTGGGTCGTATGCTCTTCTCAGGCGATGAAGTAAACAAACCTGTCAACGTCTTGTCAGGGGGCGAAAAGGTGCGCGTGATGCTATCAAAACTTATGCTTCTCAAATCAAATGTTTTGGTATTGGATGATCCAACCAACCACTTGGACTTGGAATCTATTTCCAGTCTAAACGATGGTTTGAAAGCCTTCAAAGAGTCCATTATCTTTGCTAGCCATGACCATGAATTTATTCAAACTTTAGCAAACCACATCATTGTTATCTCTAAAAATGGCGTGATTGACCGCATTGACGAAACCTATGATGAATTCCTAGAAAATGCTGAAGTACAAGCAAAAGTACAAGAGCTTTGGAAAGCATAATAAAAAGGCGATTTACTCGCCTTTTCTTTTAAATATATGAGAAAAATATTTACAAAAAAATCGACCTATTACCTCCTATCTTTTTTGATTCCTCTAGGAATTATTTCCCTTGTCCTAGCTTTTCAAGGCATTTGGTGGGGAAGTGATACAACCATTTTGGCTAGCGATGGCTTCCATCAATATGTCATTTTTAATCAAACGTTACGCAATACTTTACACGGTGATGGTTCTCTTTTTTATACCTTTACAAGTGGATTAGGTCTAAATTTCTATGCCTTATCCTCTTACTATCTAGGTTCCTTTCTATCACCTATTGTGTTCTTCTTTGATTTACAATCCATGCCAGACGCACTCTATCTTGTCACTATTGTCAAGTTTGGATTGATAGGTTTGTCAACCTATTTTAGCTTGAAAGGGATACATAAAAAACTTGAACCTTCCTGGACGCTTCTTCTTTCTACTTCCTACTCATTGATGAGTTTTTCTACCAGTCAATTAGAAATCAATAGCTGGCTAGATGTCTTCATCCTCATTCCTATTATCCTACTTGGTTTACACCGATTGATAGAAGGAAAAAATCAGATTATCTATTATCTAGCTTTGACATGTTTGTTTGTTCAAAACTACTACTTTGGCTATATGGCTGCTATTTTTCTAGCACTGTGGGCACTTGTTCAATTATCTTGGTTAGAAAAAAACAGGATAAAAATATTCATAAACTTTACAGTTGTATCAATTTTATCAGCACTAAGTAGTATGTTTATGCTACTTCCTACCTATCTAGATTTGAAAACGCACGGCGAAACCTTTACAAAGATTGTCAATCTAAAAACGGAAGACTCCTGGTATTTTGACTTCTTTGCAAAAAATTTAGTCGGTAGTTTTGACACAACAAAATTTGGCTCCATCCCTATGATTTATGTAGGATTACTGCCACTCATTTTCACAATACTATTCTTTACCATAAAAGAGGTAAGGTGGACAATAAAATGTTCATACGGTCTACTAATCAGTATTGTCATTGCTAGTTTCTACCTCCAACCACTCAACTTATTTTGGCAGGGGATGCATGCTCCGAATATGTTTTTATACCGCTATTCTTGGGTCCTATCTACCATCCTTATCTACCTAGCTGCAGAAACAATTATACGATTAAAGCAAGTTTCTATTAAAAGCATCTATAGAAGCATCTCGGTTATATTACTAGGTTTTCTACTAACTTATCTATTTAAGCAGAACTATGAATTCTTACAAGATGTAAACTTTTTATTGACAGTTGAATTTCTAATTCTTTACATTGTCCTATTTTGGCTCCTTTTTCATCGAAAGCTATCTGCTAAATGGATTGCTACTACTTTCCTATTCTTTGGCTTATTTGAAATCGGTATCCATACTCACTATCAAGTACAGGGATTATCTGAGGAATGGCATTTTCCAAGTCGTTCAAACTATGAAGAAAAATTGACAGATATTGACAAGCTTGTCAAGTCAGCAAAATCTGATAATACTGCTTTCTATCGAACTGAAAGATTGTTACCACAAACGGGCAATGATAGTATGAAGTACAACTACAATGGTATTTCTCAATTCTCTTCTATTCGCAATAGATCTTCTGGCTCTGTCCTTGATAAATTAGGTTTCCGTTCAGATGGGACTAATCTTAACCTCCGCTATCAAAATAATACCATCATTGCTGATAGTCTATTTGGCATAAAATACAATCTAGCAACTCTTGATCCAAATAAATTTGGTTTCTCACTTTATCAAAGTGGTGATAAAATGAACTTGTATGAAAATAGTTTTAATCAAGGTCTGGCTATTCTCACCAATCAAGTTTACAAGGATGTAAAGTTTACAAACCTCACACTTGATAATCAAACAAATTTCCTAAATCAGCTATCTGGTGTAAACCATAAATATTACTACAGCATTCCAATCACTTCATCTCAATATGCGACTGAATTAGGAAATCGTATCACCGTTAATAAAGCAAATGAGGAAACGAGTGCTAAAGTTAGTTATGCATTAACAGTACCTGCAAATAGTCAAGTCTATCTTAATTTACCAAAAATAACTTTCTCAAATGAGAACCATAAGAAAGTTGTCATCTCTGTCAACAATCAGTCAACCGAGTTTACATTAGATAATGCTTTTTCATTCTTTAATGTTGGTGATTTCCCTGAAGAACAGGTAGTAAAGGTTGACATTCACTTCCCTGAAAATAATCAAGTTTCCTTCGATAAACCTCAATTCTACCGTCTAGATCTAATTGCATTCCAAAATGCTGTAACTATACTAAAAGAAAAAAATATTGTTACAAAAACTGAAGGAAACACGGTCACTATTGACTTTGAAACAGAAAATGAAGCTTCGCTTCTTTTAACCCTACCCTACGATAAAGGATGGTCTGCAACAATTGATGGGGAACCAGTAAGTATTCAAAAAGCGCAAAGTGGTTTTATGAAAGTTGATGTCAAGCCTGGGCAATCACAAGTAATTCTTACCTTTACACCTCAAGGTTTTTACCTAGGTTTAATAATCTCATTCTCCGCCCTTGGCATGTTTATTAGCTACCAAATCTTTCGAAATAAGTACAATAAAAACCTCCCAGTATAGATAGATTACTGAGAGGTTTTCATTTACTATAAATTTTTAAAAAATAAAACCTTGATTTCTCAAGGCTTCCTAGTCTTTATTTACTCCGCCAACAGGGCTCGAACCTGTGACATCATGATTAACAGTCATGCGCTCTACCGACTGAGCTATGGCGGAAAGAATAGTCCGTACGGGATTCGAACCCGTGTTACCGCCGTGAAAAGGCGGTGTCTTAACCCCTTGACCAACGGACCATTTTTTCAGAACAATAACTAGTATAATACACCGATAATTTTTTGTCAATACTTTTTTTAAAATTTTTGCACTATTGACAGAGTTAATCGTTTAATGTACAATTGAATAGTTAGGGTTCCATAGCTCAGCTGGATAGAGCATTCGCCTTCTAAGCGAACGGTCGCAGGTTCGAATCCTGCTGGAATCATCTTGGCCTATCGTGAGATAGGTCTTTTTTCTTGCCATAATTGATAGTTGATATAGAGGACTGGTAGGAGAATACCGATTAAAGCATATTCTTTAAACTGAAAGGATAGCTGCGTTGCACTTATAACACCGAGCATAAAACCAATAATCGTAAGTAAAATATTTCTTCCTGTCTTTTTCAGCTCTGCATCCCGTTCAATCATACCTTTAAACCAAAGATAAGCCGCATTCTTCACATTTCCAGTCATCATGACATTGGCATAGGGAGCACCTCTCAACCTTCTAAAGGTCTCCACCTGGATAGAGGCTACAAAAGCCAAACTAGCGATGGTGAAAGAAGCAGGCATCATGGGAGATAGAAAAATTGTCAAAAGAATGCAAATCAGCATGATCAAGCTACTACCAAAGTGCCAGGACCAAGATTGTTTTTCAAAATATTTTCTAGCTAAATAGGTAAAAAATTGTCCAATAACAAAAAATAAAATAGGGACACAAAAATTAAGTACCTGAACAAAATCCCCCTTGGTCATATAATAGGCAAGAGAAATCACATTGCCAGATTGTACACCAGCAAAACGACCACCTTGGGTCACGTAGGTAAAAGCATTGAGATAGCCACTAATAAAGGTCAAGCAACAAGCTACCCGCAAGCCTTCAAAAACACGATAATCTTTCTGCTTCATTCTAACTCCTTGTTTCACGTGAAACTATTTATGGTAGGGACTGCCTTGTTGAATCATAAAGGCGCGATAAATTTGCTCGATAAGAACCAATTTCATTAGTTGGTGAGGGAGGGTCAATTGTCCAAAACTCATCAGTAAATTGGCTCTTTTTTTCACTTGTGGATCCAAGCCAAGACTGCCACCGATAATAAAAGTAATATCAGAATAGCCACTCACTGTAATGTCAGCTAGTTTCTTACTAAACTCTTCAGAAGGAAACTGTTTTCCTTCAATGGCTAGAGCGATGACATAATCTCGTTCACCAATTTTAGCTATAATTCGCTCAGCTTCCTTTTTCAATATCTGCTCATTTTCTGCCTGACTAGCCTTATCTGGCGTCTTCTCGTCGGCCAGTTCAATCAGTTCCAACTTTGTAAAACGACCTAAACGTTTACTATATTCGGCAATACCATCTTTAAGGTATTTTTCTTTCAATTTTCCAACGGTTATCAATTTTATTTTCATAAAAATATTGTAACATATCCACAGGTTTCTGCTAGTAAATAATCTGAAAAAATCTCAGAATTTCAAAGCAAATTCACATTATTCACAAAGTTATCCACAGGTTGTGGATTGATTTTTGAAAACTTTAAGCTATAATTAAGAAAGCAAGAGTAATCTTAAGGAAAATGTAAGAAAGGAAAAGGATCCTCTATATGAAAAAATATTTGAAATTCGCTATTCTATTTGTAGTTGGCTTTGTGGGCGGATTAGCCGGTGCATTGACAACATCCATCTTTCAACCACAAGTTCAGCAAGCAAGCTCTGCCATTACCAGTATCAGCAATGTTCAATATGATAATGAAACATCGACAACCACGGCTGTCGAAAAAGTACAGAACGCTGTGGTTTCCGTTATTAACTATCAAACTGCAGCAAGTAATAGCTTGAGTGCGATTTTTGGAAATATTTCTAGTTCCGACGAATTAGCAGTAGCAGGCGAGGGATCTGGGGTTATATATAAGAAAGACGGTAATAATGCCTATATCGTAACCAATACCCACGTAATCAATAATGCTGAAAAAATTGATATCCTTCTAGCTTCTGGAGAGAAAGTAGCTGGGGAATTAGTGGGTGCTGACACCTACTCTGACATAGCTGTTATCAAAATAACTGCAGAAAAGGTGACAGCAGTAGCTGAATTTGCGGACTCAGACACCATTAAGGTTGGTGAAACAGCTATTGCAATCGGTAGTCCTCTAGGGAGTGTTTACGCAAATACCGTCACACAGGGGATTATCTCCAGCCTCAGTCGTACTGTCACCTCTCAGTCTGAAGATGGGCAAACCATTTCAACCAATGCTATTCAAACAGATACAGCTATTAACCCAGGTAACTCTGGTGGACCACTCATCAATATTCAAGGTCAAGTGATCGGAATTACTTCTAGCAAAATTTCCTCTAGTTCTTTGACTAGTTCTGGTGTTACAGTTGAAGGTATGGGATTTGCAATTCCTTCCAACGATGCGGTGGCCATTATCAATCAACTAGAAACAGATGGTAAGGTCAGTCGACCTGCTCTGGGTGTTCACATGGTTAACTTGACAGATTTGTCAACTAGTCAACTTGAAAAAGCAGGACTTTCCAATACTGACTTAACATCTGGTGTTATCGTTGTTTCTACACAAGCAGGCCTGCCAGCAGATGGAAAATTTGAAACCTATGATGTTATTACTGAAATTGACGGGGATGTCATCGAAAATAAAAGTGATCTACAGAGTGCGCTTTATAAGCACCAAATTGGAGATAGCATAAGCATCACCTATTATAGAAACAATAAGAAAGAAACTGTTGACATCAAGTTGACACACTCTACCGAACAACTTCAATAATAGTAGTATCTAAACTAGACTTTACATGATTGTAAAGTCTGTTTTTTTTTGCTAAAATGAACATTATGGAAGAACTACGTACTATCAATATTTCAGATATCCAGCCAAATCCTTACCAACCAAGAATACATTTTGACCAAAATAAGCTAGAAGAATTAGCTCAGTCTATAAAAGAAAACGGATTGATCCAACCAATCATTGTAAGAAAGTCGTCCATTATTGGTTATGAACTATTAGCAGGTGAGAGAAGATGGAGAGCTAGTCAATTAGCTGGATTAACAGCAATTCCCGCTATCGTCAAAGAATTGAGTGATGATGATTTGCTCTATCAAGCAATCATTGAAAATTTACAGCGTTCAGATTTAAATCCTATCGAAGAAGCAACATCCTATCAAAAACTACTCAGCAAGGGATTGAAGCATGATGAAATTGCTCAAATCATGGGAAAATCAAGACCTTATATCAGTAACTTACTACGTTTATTAAATCTTTCCAAAGAAACACAGCAAGCAATAAAAGAAGGAAAAATTTCACAAGGCCACGCGCGTCAGTTAGTTGCATTTTCAGAAGTAAAGCAAGCTACTTGGGTTCAGGAAATCATCGAAAAAGATCTAAGTGTGCGGGCTCTTGAAAAAATTCTATCCAAGAAGAAAAAAATAAAGACACAACCAAAAAATCAATTTCTAAAAGAACAAGAAAACATTCTCAATCAACTTCTAGGAACCTCCACAAAAATTCTTCAGAAAAAAAATGGCAATGGAGAAATTCGAATCAGCTTTAATAGCCTTGAAGAATTTGAGCGAATTATCAACAATTTAAAATAAGCCTGTTTATAGAATATTTTCATAAACACTTTTTTCCACAATTAAAAAGACAAAGAAAGCTAGAATTTACACAGGTTCTAGCTTTTATTCACATCCTGTGGAAAACTTTTATGAACATTGTGGATTTTAAAAATTATCTGTGGAAAACTTTTACTTTTTATGGTACACTATTCTAGCCAATAGAAAATGAGAGGAGGAAAATATGAATAAAGAACAACAATTCTGGCAACGATTTATTGAACTAGTCCAAGCAAGTTTCAAAGCTTCCATTTATGATTTTTACGTTGCAGATGCAAGATTACTAAACCTAGAACAGCAAGTAGCCACCATCTTCTTAAATCGCCCATTTAAAAAAGATTTCTGGGAAACAAACTTTGAGGAGCTAATGATTGCGGCTAGTTTTGAAATTTTCGGTGAACCGCTCACTACTCACTACCAATTTACAGAAGAAGTGACTGAAGTAGTTTCTACTACTAGAACAACATACAGCCCTTCCCCCCCGTCTTCTATAACTGATATAGCAGAGGGAGTACTACAGCCTGTTCATTCTGATATAAAATCCCAATATACCTTTTCAAACTTTGTTCAAGGAGATAACAATCATTGGGCAAAAGCGGCTGCACTAGCTGTTTCTGATAACTTAGGAGAGCTCTATAATCCACTATTTATCTTTGGTGGACCAGGTTTAGGGAAAACTCATATTCTAAATGCAATCGGTAATAAGGTCCTGGCTGATAATCCTCATGCAAAAATCAAATATGTTTCATCAGAAACTTTTATCAATGAGTTATTGGAACACATGCGATTAAATAAAATGAAGCAGTTCAAAGAAACCTATCGTAATCTTGACCTGCTCCTCATTGATGATATCCAATCCATTCAGAAAAAAGAAACCACGCAAGAAGAATTTTTCCATACTTTCAATGCACTCCATCAAAAAAATAAACAAATAGTCCTGACAAGTGATAGAAATCCCGACTATCTAGACAATCTTGAAGAACGATTAGTCACTCGTTTTAAGTGGGGCTTAACGAGTGAAATCACACCTCCTGACTTTGAAACACGTATTGCTATTTTACGCAATAAATGCGAGGCCTTCCCTTATGATTTCACTAATGATACCCTGTCCTACTTAGCAGGTCAATTTGATTCCAACGTCCGTGATCTTGAGGGAGCATTGAAAGATATTAACCTACTTGCTACCATGCGAAATCTGTCTGAGATAACAGTAGAAGTAGCTGCTGAAGCCATTCGTTCTAGGAAGCAAACAAACCCTCAAAACATGGTCATTCCGATTGAAAAAATCCAAACAGAAGTTGGAAATTTCTATGGAGTTAGCCTCAAAGAAATAAAGGGCTCTAAACGTGTCCAACACATTGTTCACGCGCGCCAGGTTGCTATGTTTTTAGCCCGAGAAATGACAGACAACTCTTTACCAAAAATTGGTAGAGAATTTGGTAATCGTGACCATACGACAGTCATGCATGCCTATAACAAGATTAAAAGTTTGCTAATGGATGATGATAATTTGGAAATCGAAATAACCAGTATCAAAAATAAAATTCGATGACCTGTGTATAAGTTTTAAAAAATCCATCTACTTTTCCACAAGTTGTGAACAAGCTATTTTTCTTGAAAGTTATGGCTTTGACCTACTTTTCCACAGAATACACAGGGCCTACTACTACTACTAACCTTATAAATAATAAATAAAGGAGTTTCCATGATTCAATTTTCAATTAACAAAAATGTATTTCTCCAAGCACTGAATACAACAAAACGGGCAATCAGCACAAAAAATGCTATTCCAATTCTTTCAACTGTTAAAATCACGGTTACTAGTGATGGAATTACTTTAACAGGTTCTAATGGACAGATTTCTATCGAACATTTTATTTCTATCCAGGATGAAAATGCAGGTCTGTTGATAAGCTCACCTGGCGCTATTCTTTTAGAAGCAGGCTTCTTTATCAATATTGTATCTAGCCTACCTGATGTCGTAGTTGATTTTAATGAAATCGAGCAAAAGCAAGTTGTACTAACAAGTGGTAAGTCTGAAATTACTTTGAAAGGTAAAGATGCGGAACAGTATCCTCGTCTGCAAGAAGTGCCAACTTCAAAACCTCTGGTCCTAGAAACGAAAGTACTTAAACAAACCATCAACGAAACAGCTTTTGCAGCTTCCTTGCAAGAAAGTCGCCCAATCCTAACAGGTGTTCACTTTGTCTTGACAGATAATAAAAATCTAAAAACAGTTGCGACAGATTCACACCGCATGAGCCAACGTAAATTGGTTCTTGAAAAAGCAGGTGATGATTTTAACGTGGTAATTCCAAGCCGTTCTCTTCGCGAATTTACAGTTGTTTTTACAGATGATATTGAAACTGTGGAAGTATTCTTCTCAAACAATCAAATTCTTTTCAGAAGTGAGCATATTAGCTTCTATACACGTTTACTTGAAGGAACCTATCCAGATACGGATCGCCTGATTCCAACGGAATTCAAAACAGTTGCTGTCTTTGACACAGCTAATCTCCGTCATTCAATGGAACGTGCCCGTCTTCTGTCAAATGCAACTCAGAATGGTACAGTAAAACTTGAGATTGCTAACAATATTGTCACAGCTCATGTAAACTCACCAGAAGTTGGACGTGTAAACGAAGAATTGGATACCTTAGAAGTGACTGGTGAAGACTTGGTAATTAGTTTTAACCCGACTTACTTGATTGAAGCCTTGAAGGCTACCAATAGTGAGCAGGTCAAAATTAGCTTTATCTCCTCTGTTCGTCCATTTACAGTGGTACCAAATAGCGAAGGGGATGACCTCATTCAATTGGTGACACCAGTTCGAACCAACTAATTCCAACATAAACGGCTAGCTTAGCCGTTTTTATGTTATACTGAAAGAAATAGAACTAAAGGAGTGTCTATGTACCAATTAGGAACCTTTGTCGAAATGAAAAAGCCCCATGCCTGTGTCATCAAATCGACCGGCAAGAAGGCAAATAAGTGGGAGGTTATCCGACTAGGAGCGGATATTAAAATCCGCTGCAGTAATTGTGACCATGTCGTTATGATGAGCCGGCATGATTTTGAACGAAAAATGAAACAAGTTCTGCCGAGTGAAGCCTAGTTGACAGTTTGCAACTGCTGGTTGCGATTTTTTCCTAAAAATTGCTAGTCAACTGTTCCTTTCTAAGCTATAATAGACTTAGAAAAAAGAGGAGGAAATGATCATGAATCAGTTGGCCCAACAAATCAAAAAGTTACGTACTGGTCAAAATTTGTCTCAGGATGACTTAGCAGAGAAGCTCTATATTTCCCGTCAGGCTGTTTCCAAGTGGGAAAATGGCGAAGCAACGCCAGACATTGACAAACTGGTCCAGCTGGCAGAAATCTTTGGTGTCAGTCTGGATTATCTGGTTTTAGGAAAAGAACCTGAGAAGGAAATTGTGGTGGAACAACGAGGAAAAATGAATGTTTGGGAGTTTCTTGCTAATTATTGGTGGGTTCTTATCCCAATCATGATAATAGCCTTTGGCTTATTTGCTGCAGCGATGAGAATTTTGCAGAAATTTTGATAAATCTTACAATCATGTCATTTGGCAGGATTTTTTGATAGACTATACTATATGAAAAATCAAAAAAAGAAATTTAGCAAGTCAATTTTTAACTATATTTTAAATTTACTTATTTTAATTAGCACTTTCTTAGGGGTATTTTACTTACTTTACCCTATAGCAGATAATAGAAATTTTTTCGCTCCACTCTATTTGAATATTAGTATCCCTATTCTCACATTCTGGTTTAATATTATAAGTCTAGACAAGGATAGGATGTCCTTTTGGTATGAATATTTCAACATTAACACTTGGACATCAGGGATGATTCTGGTTATGCACGTGACCGTGGGAATTTTTGGTAAGAGACGATTTGGTCCAGTTAGATTTATAACGGGAACTATTTGGACGATACCTCTGCATGAAGGTTCTGCAATTCTATTGCTGGAAATTTGTATTTTTCTAATCTGGTTTACCTTGTACTATTTCAGTAAAAAGCAAGGTTGGAATTGGAAATTGGTAAAGAAAAAAACTCGTCCAGTTAAGAAAAAAACTAAAAAAATATCTAAAAAAGATAAGGTAATCATGAGACTTATATCAACAGATTTATTGCTATTGATAAATGAAAATTTTTTGGGTATTCAAGAAGGAAATCGGACAATTTACCAAAAAGTAAGGCGTGAATTAAAACGGCTGTCTGAAGAAAAAGAGGTGAGGCTTAATCAACGTGATTGTCATTATTTTATTCAATGCTTATTAGAGGATTATGGTCACTTGACAGCGACAAAACTGATACTGGAAAAATGGGAAAAAATCATTGATTTATTAGGTGTCAAAAAAATCGATGACAACTTATAGTAGTATGGATGATTATAACTTTATAACTTTGTCATCAGTCTTATCATGATAAATAACGTAGTCATATTTTCATTGTATTTTCATAAATAAAATTTTCTAATTTCGCTCCGTCATATCGCCTTTTTCCTCTAATTTCTGCTATAATAGTCATGATTGAATTTTTAATTGGAGAGTAAAAAACATGGCTTTAACAGCAGGAATCGTCGGTTTGCCAAACGTTGGTAAATCAACCCTATTTAATGCAATTACCAAGGCAGGAGCAGAAGCTGCAAATTACCCTTTCGCGACTATTGATCCAAACGTCGGCATGGTAGAAGTGCCTGATGAGCGTTTGCAGAAGTTGACAGAGTTGATTACACCAAAAAAGACCGTCCCAACAACCTTTGAATTTACAGATATTGCAGGTATTGTCAAGGGCGCATCAAAAGGCGAAGGACTTGGTAACAAATTCTTGGCCAATATTCGTGAGGTTGATGCCATTGTCCACGTGGTGCGTGCCTTTGATGATGAAAATGTCATGCGTGAACAAGGACGTGAAGACGCCTTTGTGGATCCAATCGCTGATATTGATACCATCAACCTAGAATTGATTTTGGCGGACCTAGAGAGCATCAACAAGCGTTATGCGCGTGTAGAAAAAATGGCTCGTACGCAAAAAGACAAGGATTCTGTCGCAGAATTTGCAGTCCTTGAAAAAGTCAAGCCTGTCTTGGAAGATGGAAAATCTGCCCGTACAGTTGACTTCACAGATGAAGAACAAAAAATCGTTAAGCAACTCTTCCTCTTGACCACTAAACCAGTCCTCTATGTTGCCAACGTCGATGAAGACAAGGTAGCAGATCCTGACTCTATCAGTTATGTTCAGCAAATCCGTGACTTTGCAGCAACAGAAAATGCAGAAGTAGTGGTCATTTCTGCGCGTGCAGAAGAGGAAATCTCAGAGTTGGACGATGAAGACAAGGTTGAATTTTTAGAAGCCCTTGGTTTGACAGAATCTGGTGTGGACAAGTTGACCCGTGCAGCCTACCACTTGCTTGGACTTGGAACTTACTTTACCGCAGGGGAAAAAGAAGTGCGTGCTTGGACCTTCAAGCGTGGCATGAAAGCTCCTCAGTGTGCTGGCATCATCCACTCAGACTTCGAAAAAGGCTTTATCCGTGCCGTTACCATGTCCTACGATGATTTAATGACCTACGGCTCTGAGAAGGCTGTTAAAGAAGCAGGACGCCTTCGTGAAGAAGGAAAAGAGTACGTGGTTCAAGATGGGGATATCATGGAGTTCCGCTTTAACGTCTAATAGAAAATTAGGTTGGAAAGTATTTTCCAGCCTTTTGGTATGTAAGGAGAAAAAAATGACACGATTGATCATCGGTCTGGGAAATCCCGGAGACCGTTATTATGAAACAAAACATAACGTTGGCTTTATGTTGCTGGATAAGATTGCCAAACGTGAAAATGTGACCTTTAGTCACGATAAGATTTTCCAAGCAGATATTGCCACAACCTTTATTGACGGTGAAAAAATTTACTTGGTCAAGCCAACGACTTTCATGAATGAATCAGGTAAGGCTGTTCATGCCTTGATGGCCTATTATGGATTGGATGAGACTGATATTCTGGTGGCTTATGATGATTTGGACATGGCAGTTGGGAAAATCCGTTTCCGTCAAAAAGGATCAGCAGGAGGCCACAATGGGATAAAATCCATTGTCAAGCATATTGGAACGCAGGAATTTGACCGTATTAAGATTGGTATAGGTCGTCCAAAAGGAAAAATGAGCGTTGTAAACCATGTCCTATCAGGATTTGACACAGAAGACCGTATCGAAATTGACTTGGCTTTAGATAAACTTGACAAGGCTGTCAATGTATATCTAGAAGAAGATGACTTTGATACCATTATGAGAAAGTTTAACGGATAATGAATATACTCGATTTACTTCATAAGAACAAGCAAATCAATCAATGGCAGTCAGGATTGAATAAATCAACTCGTCAGTTACTTTTAGGATTATCCGGAACTAGTAAGTCATTGGTAATGGCGACAGCCTATGATAGTATGGCTGAGAAAATAATGATTGTGACTGCTACTCAAAATGAAGCAGAGAAACTAGTTGCAGATTTAACAGCCATTATTGGAAATGAGCACGTTTACAACTTCTTTACAGATGATAGTCCAATTGCGGAATTTGTCTTTGCATCAAAAGAACGAACTCAGTCAAGGATTGACAGTTTAAACTTTTTAACAGATGCTACTAGTTCAGGTATCCTAGTTGCCAGTATAGCTGCCTGTCGGATATTGTTACCAAATCCAGAGGTTTTTAAAGCTTCTAACATCCGACTGGAAGTTGGTAAAGAAATAGAAGTTGACAATCTTATAAAGAAACTTGTCAATATCGGATATAAAAAGGTAGCTCGTGTCTTAACTCAGGGAGAATTTAGCCAACGAGGTGATATTCTAGATATTTTTGACATGCAAGCAGAAGCTCCTTATCGAATAGAATTTTTTGGAGATGAGATTGATGGTATTCGTATCTTTGATGTTGACAGTCAAAAATCCTTAGAAAATCTTGAAAGTATATCCATCTCTTCAGCTTCCGACATCATTTTGTCTTCCGAAGACTATAACAGAGCTAGCCAATACATTCAGACAGCTATTGACCAATCGACCCTAGAGGAGCAAGAATCTTACTTACGAGAAGTTTTAGCGGACATGCAGACGGAGTACCGGCATCCAGATTTGCGTAAATTCTTGTCCTGTATCTATGAACAAACCTGGACCTTGTTGGATTATTTGCCAAAGGGTTCTCCCTTATTTTTGGATGATTTCCATAAAATCGCTGATAAGCAGGCTCAATTTGAAAAAGAAATTGCAGACTTGTTGACAGATGATTTACAGAAGGGGAAATCAGTGTCAAGTTTGAATTATTTTACCTCAACTTATGCTGAATTGAGAAAATACAAACCAGCCACCTTCTTTTCAAGTTTTCAAAAGGGATTAGGAAATGTAAAATTTGATGCTCTTCATCAATTTACCCAGCATCCTATGCAGGAATTTTTCCATCAAATTCCTCTATTGAAAGAAGAACTAGCTCGATATAAAAAATCCAAACATACAGTTATTATTCAAGCAAGTTCTGAAGCAAGTTTACAGACTTTACAGAAATCTTTACAAGAGTATGACATCCAACTTCCTACCCATACTTCAGATAAATTAGTAGAAGGACAACAACAAGTGATCATTGGTCAGTTAGCTTCTGGCTTTCATCTGATGGATGAGAAGCTAGTTCTTATTACTGAGAAAGAGATTTTTAATAAAAAGATCAAACGCAAGGTCCGTCGAACAAATATTTCCAACGCTGAGCGCATTAAGGATTATAGTGAACTAGCTGTCGGTGACTACGTTGTTCACCATGTCCATGGGATTGGCCAATATTTAGGGATAGAAACCATTGAAATCTCAGGCATCCACCGTGACTATGTAACGGTTCAATATCAAAATGCAGATCGCATCTCCATTCCAGTAGAGCAGATTGATTTACTTTCTAAATATCTTGCATCCGATGGAAAAGCGCCAAAAGTCAATAAATTAAACGATGGCCGTTTCCAACGAACCAAACAAAGGGTTCAGAAGCAGGTAGAGGACATTGCGGATGATTTGATCAAGCTTTACGCTGAGCGTAGCCAACTGAAAGGTTTTGCTTTTTCGCCAGACGATGATAATCAGGTGGAATTTGACAACTACTTTACACACGTTGAAACAGATGATCAACTCCGTTCTATTGATGAAATCAAGAAGGATATGGAGAAAGATTCTCCAATGGATCGTCTTTTGGTTGGGGATGTCGGTTTTGGTAAGACAGAGGTAGCCATGCGGGCGGCCTTCAAGGCTGTCAATGATGGCAAACAGGTAGCTATCCTTGTTCCAACAACAGTTTTAGCCCAACAACACTATGCTAATTTCCAGGAACGATTTGCTGAATTTCCTGTCAATGTCGATGTCTTGAGTCGTTTTAAAACAAAAACAGAGCAAGAAAAAACGCTAGAAAAGCTGAAAAAAGGTCAAGTTGACATCATCATTGGTACTCATAGGCTATTATCTAAAGATGTTGTGTTTGCTGATTTAGGTTTACTGGTCATTGACGAAGAGCAACGCTTTGGAGTCAAGCACAAGGAACGTTTGAAGGAACTCAAGAAAAAAATAGATGTCCTGACCTTGACAGCAACTCCAATTCCTCGAACATTACAAATGTCCATGCTAGGTATTCGAGATTTGTCAGTCATAGAAACACCGCCGACTAATCGCTATCCTGTTCAAACCTATGTCATGGAAACAAATTCTTCCGTTATTCGAGATGCTATTCTCCGTGAAATTGATCGAGGTGGACAGGTTTACTATCTTTACAATAAGGTTGACACTATAGAACAAAAAGTTTCAGAATTGAAAGAATTGGTCCCAGAAGCAAGCATCGGTTATGTTCATGGACAAATGTCGGAAATTCAACTTGAAAACACTCTGTATGCTTTTGTTGAAGGGGAATACGATATCTTAGTGACAACAACGATTATTGAAACTGGTGTCGATATTCCAAATGCAAATACCTTATTTATAGAAAATGCGGACCACATGGGATTGTCAACTTTGTATCAACTTCGGGGGCGTGTTGGCCGTTCTAGTCGAATCGCCTATGCCTACCTTATGTACCGTCCAGACAAGTCCTTGACAGAAGTAGCTGAAAAACGATTGGAGGCTATAAAGGGCTTTACAGAATTAGGTTCCGGTTTCAAAATCGCCATGCAAGATTTGTCCATTCGGGGTGCTGGAAATATTTTAGGTGCTGCTCAGTCAGGATTTATCGATTCAGTTGGTTATGAACTCTACTCTCAACTCTTAGAACAAGCAATTTTGGAAAAACAAGGGAAGGCAGCCCAACGTCAGAAAAGTAACTCTGAGGTTCATTTACAGATTGATGCCTACCTACCAAGTGACTATATTGCTGATCAACGGCAAAAAATTGAAATTTACAAGCGTATCAAGAATATTGACAGTCGTGTAAACTATCAAGATCTACAGGAAGAATTGATTGATCGCTTTGGAGAATACCCAGATGTAGTTGCTTACTTGCTGGAAATTGGTCTGCTTAAGTCCTATCTTGATCAAGTGTTCTGTCACTCAGTTATGAAACGACAACACCAAGTAACGGTTACATTCGAACCTGTAGCTGGTCAAATTTTCCTTACCCAAGATTATTTTGAAGCCTTATCAGCGACTAAATTAAAGGCTCAAATAACGGAAAATAAAGGCAAACTGGCAGTTATTTTTAATGTTCAGCAGAAAAAAGACTATGAGATTTTAGAAGAATTGCTTGCTTTTGCTGAAAAACTACAAGAAATTAAAAACAGAAAAGCAGAATAAATTTTTCAATTAAATAAAATAATGGTAAAATATGTAGTTGAGGTAAAGGTATGAGATTAGATAAATATTTAAAAGTATCTCGCATTATCAAGCGCAGAACGGTTGCAAAAGAAGTTGCAGACAAGGGACGGATTAAAGTCAATGGTATTCTGGCCAAGTCTTCAACAGATTTAAAAGTTGATGATCAGGTTGAAATCCAATTCGGCAATAAGTTGCTAACTGTGAAGGTCCTTGAAATGAAAGATTCTACAAAAAAAGAAGATGCACTGAAGATGTATGAAATCATTAGTGAAAAAAGGATAGACGCGGATGAGAAAATCTAAAATCCTGCAATTGAATAATGCCTTTATTCAATCAGAACGCACAAAATCTCAACATAAACTGGCAGAGCGACAAGAGAAAAATCGTTTTATGGCTGCTATTTTGATTCTGGTTATTTTTCTATTTATGTTGCCAGCCTATAATCTTGTGGTGACCTATACAGATATTCAGAAGCAGGAAAAAAAGCTTGCTGAATTGGAAAAAAACTATGCTGAGTTGACAAAAGAACAAAAACAAGTAGCTGAAATGGTCACCAAATTAAAGAATGAGGACTATGCTGCCAAGTATGTTCGGGCTAAGTATCAATACTCTAAAGAAGGGGAATTTGTCTATAATATTCCGGGGCTACCAAAATGACAGATTCTATTTTTAAAGTCGTGGAACAATTTTTACAACATTCTGAAGAGAAGTTGGAAGAGTTATCCCAAAAAAATCAGGAATTAAAATTAGACGAAAAGGATTTATAGAAAGGAGGGAGTATGCAAAAGAAACTGCTCGTATGGTTATTGCCAGTTTTATTTGGATGGCAGGTGGTTGATAGTACAGAAATACCGTTTAAACTCACAGCGCAAGAAGAATATGAATTGACACAGACTGTATATGATCAGTATTTTCAGACTATCCCTCAAAATCCAAATGTGTTTCAAGTTGAAAATCTTTATTCTGACCTAGAATTGACAGAAGTAGTAGGTCAGTTGAAACCCAATCAAGCTTTTTCGATTACAGATGTAACTGTGAACTCTAAAAAAGAGTTGGTTTTTCAGGTTGATAATACCTCCTACATTCTGGCAGACACTAATAAACTATTTGATGATGTCGTTTTGACAGAAAAACTTGTTGAACAGACCTATTGGACCAATAAAAATCTTACACTTCTATCTTCTCCGATAGCAAATCAAGCTAAGGAAGTAAAAACAGATTTGAAGTCCTATCAAGCTGTCAATGTTTCTAAAATTGCTACAACTCCTATGGGTGATTTTGCTTACGTCGTGGACAAGGGGTGGATTGCCATGGATGAATTATCGCTTCTTGATAATAGGATGGAAGCAGTTCAACAATTGCTCATTCAGAAATATTCTAAAAACAACATAGGAATATATGTTAAGCAACTTTCAACTGGTCAGTCAGTAGGTCTTAATCAAGATAAGGTATTTTATTCTGCTAGTATTGCTAAACTACCTATTCTTTACTATGTTCAGGAGCAAATCAATGCAGGACAGGTTGATTTGACGACTAAAGTGAAGTACACGGCAGATTCTATGTCCTTTCCAGGTGCCTATGTTGTTGGCGGTAGTGGGTCTTTATCTAAAACACCAGACAATAAAGAATACTCGGTAGAAGAATTGATCAACAAGACTGCTAAAGAGTCGGATAATGTAGCCAGCAATTTACTTTCTTACTATGTGACACATCAGTTTTATGACGACTTCTACCAGAATATTACTGCTATTACAGGTAGTAAGTGGGATATGGTTACACGTGAAACCACAGCAGAAGTTGCTGGAAAAATGATGGAAGCCTTGTATGAACAAGAAGGCTATGTTTTAGAAAGTCTTGTATCAACACAGTTTGATAACCAACGTATTTCAAAAGACATTGCTGTTCCGGTTGCTCACAAAATTGGTGATGCGGATGATGTCAAGCACGATGTAGCCATTGTTTATGCAGAATCTCCTTTTGTCCTATCTATTTTCACGGATAAATCAAGCTATGATGAGATTACACAAATTGCAAATGATGTTTACGGGATTTTAAAGTAAATGAAAAATAAATTTTTAAAAGTGACACTGGATGGTCACTTTTTTGATAAACATGAGAAAGTACTAGTAGCCGTGTCAGGTGGATTGGATTCCCTGAATTTGTTTCACCTCTTATACGAATTCCGGAAAGAACTAGGGATTGAACTTGGTATAGCCCATATAAATCATGGACAACGGGAGGAAGCCGTTCTTGAGGAGAACTATCTCAAGCAATTGGCAGAGGAATGTAAAATTCCCTTCTATCTATCGCATTTTGAAGGAAGATTTTCAGAAGAAGCAGCTAGAAAATGGCGTTATGCATTTTTTGCGGACATCATGGAGCAGGAAGGATATACCGCTCTCGTCACAGCTCACCATGCTGATGACCAAGCAGAAACAGTTTTAATGCGTTTGATTAGGGGAAGCCGCTTGCGGCACTTGTCGGCTATTCAGTCAATCCAGCCTTTTGCAAATGGAGAACTCATTCGACCACTCTTGTCTTTTAAAAAGTCTGATTTTGACAATGTATTTCATTTCGAAGATGCTAGCAATCAAAGTTTAAACTATTTCAGAAATAGGGTAAGAAATACCTATTTACCACAATTCAAACAGGAAAATCCTAAAATTGAGCTTGCTGTCAATAACCTTGCAACTGATACTAGAAATCTATTACAGGCTTTACGAGATTTGACGAAAGATGTGTCTGTTACAGATTTGACAAGTTTTCGGCAACAGACACAGGCAGTCCAGAGGTATTTACTAGAGGAATATTTAGAAGGCTTTCCTGATTTACAATTATCCCGTTCCCAGTTTGACGAGGTTCTTCATATTTTGCAATCAAAAGCGAATTATAAACATCTACTAAAAAATAATTATGTTTTAGAAAAAGATTATCATAGTTTCACAATTGATAAAATAGGACCTCAGACGGATGAGCAAATAGAACCAATCATGATAGAATCAGAAGGTATTTTTTCTTACGGTTCGTATATTTTCTCACTCAATCACCCAATGGAAGATGCAGAGCAGGTTTTACATTTTCCAAGTCATCTACCCATTCTAGTACGAGGAAGACAGGCGGGAGATACTATCCGAATAAACGGCGTCACTAAAAAACTCCGTCGTTGGTTTATTGACAATAAAATACCGCAGAAAGTTCGACAAGAGGCTATTATCATTGAACAAGCTGGTGAAATTTATGGAATTGCCAATCTTGCTAGCAGTGATTTGAGTAAATCAATAAAAAATGATATAATCAAAGCTACCTTATATATAAAAATGAAAGAGTAGAACAACTATGTTGGACAAAGATATTAAGAAAATTCTTGTTTCAGAAGAAGAAATTATTGCAAAGTGCAAAGAACTTGGTCAAATTCTAGCAAGAGACTACGCGGACAAGAACCCTATTCTTGTTGGAATTTTGAAAGGTTCGATTCCATTCATGGCAGAATTGATGAAGCATATTGATGCACATATTGAAACGGACTATATGGTTGTTTCAAGCTATCATGGTGGTACAGAAAGTAGCGGAACTGTTAAAATCATTAAGGATTTGGACAATAGTGTTGCTGGTCGCCACATTATCTTTGTTGAAGATATTATTGATACTGGTCGTACATTAAAAGAACTAAAAGAGCTGTTTGCTCTCCGTCAAGCTGAATCTATCAAAATTGCTACACTCCTTGATAAACCAGAAGGTCGAGTGGTTGAGATTGAGCCAGACTATACTTGTTTCACTATTCCAAATGAATTTGTAGTTGGATTTGGATTAGACTACGATGAAAACTACCGTAACCTTCCTTATGTTGGTGTACTAAAAGAGGAAGTTTATACAAAATAGAAAAAGGTTTCCTACTATATTATGAACAATCAACCAAATAAAGGATTTATTAAAAATCCTTTTCTCATTATTCTAGTTATTGCGACTATCCTAACAGCATTCCAGTTCTTTAATGCAGGTCAGCAGGTTGCTACTCAAGAAATTAGCTATTCACAAGTTATTACTGAACTTAAGAATAACAATGTGTCAGAATTGACCTATCAACCAGATTCAAGCGTTATTGAAATTACTGGTAAATACAAGACAGAACAAACTGCTAAGGATGAGCTTGCCTCTTCTATTAAGTTATTCCAAGTCTCAAATTCTGTCACCTATAAAAACTTCAAATCGCTTATTCTTCCATCTGAAACAAACTTGTCAGAATTACAAACCCTAGCAAATGAAAATGGTGTTAAGGTAACGATTAAGCCTGAAAGTTCTAATGGGCTATGGTTAAATATTATCTTTAACTTGTTGCCACTTGTTATCGTTGGTGTATTCTTCATGATGATGATGAATCAAGGCGGTGGTGGAGCTCGAGGTGCCATGAACTTTGGACGAAACAAAGCAAAAGCTCTTGAGCAAAGCAATATCAAAGTTCGTTTCTCAGATGTCGCAGGTGCAGAAGAAGAAAAACAAGAACTGGTAGAAGTGGTAGAGTTTTTGAAAGATCCAAAACGCTTTACCAAGCTTGGTGCCCGTATTCCAGCAGGTGTCTTATTAGAGGGACCTCCAGGAACAGGTAAAACCTTGCTTGCCAAGGCTGTAGCAGGCGAAGCAGGTGTGCCATTCTTCTCTATCTCTGGTTCAGATTTCGTAGAAATGTTTGTCGGTGTCGGTGCCAGCCGTGTTCGTTCACTCTTTGAAGATGCCAAAAAAGCAGCACCAGCTATTATTTTCATCGATGAAATTGATGCTGTCGGTCGCCAACGTGGTGTCGGAATGGGTGGCGGTAACGACGAACGTGAACAAACCCTCAACCAACTCTTGATTGAAATGGATGGTTTTGAAGGGAATGAAGGGATTATTGTCATTGCCGCAACCAACCGTAGTGATGTTTTAGACCCTGCCCTTCTTCGTCCAGGTCGTTTTGACCGTAAAGTATTGGTTGGTCGTCCGGATGTTAAAGGACGTGAAGCAATCCTAAAAGTTCATGCGAAGAATAAACCACTAGCAGCAGATGTAGATTTGAAATTAGTAGCACAACAAACACCAGGATATGTTGGTGCAGATTTAGAGAATGTTCTTAACGAAGCAGCCCTTGTAGCTGCACGTCGAAACAAGACTGTCATTGATGCTTCAGATATTGACGAAGCAGAAGATCGTGTTATTGCAGGTCCATCTAAGAAAGACCGTCAAGTTTCAGCTAAGGAGCGTGAAATTGTTGCCTATCACGAAGCTGGTCATACGATTGTTGGACTTGTTTTGTCAAATGCTCGCGAAGTTCATAAAGTTACCATTGTACCTCGCGGTCGTGCAGGTGGATATATGATTGCCCTTCCGAAAGAAGATCAGATGCTACTTTCAAAAGAAGATATGAAGGAGCAATTGGCTGGGCTTATGGGTGGTCGTGTAGCAGAAGAAATTATCTTTAATACTCAAACTACCGGTGCCTCAAATGACTTTGAGCAAGCAACACAGATGGCGCGTGCTATGGTTGCTGAATATGGTATGAGTGAAAAAATGGGACCAATGCAGTATGAAGGTAGTCATGCTATGTTTGGTGGTCAGACAACTCATAAACACATATCAGAACAAACTGCCTATGAATTAGACAATGAAGTCCGTGATTTACTAAATGAAGCTCGCAATAAGGCGGCTGAAATTATTCAGTCTAATCGTGAAACACATAAACTAATCGCAGAAGCATTACTTAAATATGAAACTCTCGACAGTGTTCAAATCAAATCTCTCTATGAAACAGGCAAAATGCCAGAGAATATTGAACATGAAGACGAAGATGTTCATCCTCTTTCTTATGAAGAAGTAAAAGAGAAGATAGATACAAAATAATAAATTACAGCTGATAATCTTTTTAGGTTATCAGTTTTCATTATTTCATAAAAAAATCTACAAAAAGAGTTGACAAGAGGAAATGAAGATGATAGACTGATTAAGTTGTCTTTTAGAGAAAGTGTTAACCGTTTGAAAAAAAGTTTCAAAAAGTAGTTGACAAGGTCAAGTGAAGATGATAGAATAATTGAGTTGTCAAATCTAAGACAAGTCACCACAGAAAAGAAATTAAAAAAGTTTCAAAAAAGTGTTGACAATCAGTTGAAGAAATGATAAACTAAGATAGTTGTCGCGAGAGCGGCGAACAAGACCTTTGAAAATTAAAGAAGACGAACCAAACGTGCAGGGTGATTTATCTAAGGATAGATCGTCAATGAACAAAAACAATAAAACGGAAAGCTAGCAATAGCTTGAGTTTGAATCAAAACTTTTTATGAGAGTTTGATCCTGGCTCAG
>NZ_JBPPVC010000008.1:0-107364 GCF_053545015.1 Streptococcus sp. 32226D021BW | reverse complement strand
TCAAATTGACCTGCTTCAGCTGGTAGACTGATTTGCTTCACAATTTCAGCTTTTGTTTCCTCACTACTGCTTGCCGGTAGGACACGGGCTTCCCCATTAACCTGAGGCTGGTAGCGATCCGCTTTAGGAAGAACACCTTCTGGCAAGCTGTGTTTGACAACTTCTCCATTTTTTATTGTGAGAATATGAAGGGGAACTACAAGCTCTTCATGGCTGAGGTCGTCATAGACCACACGAACAGTCATGGAGTGGTCACCACTAGACTGTGGGATAGGAGTGACTACTACAACATCAAATTGACCTGCTTCAGCTGGTAGACTGATTTGCTTCACAATTTCAGCTTTTGTTTCCTCACTACTGCTTGCCGGCAGGACACGGGCTTCCCCATTAACGTGAGGCTGGTAGCGACTTGCTTTTGATAGAACCAAGACTACTGGAATCTCAATCGTTTTACTGCTAGTGATAGCTGTCAACGCCCTTCTGTCAAAGTTTGGATCCAACTGATAGGTTCCCTCTGTTGCTATAGGCAAATCGTTCTCCACACCTGTGATTGATTGCCCATTTTCAACTTGCACCTGTTTCGCTTTTAACAACTGACCTGACTGGGTGAAGTGCAAAGTTACTGTATGAGTTTGAACAGGCTGTTTTAGCTCTACCAAGCGATAAACAATTTCATCTTTGACCAGGTCAAAACGATTATAGCCTTTCTCCAAGGTAATACGAGCTGTAGGAGATAACAGTCCCTCAACCCTCACATATTCCTTGTCTATATTCTTGGTCAGATCTTGTTCAAAGCCTCTGACAAGAACCTGAACACTACCTTGAATATCTCCTGTCACTTGCAAATTAGAGCTAGCGGGGATAATCAATTGACCATCACCAGACAACTCACCCACTTGAAGATTCTGGTCCATATCCAGATTGAGAAGGCTACCTGTTTCCACTTCTAGTCGGGTGGAGATACTAGAAACTCGATTAGATAGGGTAATATTTGCTTGATCTCGCAAGGCCAATTCCTGAACATCTACTAAATCTAGCCCATAGATACGAGTTGCTTTCAGACTCACTTGGTTATCTGAACTATTAGTCGCCATAACTTTCTTGATATTGCCGGAATTACTCTCTAGGCTAACCCGACCAAGTGTTTGGTTACCATCTACACCACCTAAGTCAATCCCTTGATCAACCTTGGCAAATTCTGAGTCTATGAAAATCTCAACCGGAATCAAACTAGTCCCTTGGGCATGGCCCCCAAAAATTTGCTGGAAGCGAGTGTCTGAGGAACCGCCAATAATCGAGATCCGAGCATGCCTTCCTGAAGGGGTGTCAGTTGGAGAACCTGCAATCAAGGTAGGACGAAGATCGACCTGGGCCTGACTGATGGTCGTTGACACGTTATTAAAGCTCAGATGGTTACCATCCGCATAAATCTTCGGTTGCTGACCACCATCAGGAATCATCTCGAGCTTGAGATTGCTTAGGGTCACATCTTTTGTCGTTAGCAAATTAAGACCACGAAGGTTTAATTTATACCCACGACCATCAATTGTCACCGCCTTATCGATGACAAAATTCGTTGAAAAATTTTGTCCATCACGATGGATGATATCACTCACCAATTTAATTGTATCACCATCTTTAGCTTGGGAAATAGCATAGGACAAACTTTGATATGGATGAGTTTCTGTTCCCTGTCCCTCTTTAGATGTTTCAGCACCTTTGGTGACATAGAGCTCACGCGCCTTCGGTTGACTGTAAATACTTGTACGGAAGTCATCTGTATCCTTCAAATAAGCCTGGAAGATGCTCTTTTTCAATTCTTGAACAGCTGAAACTCTAGTTGACAAGGCTACCCTGGTGGTTGCATTAAGTTTCATCTGTTGCAAATCTTTGGCAATGGCTACATCCATCAAACTCTGAATAGCAGCGAAATCGCTAGCTACACTAGTGGATTTTAGCTCAGTAACCTTGGCGATGCGACGGTCAAACATAGCCTTCTTAAAGGTTGCTAGGTCTCCTCCATATTCTGGCATAATGGCATTCAAAGCTGCCTGATCATTGGCATATTGGCCAGAAACATAGGCTACCATTCCTTTTTCATAACCATACTCACCAAGAATATCATAGGCATTTCTTCTAAAGCTAATGTCACCTACTGTTCCTGCATTGTTTTGCAGACCTGCATAGATAGGCTCAAAGAGAGGAATGGTGTAGTAAGAATTGGTCCGAGCTGTTCCTGTGGTATTGAGACCGTCAAACTTGTAGCGACCTGAAATCAATTGCTTATCTACAAAATCATGGACAGATTGCAAACCTGCTGCTAAATCACTCGAGATTGGTTGAGCTTGATCTGTCTGACCACCATTAGCACTTGCGACAAGGCTCAATTGATTGAGCAGAACAGCTCTTTCTTCCGGCGTCTTCTTCAAGATAGACTGGGCCTCTGCATAGTCCAGAGTGTAAATCACATCCAAGATACCTTGCATATAGGTCTTGAGATCCTCGCTCGTTTGAAAGCGTTCTGGACTAGCATTTTGTGTCCGATTGTCACCTATGCGATAGGCTGTATTGATAATAAAGCTTGGGTCTTGATAGGGTGTTTTAGCAACATCCATAGACTCAAACATTCCTCTGGCAAAAACTTCTTGTAACTGGCCAGCTCGTCTATCATAGCCATTTAACCAAACGTTTTTATCAAACATATGGGTCAATTCATGGGTATAGACAGACTGACCTGCCTCAGACAGGGATTTTTTCAAGAAAAGATTAATGGAAGTCTTTCCATTGGCCTGACCATCAGCTTGTAAAAAGTTGGCATAAAGGTTGAGCGGTCTGATAAATTTCTCGACCCCTTCTAAAACACCTGAACCATATTTTGGTGAATAGAGTTCTTGTACTCGCTGATTGGCTGTCCCTAGTTTCTGCGGACTATCAACCACAATAATGGGTTCGTGATTGGCTAGAATATCCCTGTTTTGACTGATGCGATGCCAGAATTTCAAAAAGCTTTCCTGGTCATCAGCATAGGATTGTAAATTAGCTTTAAAGGTTGCCAAGCCGGTCTGGTCACCTGGTCGGACATAGGATTCCGTCAAACCATAGTTGACTGTGTTTGAAGTGCTAATGGCATACACAAGATCACTAGACAGGCTCAAGAGGGGAATAAAGTGATTATTCAGACGTGCATTGCTCTTTAATTTCTGATAGAGCGAGGAATTTCCATAAGGAGATTGGGACTCTGCCAGATGAGCCTTGCTAGTCTCCTTAAACCATTGCTCTCCTGTTTTGCCTGGCTCAAAAAGGCCAACGCCCTTCTCCACAAAGGAGAAAATATCAGCTTGATTTGTAATTGGAGCTAGTTTAGTTTGGTAAGTGGTCGCTGACTGACCCAAAGTCAAATCACGATAGGTTAAAGTGTTCAAAATACTAAGTGTATTTAAAGGGGTGCCCCCACCGCCGAACACCTGGGGATAATGTAAAATCAAATCCTTTGCCTGATATTGACCAAATTCAAAGGAATATTGGCGATCCAGATAGGATAAACCTGCTAAGATTCTCTCTTTATTACGACGGATATCCTCTACATTGACCTGACTTGATTTCTCAAAAATACCTGTAAGCGTCGTTTCAATCTTAGCCTTTTCTCGCTCAAAATTCTCTCTCATATCCAGCATATCCATATAGGCTGTCTGCTTGAGAGTTTGTAGCTGGTCAGCTGGTAAATTACTTCCACCATTTTCCTGACGAATAGCCTTTTCCAAATCTAATTTTTCAAAAAAATTTTCTTGATGAGACAAATGAGGATAGAGTGATTCGTAGGTCACAGCTGCAAAGTCATCTTTCAGCGAAGCGACCTGTTGAGCAACTGTTTCACTGGTCTGGCTTGTAATTGGCTGAGTCGTCGCAGGGACTATCTGACTACTACCATCCGAATAAACCACTTGAAACTGCTGAACTGTTTTTCCAGTGACAGAGGTCATAAGCTCCCCTTGGTCATCTAGTGGCAATTTAGCAACTTCATTGGCAGCTACACTACGAGACATTCGAGCTGAACGCAACACAGGCTGAACAGCTTCTACTACCGCTTGGTCTGTCGGAGTAGCTTCTTCTACTAATGTTACGGATGGTTGAACCAATTGACTAGCCTGGTTCGGCGAAGTTGCTACCGGTTGTTCTACTTGACTTAGATCCATTTCTGCATCCCCAGTAGCTGAAGAAGTGCTTGCAGTTGGCTCAATCAACAGAGCGAGTTCTCCAGCAACTTGCCCACTCTGTTCTCCCCCTACCGTCTGATTTTGCACTAGTTCCGCTTGACTTGGCGCAACTGTTTGACTGACTGCTAGCTCCTGATTAGTCAAACTATCTTGTACTGCTGGTTCTATTTCTACCAGTCCACTACCTTGAGATTGCGTTACTTGAGGACTAGTCGTAACCGATTGAGAACTAGCTACTTCCTCTACTACCTCAATCTGCCCACTAACAGATTGTACTTGTATGGCTTCCTCTGTCACTTCCGAACTAGTTTGACTGGTTGCAAGGCTACTAATAGGAGCTTGGCTTGCCTCTTGGGCCGCCGCAACCTGCCCTCCAGCAACACTAAAGCTAATTGCTAAGGCAACAGATACGACACCGATGGAAAACTTACGTATGCCAAAATGCTGCTTTTTTTGTAAAAAATGTAAATTCATTAAAATATAATCTCCTTTTTGAGACGAATAAAAAATCCACTATAATTATATAAGTAAAAAGTATGAAATGCAAAGAATACGCTGTCAATTTTATCGCAACAAAAAAATTTCCCAACAATGGGTGTTAGGAAACTAAATATTATCGTAGTTTTATTGTATATTCTTCAAAATTTACTCCTTCACCGTTTCAATCCGCCATTCCGTCCAGCCTCTAAAGCGAATGGCTCCTTGCTGGTCTGTACGATAGACTTGGATATTCCGACTGCCAAAGCGGTCCAAGGTTTCTTGATGGGGATGCTTGTAACGATTATTTTCTCCAGCAGATACCAGAGCAATCTTGGCTCCGATATGGTCTAAAAATTCAGGATAGGAAGAACCTTTGGATCCGTGGTGACCGGATTTAAGTACATCGACAGGCAGGTTGGGATAGGCTTTTATCAAGTCCAACTCCCCCTGCTCCAAGTCCCCTGTAAAGAGAAAATTGGTTTCCAACAAGCGACCGTAAAGAACAACAGAGTCGTTATTGCCACCGTCTCCTGTCCCAGCTGGATAGAGGACTTCCAGATAGGAGTCAAAAATTGGCAAGCGGTCGCCCACTTTGACCACATGAACAGGCACATTGATTTCTTTCAAGGTGGCTACAAAGTCAGGCACCGTCAGGCTTCCCGGCGACACGACAATCCGACCAATTTGCATCTGCTTAACCACTTCCAACATATCACCCACATGGTCTGTGTCGGTATGGGTCAGAACCAAGCTATCAATCCTATCCACACCCCGACTATGCAGATAGGGAATCAAGGTCCGCTCTGCATTTGCCTGCGAAGACCGCTCCTGCCACGCTTCCTTGGCCGCGAAATCGACCCGACCGCCCACATCAATCAGAACCGTCCGCCCCCGCATATCCCGCAAAAAGATGCTATCCCCCTGCCCGATGTCCACTACCGTCACCTCGTTTTCCAGCGGGTGTTTGGTGATGAAAAATAGCAGAGCGAGGATCAGGCTCAGTCCCAGGAGCCAGTTTTTCTTCCTGTGGAAATCGTAGAGCAAGAAAAGGCTGACCAGCAAAAGCAAGAGGACCAGCTCAGACGGCTTGCCCAGTATCCAAGGCCGCAATCCCAAATCCGCCACCCAGACAATGATTTTTTCCATAAAGACAAAAAATCCGTTGACCCAGGTCATCTTGACCAAGGGTGAGAGGAGAAAAATGACCGACAAACCTGGCAAAAGCAGGACATCAAAGACAAAGGAAAAGACAAAGGTCAAGAGAATAGACAAGGGCTGGAAGGCATAGAAATAGGTCATGAGAATCGGCAAAATTCCCAGCGAAATACTGAGGCTCTCCACCGCAGCCTTTTTGACCTGCCCCAAGTCCTCAAAATCAAAAACCGTCAGCAAGAAAGCATAGGTAAAAGTCAGTACTCCTCCTGCTGTCAGTAAAAATCGGGGCAGAACCAGCAGACAGACAAAAACTGTCACCGCAAAGTTATCCAACTTCCGCAAGCCCATATTGCCCAGAATTTTCTGGACCAAGGACCGCACAACCGACACAGAAAAGCCTGTCAAGCCCGCATAGACAAGGGAAAAGGGAATTTGCAGCTTATCAACCGTTTCCTTGGTCAAGCCCAAACGCAGTAAAATCCAGCGAAACTTATCGATAAAAAATCCAACCTGCATGCCAGACAGGGCGAAGAGATGAATGATGCCCAGACTAGAATAGAGGTCGCTCATCTGGTCAAACTCACTATCCAATTCCCCAAACAAGAGTCCTGTCATGTAGTGGCTCATTGGTGCTGGAAAATTGGTTTTGACATAGACCAAGGCCTGCCTCCGCCAAGTTGACAGCCAGTCAAAAACATTCCAAGACTGGCCAGGGACAATCTTCTTAATCGCCGTTAGCTTGACAGTCCGATAGATGCCCTGTGTTTTCAGATAGGCCTGATAGTCAAAGCCCTTGAAATTCCGCTGACCAGCTGGCAGGCTGACCTCTGCTTCCACTTCTAGCTGGACCAAATCTGTCAACTTTTGAAAATAGACCTGCTCCTCCTGACTGGCTAATTTGTAGAACACTTGATAGGTTTGTCCGTCAGACCGACCACGAAAAGACAGACTGTCCCCGTTGACTTCAATGGTATCTGGAATGACCTGCACAGTTGTGACTTGCTCTGGGGCTGACTGGTCTGCCCGCTCCCATTGGACCTTTTGGCATCCGAAAAACAGACCGCACAGGGCTAAAAGCGGCAGCGTTTTGAGGAGAACCGTCTTACCTTGCCGAACACCAAAGACAGTTAACACCAAACTGAGTAGGCCTATTGTCAAGAGGGAAAAAGAGTGGACTACAAAGTAAGCCGCCACCGCCAAGATTGCCAGGTGGATGGGCTGGCAGGGGAGCTTACTCAACCGTGACATAAGGCCGGATGCTTTCCATAGTCTTGTCGCCGATGCCTGAAACATTGTTGAGGTCGTCCACCGACTTGAAGCCGCCGTTAGCCTCACGATAGGCGATAATGTCCGCCGCCCGCTTGGCACCGATGCCCGAAATAGTCTGCAGGTCAGCCTCGGTCGCTGTGTTGAGATTGACAAGAGTGGTATTTTTTTCGTCTTGGGACATAGCAGAGCTGGCGGTCGTGCTGGTCACCACCGAGATATTTTCGTCCTTGCTGGCCACATAGACCACCGCCTCGTCGCTGAGCTTCTGAGCCAGATTGATAGACTTGGGGTCTGCCTGGCTGGTCAAGCCACCAGCTGCCTCAACTGCGTCATTGACACGCGCACCAGCCTCTAAAGTATACAGCCCTGGTTTTTCCACCGCTCCTTTGACATCAACAACCAGCTGGCTGAGCTCCTCACTCTCTTCTGTACTGGTTTCCTCCGTCTGCTCCTGACTGCTTGAAGCTTGCTCTGTTTGAGGAAAATCTGTCAGTCCTGTCTGATCAGACTTGGTTGGTTGACTGAAGATTAAAAATGTCGCCATAAGCAAGCCAGCCGCTGCTGGCAAGGCAATCTGCCATTTGTATTCTTTAAGCATTTCTAAATAAGTTTTAATCGTATCCATAAATAACCTCCACCTATATAGTGCGCAAAAGATACAAAAAAACTCGCAAATTTACGAGTTTCATCATATTATTTTTTATCCAACTGAGTACTTGGTTGCCAGAAAAAGCTGGCGATATAGCTAAAGACATAGGTCAAGCCTAGGACAAGCGCAACTAGTAAGAGTACAGGAACACGGTAAATGTAAGTCAAGATATTGGGTTTTTTCTTGGTTTGGAAAGATGCCGCATGGTCATCTAAGCGTTTGAACTCAGCCTCAATTCGGCCAGTTACTTCTGCTGTACCTGCATCGTCCATTCGCTTGATGTCTGAAACATCGATAGGATTTCCAAAAGCAACATCAATCCGCTCTCCAGCCAAAAGCCCCTTAATGGTTAAAGGCCCGACATAGGTAGCTGGCATGAGTTTGACCTTGGCAGACTTGGCGATGACTGCTACTCCACCTTTTAGTTCAGATGAATGACGGCTACCAGACGGGAACATGACCAGCGAACGGTCACTTTTTTTCAACATATTGACAGGATACTTGATGGCTGCCATGCCAGGATTTTCACGGTCAATGGGAAAGGCACCACACTTGCTAATCCACCAACCAAAGCCACGATCCTTGAAGAGCTCTTTCTTCGCCATGAAGATAAACTGCTTTGGTGCAGCCGCATAGCCCAGAAAAACAGGATCCCAGAAGGTCTTATGTGGGGCGATGAGGATATAATTTTCTTCCTTTGGCAAAATATTTTCTCTGTCATGATAATGAATATTACCATTGATAGCCCACAGTAAGAAAGTCAATAGCGTTCGTAGATAAGAATAAAACATATACTTCTCCTTTTCAATCTCCCCCATTATAGCATAAATAGATGGATAACCCCAGACCAAAGTTGTCAGGCTTTTTCAAAATCTTTTTCTTACAAACTAGACAGCACACTCTTACTAGGCTCGGGTTAAAACAGTCTATTCCTAGACTGTACCTCGCTCTCACATTTCAAGGCTCCGGTTAAAACAGTCTATTCCCAGACTGTTTTAATCAACCGACTTCAGGGCTTCTAGCATATCCACCTTTCTTAGATGATGGTTGACATAGATGCCAAGGGCTGCCAGAATGCCAATAATAGCCACCACTGGAATGATATACACTTCCAGTCCGACAGCGGGATTAAATCGAATGCTATCCGACCCAATCATTTCAAGGAGTAGCCTGTGCAGATATATCCCACCTACTAGTCCGACCACAATTCCGATAATGGAAAGGACAATGGTTTCCCGATAGATATACATAGTCACTTCCCGATTATGGAAGCCTAGGACTTTTATAGTAGACAGTTCTCGAATCCGCTCAGACATATTGATAATAGTGAGATTATAGAGAATAACCAGACCAAGCAAGATTGACAGAAGGACCAGAATGGTCATAATAGTCTGAAGAGAGCCTGCAATAGTGGTCAGCATAGCCATAAGTGAGGTATTTTGCACCAGACTTTTGACTGCTGGCATGGCTAGAAGCTGGCTAGCGAGCTTCTGAACGTGACTAGACTTATCATTTTTTAGCTGCACCAGATAGGCATTGGCAGTCTTTTGCTTGCCCGTCACTTGTTCATAATAACTTCTAGTCATATAGATGAAGTGCCCGGCATACATATCAGCAATAGCTGCGACCCTGACCTGCACTTCCTTATCTTCCAGAGTAAGTCCTATTTTATCCCCGACACTAACACCGTAGATTTGGGCGAGTTTTTCCGTGAGGACAATGCCCCTGCCACTCAGTTGGATAGCTTTACCAGAAGAATTTTCAAGACTGACTAGATTTCCCACATCCTTACGGTCTGAAATATACAATCCAATGGTAATATTTTTTCTCTGGTCGCCATCTTGCACTGTTTGACTGAGCTGTTCAAAAGCCACTGGCAAGGATTGACCAACCTGATCCGACTGGAGAAAGGCTGTTAATTTGTCTAAGTCCTCCTCATCTGCTCTGCTATTTTCCACTACCAACAAATCATAATGAATGAGTTCCCCAAACTGCCGTTGGACAACCCCTGAGATAGAGGAGCGAATGCCTAAGCCGCCGAAAAGGAGGGCGACTGTCCCTGCAACACCGAAGATGGTCATGAGCATGCGGAGCTTGTAACGAAAGATATTGCGGGCAGTCACCTTGTGGGTAAAGCTCAGGCGGGACCAAATAGCTGGCCATTTTTCTAGCCAAATACTAGAACCTGCTGCTGGAGGTTTTGGAAGGAGAAGTTGGGCTGGCTTCTCTTTCAATTCTCTCTGTGCCACCAGATAGGCAGGCAAAACGGAAGAAATCAATGAAAGCAATAGGGCTAGGCCTGTCCAAAGTGGATAAAAGTGTAGCTTGGCAGGGCCAATCACCGTCGTCTGCGTGATAATGCTCGAAATGATGGGTGATAGAACAAGGTTTCCGGCAAGAATGCCGACAAGAGTACCAACTAGGCCAGCTGCTAGGCCATATAGAAGGAACTTGGCCATGATTTGCCTATTGGTATAGCCAAGGGCCTTGAAAATGCCTGACTGGGTCCGCTCCTCATCGACAAAACGAGCCATGGTGGTAAAGGTAACTAGAGCAGCGACCAGATAGAGAACTAGTGGAAAGACATTGCCTACTGCCGCGATGGACTTGGTCGCATTGCTATAGGTCGTGTAGCCATCCCCACCTGGCAAACTGGACCTGGTGTAAATCTGATAAGGTGATTTTTCCAACTTGCTCAAGTCAGATTTGGCCTGGGCAATATCTGTTTGGGCCTGACTGATTTCTTGATTGGCTTGGGCCTGTTTTTCTGATAATTGAGTTTGGGCCTGGGCTAATTCCTTGTCTGCCGCTTCCAAGCGCAACTCTTCTTGACGAAGTTTCAAGTCAGAAGATTCCAGTTGGCTGACACCCCATTCATAATCAGAAACACCCTTATGATAGGCCGCAAGTCCTTGCTCATATTGAGCAAAACCAGCTTGGTACTGAGCCAAGCCTGTCTGGTATTCCTGGTTCCAAATGTTGTAGTCAGCTAGTTCAGACTCATAGGCACTCACCTTGCCCTGATAATAGTCATAATTCTTGAGGTAGGTCTGATGAGCTTGGTCATAACTAGCTTCAAGTTGGTCGAGACGAGCTTTTTCAGTATCCAAAACTTCCTGCCTGGCCAGTAAATCTGGATAGTCAGATAAGGTCTGTCCTGCCTGGACCTGACTAGCAATTTGCTGGTTGAGTGCTTCTTTTCCTTGGTACCAATTGGAACGACCGGTTGATATTTCTGAGGCAGATTGACTGAGTTGGGTATTCTGCCTATCTAGTTCTTGTTTGGCGCTCTCCAATTGTTGCGCCCTTTGAAGCAGTTCGGTATGACTTCCGTCCAAGAAGGATTTGGTTTGGTCCAGTTTGGCTTTCTGGCTATCCAATTCTTTCTTGCTTTCTTCTAATTGAAATTTGGTTTGCAACAATTGGGCAAGGACGGCTCGT
The DNA here is from genome assembly GCF_053545015.1 of Streptococcus sp. 32226D021BW. NCBI lineage: Bacteria > Bacillati > Bacillota > Bacilli > Lactobacillales > Streptococcaceae > Streptococcus > Streptococcus sp. 32226D021BW. Next base: position 96,156 of record NZ_JBPPVC010000008.1, on the reverse strand, counting down.
AATTCTTCCTCTGATTGTAAGAGCTTAGCCCGTCCACGCGCAAATTCACTGCGACCACTTGCGACTTGTTCCTGACCAGTCGCTAGGTCTTCTGCTGCTTGATCCAGCTGAGATTGGGCTTGGGCAATGTCTTCTTCACCTTTAGCAATCTCTGTTTGCCCTTCTGCTTGAATGGCTTCCAACCGCTGTTCATCATTATCTGCTAATAGCTTTTCTAGGTCTTCTTGGTGTTGGTCCAGTTTCTCCTGATAGGCTTGACTAGAATAAGGCAGGTCTTTCAAATCATCATAAGCAAGCCGGGCGATTGTGTAGACTTCTGATTGGAAGCTGTCCTTGCTCACCACCCCATAGCCAGCCAGTTGTCCATCACCACTTGTGGCCAGTCCCATGGTTTCATTGTCCCAAATTTCTGACGAAGCCACAAAACCAACAACTGTAAAAGTAGTTTGAGTCAGAATAGTCCCATCCTTATCTGGCTCAGTCACCTGAAAGGTGTCACCCAATTTATAACTTGCTTGTAGCGAAGGAGCGAGAGCTATCTGGTCCTTCTTGCTCGGGAGTTTACCTTCTAATAATTTATAGGTGGAAATAGATTTTGGCGCTGAAAATAGTCGAACGGCCGTTAGATTTTTCTTGTCTACTACATCCTTAAAATGGCCAGCCTCTACTGTCGCACCTTTAATAGATGCCAATTCGTCCAGGTCAGCCTGACTGATACCCAGACCTGAAATGACAGCCAAATCCATTGTCCTATGGTCAGCGATATAGGTTTGGGCCGTCTTTTCCATATTGGGAGCCGTCACCTTGAGACCAGTCAATGCTAGAGCTCCCAACATCATCAGGCTAAAAATGGACAAAAAACGCCCCTTGGAAGAAAGCAGAGATTGCCTCATATCCTTCCAGTAGATTTTCTTTTTCATCATATCACCCACTAATATTCTAGGCTAGCAATATCCTGCGGTTCTGCATTCAGCTCAACAGAATGCACACGGGCGTCCCGCATCCGAATGACCCTATCTGCAATAGGAGCCAGAGAGCTATTGTGGGTCACGATAATCACCGTTGCCCCTTGTTTGCGGGACATATCTTGCAGGATTTGCAAGACCTGCTTACCTGTTTGGTAGTCCAGAGCGCCAGTTGGTTCATCGCAAAGCAAAATTTTAGGCTTTTTGGCAACAGCACGGGCAATGGCAACCCGTTGCTGCTCACCACCTGAAAGCTGAGCAGGGAAATTATTGATTCGATGGCCAAGTCCGACCTGTTCCAAGACTTCCTCGGCATCCAAGGCATCCTTGACGATTTCCGCAGCCAGTTCCACATTTTCCTTGGCGGTCAGATTGGCAACCAAATTGTAAAACTGGAAGACAAAACCTACATCATCTCTACGATAATTGGTCAGTTCATGACTTGACAGCTTGGCGATATCCACACCGTCAATCCAAACCTCCCCCTCGTCATTGCTATCCATGCCACCTAAGATATTGAGCAGAGTGGATTTGCCCGCACCAGATGAACCCAGAATGATGACCAACTCACCCTGCTCAATCTCAAAGGACACACCGTCATTGGCCACAATGGTCGCATCCCCCATTTGGTAGTATTTTGACGAATTGATTACTTGGATATAGGACATGGCACACCTCGCTTTTCTTAGTAATATTATAACATAAAGAGAGGGTGCTTACCCCCTCTTAACATCTATTATACTTGGGCAATAGCAGAGCCGCCATAGAGTTTCAATTCTTCTCTGATCGTTTGGTAGTAATATCGGTCAAAGGCCCGCCAAGCCAGCCTGCTGGTTTCACTCAATCGCAGATCGCCCAGTCCAACCAAAAAACTGGTCGAACGATAAAATTTCTCAATCGCAATCAGCTCAGAATTGGTGACCGACTTGGCCTCCGACAATATGCCTGTCATCTCTGTCAGATTATGTTGCAATCGCTGTTCATCAGCTGTTCCTCGTTTGTCTGCTTGGAAGGCCCGATTCAAGTCTTGAATGAGGGCCAAAACATCCTGAATAATCCGTGTCTTTTCCATAAAAGACCCTCCTTGTTTTTGATAAATTTAGTATATCAAATTAGACAAAGATATTCAAGTTGTTTGTGCAATCTCTTGATTTATATTTATGTTAACATTATAATTATAGATAATAACACATTTATTCATCTATCCCTTCACCATTTCTCCCCTGGAGGTATCTATGTTTCAAATTGAAGGAAAGCTATTTTTCCGTAGCAAGAAAAACTTGTTCGCTATCTTGGTCATGCTGATTGTAATCCTAGCTAGTTCCCTGCTAGCAGGTTATCACAATCGGCAGGCCAAATTAAAGGTCATCCAACACTATGAACAGTCTATCCAAAATTTTGAAAACATCATTCAAGATTTAGAAACACAGTATCAGACTCAAACTCTCAGTGAAGAGGATTACCAGGCTGAAAAAACATTCTTTACAAACTATATTGCCAACTACCAAAAGGAGATTGAGGCGGTCAAGAAGGAGGACTGGACCTATTTTTATGAGAAAAATATCCAGCACTATCAGCAGGATGGTCAATACATCAGCCTTTCCTACCAAAGCTATGATTTTACCCCACAAACCATCGAAAATACCTTCTTGATGTCCAAGTATCTGCTTGAAAAGGAGATACCCTCAGCCTTTCCAACTGAGCTTTACCTAACAGCCTTTGAGAATCCCCAAACACCAACAGATAGAGAAATCGTCAAGAGCCTGGGCCAGCAGGCCTTAAAGGGAACCAGTCATGAAATCTGGCAGGGTCAAAAACAGCTAGGCCTGGTCATCACCCTTCCTCTCTTTCTCTTAACTTTCACCAATTTTTTCATCAAAGACCAGCAGGGAACTAGCCGGCAGATTCGGCTTTTACAGACCCTGGGGCTGACTAGAATTCGAATTACAACCAATAAATACCTATCCTTCCTAACACTATATACTGCCCTCTTTCTCACCCTCTATCTGAGCCATTTTCTCATCGCTTTTTTGCTAAATGGAAATAGTAGCTGGATCTATCCCGTTACCACCTATAGCAGTAAGGGACTGACTTACAGTTTTATCACCACAGCTATCAAACCTATTTACCAAGTCATCTTTCTGGCATGTGGTATGCACTATCTCTACCTTCTATTTCTGCTGGGAGTGGCACAGACCTTGGCTAGAGTCTTAAAAAATGAACTGGCTGGACTGGTTGTCACACTGGGACTTGTCATCTCTGCCAACTTCTATCCCCATATCTTCAATCCATTCAGCCTTTGGAATGCAGGCAATCTGGCAGACGGAAGTGCTATCATCTACCATCAATTAACAGGATACAGCATTCCAAAAGTCTTTACGGTTCTTCTCATCAGCAACCTGCTCATCTATTGCCTGCAATTCTATCTCCTGACAAGAAAAAGTGAGGTTTAACCATGCGATTATCCATTCACAAGCTATGTAAATCCTACGGGAAAAAGAAAATACTAGACCAGCTAAACCTAGAACTGGTGGAACCTGGGATCTGGGCCTTGATTGGACCAAACGGTTCTGGAAAGACTACCCTCCTAGACTGCATTGCCAACCTGCAAACCTTTGATTCGGGAGAGATTTCTATAAACGGCAAGAAGCACAATGATCCAACTATCTACCGAACCTTTGCCTACCTGCAGGACAACCGGGTCCTCTACCCTGAATTGACTGGGCTGGAGCATTTACGATTGGTCCAAACTATCCAAGATTTACCAAAAGAGCGGATTGAGGAAGTCATCCAAGAAATCGGTATCCGTGATTATGTGAAGATCCCTGTCAAAAATTATTCCCTGGGAATGAAGCAACATCTCCTGCTGGCTATCGGTATTATGAACAAGCCCCAGGTTATGCTCTTGGATGAACCCTTGAACGGCTTGGACCCGACCAGCTACATCCAGACTAGAAAATTGCTCCAGAAACTAGCCAAGAATGGGTCAACCATTATCGTGTCTTCCCACCAATTAAATGAAGTGGATCAACTAACCGACCAACTGCTCTTTCTCAAACAAGGAAAAATCATTGAGCGAAAACTGGAACAGGGTGGGCGACAATATGCCGTTCAGACTAGTGACAATCAGACCGTTTATCAGAAACTTGGGCAAGTGGAGGGCCTGACTTTGGTCAATGATAGCATTCAGTTAGATACCAGTGTTCATAGTCTGCATTTCTACCTAGACCAAGTCATGACGTGTCAGGTGGAAATTCTGGAAATTACACTTCAGGAACACCAGTCCGAAGAGATTTATAAAGAACTATTTGAATAGGGAGGTCTGACCATGAAGCTACTGTCCCTTTTCATCCTACGACTGAGACGCAATGCTATTTTTCTATCCCTGATAACCGCTATCGCCCTTATCCCACTTGCCCTGTCCTATCAGAATGTCCTAGAGTCCGAAAACCTGCGCTTTGAGGATCGAGCCCGTATCATACAGGTCAAAAAAGAAGCTGAAATGGCCTTGTACTCTGACGATAAGGAAGCCCAAACCTTAGACCAGGAAAGCATGGATTATTATAAAAAACTATTGGAACTGGCGACCGCCTACTTAGAAAAGGAACATATCCAAGGCAAAAGTCAGGAGGTCTTGAAAACGGAGTTAGAACTCTATCAGACCTTGCAAAACTGGGAGGCACAGGGAAATAGAGTCAATCATTTTACGAGTAGCGAACTGGCAGAACGTATCACAGTCTATAAAAAAGTTCTAGAGCAAGCTCTTACTTTTCACTACTCTACTGCTCCCAAAGACTTTTATCTGACCTTGTTACAAGTTCTTCCAGCTAGTATCTATATGATTCCTCTTGTCATCTGCTGTCTCCTAACTTGGCTCCTCATGACCGACCTTTCCAAACATCGTGGTCTCCTCTTTATCAATGGACTATCCCCTGGTCAATATGCCACTAGCCTGACCTTGCTTGCTCTTCTCCTACAAGTTGCTATCTATACCCTCATCCTGTTCATGCTACTTCTATTGGCACATCAGTTCCAATTTACCTTCCAGAAAGACTATCCTCTACTAGTCGACACAAATCCTCTCTCTACCATATCTATCAGGGAACAATTACAGAAACTCCTGCTGGTAATGGCTGGTGTGACAGGTTTCTATCTGACCTTTATCCGATTAGCAACAGCTAAAGTCCTACAAAGATATAAGCGAAAATAAGCCACCTCGAAAATGGTGGTTTTTTGAACGCAAAAAACGATGCCATTACAGCATCGTCTTCCTCTTTATTTTGCAGCTGCTAGGGCTGCTTCATAGTTGGGATGTTCGTTGACATTGTCCAAGTATTCTACGTAGACGATCTCATTGTCGGCATTAAGGACAAAGACCGCACGCGCCAGCAAGTTCCACTCTCGCATGAGTACACCATAGGATTTACCAAAGGCATGATCATAGTAATCAGACAGGGTAACGGCATCTTCCAAACCTGCGGCGCCACACCAGCGTTTTTGGGCAAATGGCAGATCAGCCGAAATGGTGATGACAACCGTATTGCCACGATCAGCCAGTTCCTGATTGAAGCGACGGGTCTGGGTATCGCAAATCCCTGTGTCAATAGAAGGCACAATACTGATGACCTTAGTCTGCTTGCCAAAGTCTTTCAGACTTTTCAAGCTCAAGTCATTGGCCATGAGGACAAAGTCAGGAGCCGTGTCTCCCACTCGCAACTTCGGACCTACCAAGGTCACCGGTTTTCCAATAAAAGTTGTCATAAATATCTCCCTTGCACTTAATATATCTATTGTAAGCGTTTATGTAAAAAAATACCAGTTTTTTGACTGGTATTTTAGTTTATGTTCACCCTTTTCAATCGCAGAGCGTTCAAGAGTACGGAGACTGAGCTCAGGCTCATTGCTGCTCCTGCAAACATAGGATTGAGCAGGGGGCCGCCAAATAAATGAAGAATCCCCATGGCAACTGGAATGCCCAATACATTGTAGGCAAAAGCCCAGAAGAGATTTTGTTTAATAGTTCGCATGGTTGCTCGGCTGAGCGTGAGGGCTCGCGGCACGTCCAACAAGTCACTCCGCATCAAGACTACATCTGCAGACTCGATAGCAACATCGGTACCCGATCCGATGGCTAGACCCAAATCTGCCTGTGCCAAAGCAGGTGCGTCGTTAATGCCGTCTCCGACCATGGCCACTCGTTTGCCCTCTGCCTGCAAGACCTGGATCTGACGAGCCTTGTCTTCTGGTAGGACATCGCTAATCACGCGGTCAATGCCGACTTCTTGTGCAATAGCCTGAGCAGTTTTCTCGTTATCTCCTGTCAGCATGACCACTTCCACTCCTTGCTGACGCAGTTTGGCGATGGCTTGACGACTGGTGGGTTTTACCGTGTCGGCTACGGCGATGAGGGCCAAAAGCTGACCTGCTTCTGCTAGATACATAGGGGTTTTGCCTTGACTGGCTAGTCGCTCTGCCTGCTGGCTAGCAAGTGCCGCATCAACACCTGCCTCCACCATTAGTTTGGCATTGCCAAAGAAAATGGTCTGCTCTGCTATGGTCACCGACAAGCCTCGACCTGCATGGGCCTGGAAGTTGGTCGTCGGTAAGAGCTCCAAATCTGCCTGCTTGGCCGCATCCAGAATGGCCTGGCCTAGAGGGTGCTCCGAGTTCTGCTCGCTGCTGGCTGCCAGCTGGAGTAGTTCCTGCTCTGTCCGATCCGAGAAGGTAATCAGATCTGTCACCTGCGGCTGACCTTGGGTGATAGTGCCTGTCTTGTCAAAGACCATGACCTCAATCTTGGGCAGGATTTCCAAGGCCTGACCGGACTTGAAGAGGACGCCGTTCTCCGCACCCTTGCCCGTACCGACCATGATTGCCGTTGGTGTCGCTAGTCCCAGTGCACAAGGACAGGCGATGACCAAGACCGAAATGGTGATAGACAGAGAGAAAATCCAGGAATGTTGCCCCAAGAGCAACCAAGCTAGGCCTGAGAGAACCGCAAGACCCATGACAATAGGCACAAAGACCGCCGACACCTGATCAGCCAACTTGGCAATGGGGGCCTTAGAGCCCTGTGCTGCCTCAACCAGCTGGATAATCTGAGCCAGACTGGTATCCTGACCGACGCGAGTTGCCCGAAAGCGAAAGGCACCGGTTTTATTAAGGGAGGCACCGACCACCTGATCTCCGACAGACTTGCTGACGGGTAGACTTTCTCCTGTCAACATGGACTCATCGACAGTCGATTGTCCCTCAACTACAACACCGTCCACCGCAATTTTTTCACCCGGCCGGACGATGACAATGTCACCCACGACCACCTCTTCTAATGTCACCTGCACTTCCTGCTCATTACGCAGGACCTGAGCCGTCTTGGGTGCCAAGTCCATGAGGTGCTTAATAGCCTCTGACGTTCTCCCCTTGGACACGGCCTCCAGATACTTGCCTAGGGTAATCAGAGTCAAGATAACCGCCCCCGACTCAAAATAGAGTTCTGGATGTCCACCATGTCCCATCTCGACCGCATCTTGGGCGATTAAGGCAATCATGATAAGGCCTTGGGCAATAGCAGAGCTGGTACCAATAGCAATCAGGGAGTCCATATTGGGATGACCTGCTAGCAGGGTCTGAAAACCCTTGGTAAAGAAGCTCCGCCCTAGATAGACAATCGGTAGTAGCAAGATGAACTGAGCCAAGGCAAAAGTCATGGGCTCATGTAACCATTGGGGCAGGGGCAAGTTAACCATGGGACCCATAGCAATATAAAGTAAGGGGAGGGTGAAAACTACTGACCAAATAAAACGAGTCCAGAGACTGGCAATCTGCTCCCCTTGTCTGTCTGTCAAATCTGTCTGTCCCTTTCTTACTGGCTTGATAGCCTTGTAACCAGCCTGCTCAACGGCAGACAAAATTGCAGCCGCATTCAAGCGGTCCTTGTCATATGTCATCGTTGCATTTTCCGTTGCCAGATTGACAGCCACTTCTTCCATACCTGCCAGTTTTCCCAGAGTCTTTTCTACCGTCATGGCACAGGAAGCACAGGTCATGCCCTCAATAGCATAGGTTTCTGTGATAAGATTGCGAACCAAACCGTAACCCGCCTTTTCGACTGCCTGACCAATGTCGCTCAGGCTCAAGAGGTTTTCATCAAAACTGACACTCAATTTTTCAGTTGCCAAATTGACACTGGCTTCTTCTACTCCCGCCAATTTCCCAACAGCTTTTTCCACTGTCATAGCACAGGAAGCACAGGTCATGTCTGCTATTCTGACACTTTCTTTTTGCATGTTTCTCTCCTTTGACTACATCTGTAATTATATTATACAAAATCTGACTACATTTGTAAACGAATTTGTTTTGAAAAAAGAGAGGTCGCCCTCTACTTCTTTTTAGCCAACATGGTCGCAAATCGCATCTTAAGGAAATTACCATTCTCATCACGCTTATGAAGTTGACCAAAATCTTCATTGTACTTGACCAATTCCCAGTCACGATAGTATTCCTTCAACTCCCCTGCTCCAAAGGTAAAGGAGAAATTCATAGGACAAGGGGCATCTTCCGTATCCATGGCCGCCACAATCAAGTTATAGCCACCAGGTCGTGTCTGCTCCTGCATATTTTGGATAATGGCTGGCACCCGATCCCGCTCCAAAAACATAAAGACTACTGTTGAGATAATCCAGTCGTAGTTCTGCTCCAGACTGGCTGAATTGATGTCATAGGTCCCAGCCTGCAAGTCCAAGTCCTCCACTTCCTTGACCTGCAAGAGTGTCTGAATGCTGGGCACATGTTTATCAACTGCCGTCACCTCAAATCCCTGCTGAGCCAAGTAGAGACTGTTCCTGCCATGACCACAGCCCAAGTCCAAGACCTTGCAAGGCTCGATGATTTTCAAAGCCTCCAAGACCTCTGAATGCGTCCGCGTGTAGTCGTACTTTTTAGCAAAGTAATCCTCTGGCTGACAGAAAAATTCCAAGAAAAACTCCGTATCCTCTGTCAACAAGGTCACCCGATGCCAAGCCTGTGGCTCCACAAAAGGAATATCGTCTGTCGGACCATAGACAAATTCTCCCAAAATCTCATTATCATCTGAAATCGGCTCAAATTTGAGCTGACCTTTCAAGACCTTGATTTTGGCCCAAGTACCTACCTTGGTATTGTGCTTGGTCAAAAAATGCTGGGGAACCGTCTCCTGATTCCAAATGGGCATGCGTTTGTAAGGAACTAAAACTATCATTATCTCTCCTTTTTGTCAATAGTAGTTATAGTCTATCACAAAGAAAAATGGAATTCAAACTGCTTTTTTACTTGACTTGGAGTTGACTCCAAGGTGTATAATATAGAAAACTAGAAAGGTTGCTTACTAATAAATGTAGGTGTGTAGAAAATATGAAAACAGCTATTTATGAAAAATCCGGCAAGATGACCCTTGCCGAAGTCGAAAAACCAAGCCTTCAAGCCAAGGACGATGTCATTATCAAGGTCGTTAGGGCCTGTGTCTGTGGTTCTGACCTCTGGCGTTATGATGAGAGTGTTCCTCACGAACACGGTGATAGCAACTCCGGTCATGAGGCAATCGGGATTGTAGAGGAAGTTGGTGAGGACATTACGACACTTGTTCCTGGTGATTTCGTAATTGTACCCTTTACACACGGTTGCGGACACTGTGATGCCTGCCGTGCTGGTTTCGACGGTACCTGTGACAACCATCCAGGTGTACAAAATTTTGGCAATAATTACCAGTCACAATACATCCGTTTCCACTACGGGAATTGGGCCTTGATCAAGGTGCCTGGTCAGCCGAGTGATTATTCAGAAGGGATGATTAAATCCCTCTTGACCTTGGCAGATGTGATGCCAACTGGCTACCACGCAGCTCGCGTAGCAGATGTCAAACCTGGTGATAAGGTGGTTGTCATCGGTGACGGAGCAGTGGGACAATGTGCTGTCATTGCTGCAAAAATGCGCGGTGCTTCTCAGATTGTCATGATGAGCCGCCATGCAGACCGCCAGCAAATGGCTCTGGAATCAGGTGCCACCGCTGTTGTTGCTGAACGGGGCGAGGAAGGAATTGCCAAAGTCCGTGAAATTCTTGGCGGTGGTGCTGATGCTGCCCTTGAATGTGTCGGAACAGAAGCCTCTATTGACCAAGCCCTCGGCGTCCTTCACAATGGTGGTCGAATCGGCTTTGTCGGTATTCCACATTACAACAACCATGCCCTCGGTTCCACCTTCTCCACCAACATTATCATCGGTGGCGGGGCAGCTTCCGTTACAACCTATGTCAAAGATATTCTACTAGAGGCCATCCTCAAAGGCCACATCAATCCAGGTCGAGTTTTCACCCAAACATACAGACTAGACAATATCGACCAAGCCTACAAAGACATGGCCAACCGCAAAACTATTAAAGCAATGGTGACGGTGGATTAATACTCTTCGAAAATCAAAGTCAGACCTTGTTGAGTTGATTTGATGAGTGTAAAGTACCTATGGAGCTTTGCAGCCTACCACTTGAAAATGTGAAAGTAGTAGAGTTCTATCTGCTCTTGGAGATAGGCGAATTCTGATTTTAATTAAGTAAAATACAAAAAGCAACCTCTAGAAATCCTAGTACTCCTGGAGGTTCATATTTTATATACTACTCAACTGCCAACTCCCCCCACCAGTCAACTCTAATTGCTGATTACAAATCTCTAAAATTTTCTTTCGATGTGTAATGGCAATAAAAATAGCAGGGTTTTCATCTAGGTAGGATGCAATCGTGGCAACGACCGAGTCTTCAGTTGCTTGGTCCAAGGCTGAGGTCGGTTCATCGTAAATCAGTACATCAACTGATCGATTTAAACTTCTAGCGATTCCAATACGCTGTCTTTCTCCACCTGATAGAGAGTGTTTGCTGTCAACTTCTCGCCCCAACAAATCTTCCAGATGCAAGCCTGCAATGACCTGTTCTGAGAGTTCCCATCCTTGATCAAACTGAATATTCTCGCGTACCCCAGCCGCAAATAAAAAGACATCTTGAGGTAAATAGGATATACGAACCAAGAAATCTTCTGTCTCAAAATCGAATAGATTTTGTCCATTCACTAAAATATGACCACTAGTTGGATGAAGAATTCCTAGCAACAATTTTGACAAGGTTGACTTACCACTGCCTGTCTGTCCAACAACTGCCAAACGACTACCGACTTCTAACCTCAAATCTAACTCTTGAATCATATTCTGATTGGACTCATAAGCAAAGCAAACCTTCTGAAGTTCCAAGGTCTGAATTCTGCTTAATTCCTGCTTCAATACAGGCCTTTCTACTGACTCCTCATGCTTAAAAAATTCCTGTAATCGTGGCAAAGCGACATCAGCTTGTTGTTTTAACCGATTCAGCGTTGCGATACTAAAAACAGGATCTAAAATCCAATGTGTATAGGACTGCAAGGTAAATAAACTGCCTAAAGTCAACTTCCCTTGTAATACTAGATAGACACCAACTCCTAGAATCGTGATGGGAATAATGGAATAAAAGAAATTCATAAATGCACTATCTAAGGATGACACTCGCAATACTTGTGTTTTTGAAACCAGATAGCAATTTAAAGAATCTTGAAAACGTCTCTTAAAAAATATATCTTTCAGACCGAGTTTAATAGTTTCTCGACCTTGCAATAATTCGACTGTATCCTCCATTACCTTAGAATAAGATTCGCTTTCAATCTGAATTCTGGGCTTAATACTCTTATTGAGAGCTAAATAGATACAAGTATAAGCTACAAAAATACCAAAGATAATGACTGTCAGTTCAAAACTAGTTATAAAGAAAATACTATAGATGATCAGCAGGCGCGTCATAAAAATAATGATCTCTGGAATCAAATAGACCAAGTATTTTGCATAAGTCTCACTATCATTCAGAATTTTATTGAGTTTATCACCATTTTCCTGATGACTGAAGGAAGATAGAGGTTCTCCCAAAGCAGCTGACATGACATGATAACGCATGAGCATAATCCCTTTTGCCAGAGTCTGTTGAAAGAAGAAATCTTTTATATAATAGATTAGAAAATCTAAGATAGAAACTAGTACTAGCAGAAAGATTGTATGATAGATGGCATCCATTCTCCCCCCTTGATTGATTTGACTAATTTGGTCAATCAAGTAGCCAATCAAGACAGGTTGGCTAAGGGAAAAGAGAATCGATAGTAATTGAAAAAATAAGGTTACCAATCTCTGTATCCGAATCGGCTTTAAAGTCTGTTTAAAAGTAGTCATCGCTTCCTCCTTTTGGCTCTCTAATTTAATATATCAAAATCCACTATACATTTCTACCCCATTACTCCATGAAAAAATACTGAGACTTCTCCCAGTTTTAGCGACTATTGATAGCGGCAGGTGGGCATGACCTAGCTCGCTCTGTTTTGCGCTGGCGGAATCAACTCTGGGCTTTATCCCGCTCTATTTTCCTATAGATTGCCCTTAACAAGAAAAATAGTTGTCCAAATAGATAAAAAATAAACAGGATCGCCCCAATCCAAAATACCCATACCAAACCTAAAATATAAAAGCGTTCTATATTTTCTGAGAAATATCAAAAAGACCAGGATTTCTCCCAGTCTTAGCGACTATTAATCGCCTTCATGGTCCGTTTGATATCCCGGTCTTGTTCACGGCGTTTAATTGACTCCCGCTTGTCGTAGTCGTGCTTCCCTTTGGCAAGCCCAATCAAGACCTTGGCAAAGCCGTCCTTGATATAGACCTTGAGGGGCACCAGAGTCATCCCAGTTCCCTTGACTTCATTCCCCAAATCTACAATCTGCTTCTTCCGCAAGAGCAACTTGCGGGTCCGCGTTGGCTCCTGGTTCCAGATATTGCCCTCATCATAGGGAGCGATATGGACATTGACCAACCAAGCCTCTCCCTGCTTGATCTGGGCAAAGCCGTCCTTGAGGTTAATCCGCCCCGCACGAATAGACTTAATCTCCGTCCCCGTCAGGACCATCCCCGCCTCCACTGTATCGACAATGGTATAGTCGTGGCGGGCTTTTTTATTCTGTGCAATCACATTGCCCTCACCCTTGGCCATGCCTATCTCCTTTTCTTCTTGTTCTTTTTAGCTACTTCTTTGTAAAATGGTTTCTTTTTCTTGTCTTTTTTCCCACTTTTTGACTTGTGGTCTTTTCCAGACTTGTGATGTTTGCTGTCGCGACCAGCAGCTTCTTGTTTGTGGTGCTTGCCCCTTCCTCGCCCTGACCGATCATCACGGTCACGGTTGGAGTGACTAGCAGTTCTCCGCTTGGCTTTCAAAGCTTTTTCCACAATATCCAGCTCGGACGGCACGTGGGCAAAATCGATTTCCCCTGTCATCTTGTCCGCCCGCGTTAGCTTGATACGAATTGGCTGACCGACACGGAAGACTCGACCAGATTTCTCACCCTGCAAGGTCAGAGTCCGCTCGTGGAACTGGTAGTATTCGTTGAGGTTGGTGATATGAATCAGACCTTCAACCGTGTTTGGTAACTCGACAAAGAGACCAAACTTGACCACGCTAGACACGACACCATCAAACTCTTGCCCAACAAATTCTTGCATGAACTCTGCCTTCTTCATGGCTTCGACTTCCCGCTCTGCCTCAATGGCACGGCGTTCTAAACTGGACGAAGACTTGGCAAGCTCAGGAATAACCTGCTCAAAATGCTCTGCTTTTTCCGCAGGATTGTGACCATATTCCCGTACCATCCGGTGAACCAGCAGGTCGGGATAGCGGCGGATAGGGCTGGTGAAGTGGGTGTAGAACTCGGCACCCAGACCGTAGTGGCCGTGGTTGTGCTCTGAGTAACGTGCCTGCTGCATGGAGCGAAGCAACATCATGTTGAGGACGTCCGCATAGGGTTCATCCTTGACCCGCTCCATAAGATCTTGAAGGGCATCCTGACTGATAGAGCTGGCTGTACCATAGACCGTCAGACCAAAGCTAGTCGCATAGTCGATGAACTTCTGCAGCTTGTCCGACTTAGGCTCCTCGTGGATCCGATAGATGAAAGGCAGGTCTATCTTGGCAAAATGCTCAGCAACGCACTCGTTGGCAGCCAGCATGAAGGACTCAATCATCCGCTCGGCAATGCCCCGCTGACGCAGCTGGATATCGACTGGCAGACCGTCCTTGTTGACGATGATTTTGGCTTCAGCTGTATCAAAGTTGAGAGCCCCACGCTTGTAGCGCATGGTTTCCAGCGTCTCATGGAGTTTGACCATGAGCTCAACACTCGGCACGATTGCCTTGTATTTGTCCAGCTTTTCCTTGTTACCTGCAATCATATCATTGACATCGGAATAGGTCATACGGAAGGTGGTTTTGATGACCGTTTGGCCAATCCAGTGCTTGACAACCTTGCCCTTGCGGTTAATTTCCATAATGGCTGACTGGGTCAGGCGATCCACATTTGGATTGAGGGAGCAAATGCCGTTTGACAGGCGTTCTGGCAGCATTGGCACCACACGGTCGGTCACATAGACAGAGGTTCCACGTTTGACAGCTTCCTGATCCAAGGCTGAGCCTTCGGTCACATAGTAGCTGACATCGGCGATATGGACACCCAGTTCCAGATTGCCATTCTTGAGTTGCTTGATATGGACCGCATCATCCAAGTCCTTGGCATCCGCACCGTCGATAGTAAAGATGATTTCATCCCGCAGGTCCAAACGTCCTGCAAAGTCCTGTTCTGATGGACTTTCTGGTACCCGATTGGCCTCCGCCAAGACTTCATCTGGGAACTCCGACACGATGTCCATGGATTCCAAGACTTCTAAGACATCGATGCCCACATCGTCCTTATGGCCCACCACATCCCGAATGGTCGCAACAAAGTGGTCACGTTTCTTGTTAGGATAAGCTTCAATGTCGACTTTTAGGATTTCTGTTCCGGTCAATACCAAAGGTGATTTCTTGATGTAAATCTTCTGAGCGATTTTCTGGTTTTTAGACTTGATGTAGCCTGCATACTCAGGCCTGTCTTCGTCAAAAACAATCAAGCCCACCGCTGTTTTCAGGCTATGTTCCAAAATATCAATGACTTCCGCTTCCGCAGCCGTCCCCTTGAGTCTGTCCGCCACTTTCTTGATAGCAACTTCCACTCGATCGCCTTCAATAGCGAAGTTGACATCGTCACGGCTGACAAAGAGGTCATCTTCCTCTTCATCAATGGTCACAAAGCCAAAGCCTGACTTGTGGGCACGAAAAATACCCTGTAAGGTCACCTTGTTTTTGGATAATTTGGGTGCTGGCAGAGCAATTCGACCCGCATTGTCAAAGACAAGTTGACGACTGCCTTCCATGCTAGAAACCAGCTTGACCAAGTCTGTAAAGCTCTTAGCAGAACTAGCTCCAAACTGATCTGCCAGCTGGTCCATGGTCACAGGACCAACTTCTTTTATATAGTTAATAATATCGTTTTTCATTTTAATGTTTACCAAGTGCTAGATAAATTCCTAGCACAATTTCTCTTAACGTTACTTGTTTTTTCTTTTATTGGTTAGACAAGCGGAGAAACTGCATTTCCCAATGTCAACTATCAACCGTCGCCGCTATTTTAGCATTTCACAGTTCTGGTCTACTCCTAAAAAAATAGACTAAGAACAAGTCCCAGTCTGATTTATCTATTTACTTGAAATGATAACAAGTGCCAGCGCATCCAACATCCATAGGAAAATCAGAATAGCCGTAATACGTTGCATCACAGCCTCAAAACCACGCGCCTTAGTACGCTCAAACAAGGCTCCGCTCGTTGAATCAAAAACGTTGCTCGACTGGTTCTTGGCTGGTTGGATAAAAATCACCGCAATCAAAATAACAGATAAAATCAAAAGAATGGTTAATAATAGTTGATACATATGATTTCACTTTCTACAATAACTTAGCATATTATACCACAATACCTATTTGGTTTCAAGGTGAAGGGTTACTTTTCTTTCTTTTGGACAGTATTTCAAAACCTCGATCTTATCTGGATGGGTCTTGGAATTTTTACTGGTCAGATAATTCTTACTCCCGCATTCTGTACACTGTAAATTGATTTTAACTCTCACGAAACATCCCTTACTTTCAAGTAATTTCTAAAATTGGTCAAGGACCAAAGTAAATTGAACAAGACCAGGCCACTGGATAAGTAAAATACCCCGTCATAGCCCAGTTGAGCAGCCACCGCTGACCCCATCATTGGCCCCACAACAGAACCAAGATTATTAAATAGTTGGTTATAGGAAAAGATTCTGGAAATCCCTTCCTTGGGCGTCAGCTTGGTCAAGAGCGAATTGACTGAAGGCAAGAGGGCTCCAGTCCCAAAGCCATAGAGGAACCGTAAGAGACCCAGCTGAAATGGATTTTGGGCAAAAACACAGAGAACGTTGATTAGCAAGCTGTAAGCCAGAGCCATCAGCAAGAGCCTGTGGTTGCCAATCTTATCCCCCAACTTCCCTAAGGGGCCGGAGGTCACCAAGGAGGCCATACCGGGTAGAGAGATAATAAAACCAGCTACAAAGAGCAGATTATCCGTCTGACCCAAATGCCGTACATAAAGAGTCAAAATCGGCACCACTGCCTGAGCAGCCGCAATGATAATCATGGAAGTTATAAATAGCCCTACCAACATCTGCTTGTCCCTGACCTGACCAAAGACCTCTTGAACAGACATAGCATCACCTTTTTTGACAGGGACAAAATCTTCACGAATATAGAATACTGTCAGTACAACCACCAGAGCATAGAGCAAACCAACCAGCAGAAAGACATTGTGGACACCAAACATCTCTGCCAGAATACCGCCTAGCGTTGGCCCAATCAAGTTTCCCGCTACTGCCCCTGTTGACAAGGTCCCCAGAGCATAGCCTGTTTTGTCCTTGGGCACCTGACTAGCAATCAAGGCCGTCGCATTTGGAATGTAACCTGTAAACATCCCGTTCAAGACCCGCAGGACAATCAGCCAAAAGACATTAGGCACAAAGGCCATACCACCCATAGTAAAAATCATGGCAAAGGCTGCTCGCACCATCATGGGCTTGCGACCGTAGCGGTCTGCCAAACTCCCCCAGATAGGAGCCATAACCGCCGCCGAAAAGGCATTGGCCGACACCGCCAAGCCCGCATAGTATTCTACCTGACCAGCTCCCACTCCCAGCTCCTCCACGAAGACCGAGATAAAGGGCATGACCAGGGTAAAGCTAACTCCCGTCAAAAAGTTACCCAGCCAAGCCACTTTCATATTTCGCTGCCAGTAATGACTACCTTCGTCCATCCTTCATTTCCTCCAAACCTTTGGCCACCTGCATCAAGGTCGCCTCCACTGCTCCGCTATTGTCAATCACAAACTGGGCCTTGCTCCGCTTTTCCTCTAAAGAAAGCTGAGCAGCCAGTCGATTTTCTGCATCTTGAGCTGAATAACCATTGCGCTTCATCAGCCGATCCAACTGCTGCGCTCTATCGACATAAACTAGCCAAACTTCATCTACTTCCCCGCTATAATCCGCCTCGTAGAGCAAAGGAATATCCATGAAAATTACATCCTCAGTCTGCTTGAGCGCATCCCTTCTAGCCAACAATTCTTGCCTGATAATTTGGTCCTGCAAGACAGACAAACGAGCTCGCAACTTGCTATCCGCAAAAACAGCCTGACCCAGCTTGACCCTGTCTAAATTTCCATCTGCCGACAAGATGTCTTGACCAAACTCTTTCAGCAAAACCTGATAGAGCTTGCCACCCTTAGCCTGCAATTCATGAACAACCGCATCCGCATCAATGACTGGATAGCCTTGTTCTCTCAGAAAAGCTGTAACGGTTGATTTTCCAGAGGCGATGCCACCTGTTATTCCGATCACTTTAGCCATTTTTCACCTGACACTGAGGACAGAAATGTGTCCCCCGTCCGCCCAGCTGGATTTTGACAATCTCTGTCTGGCAACGGGGACAGGCCTGCCCTGTCTTTCCGTAAACTTGTAAATAATCCTGCATAGTCCCATCCATGCCCAAGGCATTTTTATAGGTCCGAATGGTTGAGCCGCCTTTTTCGATTCCCAGTTGCAGAACTGCTATGGTGGCTTGACGGAGGTCCGCCACCTGCTCTGCCGACAGCAGGTTACTCGTTTGAGCAGGATGGACGTGGGCCTTGAACAAGACCTCATCGACATAGATATTGCCCAAACCAGCCACTAAAGACTGGTCCAAAAGATGCGACTTAATGGGCTTTTTTGACTTGGCCAACTTAGCAGCAAAGGCTTCTAGGTCAAAATCTGCCTCCGTCGGCTCAGGACCAATTTTTCGACTGAGAAAATAGGCATCCACATCCGCCTTGCCCAGCAGCTCCATGGTCCCAAACTTGCGAACATCTTGGTAGACCAAGGTTGAACCGTCCGTAAAGGTGAAAAAGGCATGAAAGTGCTTGTTGGCAGGCACCTGGTCTGGAAAGAAATTGTACTTGCCCTCCATGCGTAAATGGGAAATGAGGACTTGGTCCGTCAGGTAAATCAAGAGATACTTGCCACGACGGTCCACATCTAAAATCTCCTGACCAAGCAAGTCTTGGCAGAAAGCATCAGCACCAGTCTTAATCATAGGAGCATAGGTTACTTCTACCTTGGAAATAACCTTACCTCTGACTAGCCGATTTAAACCACGACGAACCGTCTCAACCTCAGGCAATTCGGGCAATGTACGATACCAAGAGCGTAAAAAGCGACTGAAAATTAGGAGAGCGACGCTGTGTGGCTTGCACACAAGGAGCTCTATCTATTTTCCGAGCTTTTAGCTCGGGTTCAAGTACGCAAACACTCGTCCTTTCTAACAAAATTACAAAATAAAAGAAAAATAGGAACCTGACCGATGGTGCTTCGGAACCTAGGTCACAGTTGTGATTTTCAAAGAGGCCTAGGCGAATTCAAGACAACGCCTAATCGGCTTTCCTTTCTTAACTAAATTTTTGATAGACATACTTTTATTCACTATTCAAATCTCGAACATAGTGAACGGTTCGGCTAACTTCTCGGAAGCCATGTTTGATATGAAAATTCTGGCTCAGTAGATTATCCAGTTCCGCATCAGATCCTAGTTGGCATATCCCTTGACTTTTAGCCCAATGCTCAGCAAAATTCAACAGTTCTTTCGCAATCCCTTGACTACGGTAATTCGGGCTAATAAAAATCCCTTCTAAATAGGCAACTGGACTCACCTGGCATCCTTCTACATAGTCGTGGCGAAGCGACAAACTAATCCACGCTATCGGCTCCTCACTTTGAGAGTAATACAAAAACTCAAAAGGAAACCAATTATTTGAAAATTTTTCTATCAAAACTTGCTCTTTTGTCTGCCAAACCTGACTTGCAAAAGAAACCCAGATAGAAAGAGTCTGTTCATTAACTGCTCTAATCGTCATAATATCTCACCGTAACGACGGAAAACACCACAAAAGTGGTGCTTCACGCTTGAAATTAATTCATTTCTATTCTGGCGAGACAAGTCACACCAGGCTACCTCGCCCTCTGCTTTTCAAGCTCGGGTTTTCACATGGTCACTTTCGCATTTTTAGGTGACCAGCTGAAACAGTCTATTCCAGACTGTTTCACTCCCCGAACCTTCCTCGCTTTCCCATTTTCAAGCTCGGGTTAAAAACGTCCCCCGGACGTTTTTAATACTCTTTCTCATTATAGCCAAAATCGGCGAGGTCGAGTTTTTTGTCACGCCAGTTTTTCTTGACCTTGACCCAGGTTTCGAGGAAGACCTTGTCACCCAACATCAATTCAATATCACGACGGGCCATGGAGCCGATTTTCTTGAGCATGGCTCCTTGCTTGCCGATGATGATGCCTTTCTGGCTATCACGCTCCACCATAATCGTCGCTCGAATGTGAACCTTGTCGGTAAATTCATCACGTTTCATGGACTCGATGACAACGGCCACAGAGTGCGGAATTTCCTCACGAGTCAGGTGTAGAACCTTCTCCCGAATCATCTCAGATACCAAGAAACGTTCTGGGTGGTCAGTGATCTGATCCGCTGGGAAATATTGGAAACCTTCGTCCAGATTTTCTTTTAGAATTTCCATGAGTCGGTTGACATTGTTCCCTTGGGTAGCAGAAATAGGCACAATTTCCTTGAACTCCATCTGTTGACGGAAATCATCAATCTGTTCCAAAAGCTGTTCTGGATGAACCTTGTCAATCTTGTTGACAACGAGGATAACGGGAACCTTGGCCTGTTTAAGGCGTTCCATAATCATGTCGTCACCCTTGCCTCGTTTTTCATCGGCTGGCACCATAAAGAGGACCGTGTCCACTTCACGAAGGGTACTATAAGCAGACTCCACCATAAAATCGCCCAAAGCCGTCTTTGGCTTGTGAATTCCTGGTGTGTCAATGAAGACAATCTGCTCTTCTTCTGTCGTATAAATGCCCATAATCTTGTTACGGGTTGTTTGAGCCTTGTCGCTCATAATGGCAATTTTTTGCCCCATTACATAGTTGAGAAAGGTTGATTTCCCAACGTTTGGACGACCTAAAATCGCCACAAAACCTGACTTAAATGTCATGTATTCTCCTTATATTCTAAAAAATAAAGTCCCAAATTTTCGGCACAAAGATAATCAAACCTGTCAACAAGGCAAAGCCTGACACAAACAAGACTGCTCCTGCTGCCATATCTTTTGCATTCTTTGCCAACATAGAAAAATGATAGTCAGACGCCAAATCCACCACATTCTCAATAGCAGAATTCACAATTTCAAAAGCGATAACTAGACTAATACTGAGTAAGAGGAAGAGCCATTCTGTCACAGATACTTGGAAAATAAGTCCCGCAAGCACTACAAGAATAGCTGAAGCCAGGTGCTTCTTCATATTGCGTTCTTCCTTGAAAGCCGTCAACAAACCCGTTACTGCAAATTCTAGACTAGCAATCAATTCTCGGTTTTTCCAGCGATTTTTTGAATTATTCTCTTGTAAGTCCATAGGCCGTCAAAATTTCTTCTTGTAAACCAAACATTTCTGCCTCTTCTTCTGGCGTATAGTGATCATAGCCATTGATATGCAGAAAACCATGTACTGCCAAAAAGCCCATTTCGCGCTCGTAGCTATGACCATAATCTTCAGCTTGCTCACGCGCCTTATCGATAGAAATATACAATTCTCCGATATAGGCATCAAAATCTTCCATCATTTCAGCCAATTCTGGATTGTCCAGTAAGTCTTCCTCATCAAAAACAATCTCCGACTCTGGCTTATACTCTAGGCTAACGACATCTGTTGGACGGTCAATTCCTCGATACTCCAAGTTAACCTCATGGACACGCTTATTGTCCACAAAGGTCACAGCCATTTCCTTATTCTGCTTGCCAATTTTTTCGGCAGCAAACTGAAGCAATTCCGTAATCTGCTCCTGCATTTGAGCAGAAACTTGCCCTGTTTCATCTATCATTTCAATATACATAATATTACGTTCCTTTTACAGTACCATTATAACACAAAACCTATCAATGAGGAGTTTTAAGTGGTATAATATCCTCAGAAGCTATCAGAGGAATGAAGATGTTAGAAACAACCAAAAACATAACAGCAATTATTGAATCACATTTGGAACAGATGACAAGGCTCGAAAAACAGATTGCCAGCTACTTTACCCAACTGGACCCTGCCAGTGCTGATTTCAGCCTTGAAAACACCACTCAAACCCTGCATATTTCCCCTTCAGCTCTGACCAGATTTGCTAAAAAATGTGGATTTTCTGGCTACAGGGAATTTGTTTTCGCTTTTCAAAATAACCAGCAGTATTTGGATAAACATTTTGAAAAATTACAACGGAGCCTAACAAAAAAAGTCTTGGTAGACTATGAGGAAATCCTAACCGCCACTAATAATCTGGTAGATGAGGAAAAATTGGAAGAAATTGCCAAGCTCATTGACAGTAGCAAGCGTGTCTATTTCTACGGAATCGGCAGTTCTGGTTTAGTGGCCATGGAAATCAAGTCCCGTTTTATGCGACTGGGAGTCGTTTGTGATGCTATTACAGATAAAAACAACCTCATTTGGACAACCAATATCCTAGATCAGACCTGCTTGGTTATCGGTCTTTCTCTGTCTGGTCAGACAGAAGAGGTCATGGAGCATCTCCACCTGGCTGCTCAAAAGGGGATTCCTACCGCCCTGTTAACAACTAAGAGTTTTTCCCATCCGACTTTTGACCAAGTCATTCCAGTCGCCTCTGTCCGACACCTTAATTATGGCAACCGTATTTCCCCTCAAATTCCCCTCCTCATCATGCTTGATGTTATCTACGCCTATTTTTTGTCCATCGACAAGGACAGAAAAGAAAGTATTTTCAAACAAACCATCAAGGAATAAGCAGAAAAGGCACTACTGTATTTCAAGTAGTGCCTTTAATTAGTTAGCCGAAAAACGTGTCCCGATTAAATAATCATAGACATAGTCATTAACCTTTACATGCATGGCATCGTGGGCATATTCTGGTAAGATTTTCATTTCTTTTTCAACTTCCAGTCGATTGTAGATGGCAAATTGGGTTGATGGAGGACAAACGCCATCTTCTAAGCCCGTCACCAAAGCTACCGGGCATGAAATCAAGTGAGCCAGATTTTTTACATCAATATAGGATAGGGTTCGAAGAACCTCCTCTTCCCTTTCATGAAACGGATCTGAAAATTTGAAATAACGAAACAATTCGTCGTAGGCTTCACTGTTGTTGCCAAGTTCCAAGACCCGTTTAAAGTCAGATAGGAATGGATAGATGGCTACCGTTTTACTGATGTGGGGACTGAGAGCAGCAGCTACTAAAGCCAAGGCTCCTCCCTGTGAGGCACCGTAAGATACCAGGCGCTTCTGGTCAACAAAGTCCAAGCTGGCAATAATCTCAATCAGCTGATAGACATCCAGATAGACATCCTTATAAAACAAGTGGTCTGGTCCTTGAAGCATCCCTCGAATAACCTGCCCCTTAACAGTTATCCCATCAAATTGCCCCAAATCCTGAGAACGCCCCGCCTGACCACGGACATCCATAGCTACTACCCCATAACCAGCTGCTAAAAATTTCAAGTTCTCCGACCAATCTGGACCCTGACCCTGGTAACCATGAAAATAAAAGAGGACAGGAACTGGTTTGTCAGACTTGGGAAAGAGGCACTTGGCAAAAACCTTGGAGCCATTTGTACCCGTAAAGGTCAGTTCGTAGCAAGCTACATGAGGCAAGCCACATGCTTTTTCAAGTAATACATGGTCTGCTAGACCTGTCAGCTGATTTTTTTCATTCTGCCAGAAAGCATCAAAATCTGCAGGGACTTCCTGCCGACCACGATAGGTCAGCATATCCTGCAAGGTCATATTATCAATCATCATTCAACCTCTCTACAACTAGAAAAAAGACGGAAAGCTTCCAAATCTAAAGGAGAAGAGAAAGGGAAGGAAGCTCTCCATCTTATCGTATATTATAGTAGCCTCTGCTTCTGTTGGAAGTGATAGAAGGCTCCCAGCATACCAGCAGCATTCTCATGCTCTGCAAAGGCCAGCTTGGTCTTGTCTGCTAGACTTGAAACCAGGTTTGCCTTCAGAGCTGCTTGGATTTTCTCATAAAGATAATCTTTTTGCGCCATAATACCACCGCCAAGAATAACCACTTCTGGGTTGGCTACATAGCAGATATTGGCAATACCTTGACCAAGATAGTTGACCATTCGGTCAATGGCAGCAATACAGTGAGCATCTCCCGCCTTGGCTTCCTGGAAAATCTTATAGCCGTTCCAGTCTGCTGGATCCTGAGCATGTAAACGAGCCACCTCTTGGACAAGAGCCGTCGTTGAAGCCAGGTCTTGGAAAGCCCCATCTGAAAGGTGAAGATAGCCGACCTCACAGGCTGAATTACTAAAGCCATGGAAGATTTGACCGTCCACTAGCAAGCAACCACCGATACCCGTACCAATGGTCAAACAAATGGAAATCTGACTGCCCTGACCAGCACCTGAAATACCTTCTGCTAGGCCCGCACAATTCACATCATTTTCAATCTCGCAAGGAAGACCAAAAGCTGTTTCAATTTCAGACTTAAACTGGGTACCAGCATAGTTTGGAATTTGTGGTCCTGAGTAGAAAATCTCTCCCTTGTCAGGGTCAACCATCCCAGCTGATGAAATAGCTACACCTGAAAGGGGGGCTTGGGCATGAAAATCTTCCACAAGTTTTTTGACTGTCGCTAGGATATGGGGGCCGCCCTTGTAGGCTTCCGTATCCATCTTGTAACTTTCTAGGACCTGACCTGCTTCATCCAGACGACCATATTTAATCTGAGTTCCGCCAATATCAATAGCAAGATAGGTTTTCATAGACACCTCCTAGGCACCAAATCTTTCCTTAGCATCGCGAATGAGTTGGGCTGCTTCTTGAGCAATGACCAAGTCTGCTTCCGTCAAGGCTGTCAGAGGTTCACGAACAGAACCAATATCCAAGCCATCATTGATACGGATGACTTCCTTGATGACAGCGTACATATGACCATGACCGGATACCAGTTTACCAATAATAGTATTGATAGTCGCCTGCAATTGACGGGCTGTTTCCAAGTCCTTGTCCGCAATCAATTGGTTCAAACGCAGGAAGAGTTCTGGCATAGCACCATAGGTACCCCCAATTCCACCCTTAGCGCCCATGAGGCGACCACCTAAGAATTGCTCATCTGGACCATTGAATACCACATAGTCCTCGCCACCAAGGGTTACAAAAGTATCAATATCCTGAACTGGCATAGAGGAATTTTTCACACCGACCACGCGTGGATTTTTCAGCATTTCCTTATACAGACTTGGTGTCAAGGAAACACCAGCCAGTTGCGGAATATTGTAGATAATGAAATCAGTGTTTGGTGCAGCTGCACTAATACCGTTCCAGTAAGCAGCGATACTGTACTCTGGCAAACGGAAGTAAATAGGTGGGATGGCCGCAATAGCATCAACACCCAATTCTTCCGAATGACGAGCTAGCTCCACACTGTCCTTCAAATTGTTGCAGGCCACATGGTTGATGATGGTCAATTTGCCCTTGGCAACTTCCATGACCGCTTCAAGAATTTGCTTGCGGTCTTCTACACTTTGGTAAATACATTCACCAGACGAACCATTGACATATAGCCCTTGAACACCCTTGTCAATGAAATACTGAACCAGGGCTTTTACACGTTCTGAACTAATCTCACCAACCTCGTCATAACAAGCATAGAAGGCTGGGATAATTCCATGATATTTCGATAAATCTTTCATTCTAATTCCTTTTTAACTGTTTTTATTCTTGACCCAAATTCTCTAATGAATAGAAAGGATAGGCCCGCATAGGCAAAAAATAGTAGACAAACCAGACCGATCAAAAATGTCAGGTCTGAATAAAAGAGGATAGTAGCTACAAGTAGAAAGACCAGACCAACCATAGCGGTCAAGGACAACATATTCCCCAGGCATAAAATTCCTTTTAGGAATAAGTCTTTCAACTGCAAATCAAATCGACTGGCTAACGGGTAGATATAGACCCAAAGTAGCTGACTAAAGAGCAGGATGGCAATACAGCTTGCACGAAAACTATCAAATACCAGACCAGCCTGTCCCCAAATCAGATAAAGATCCAAGAGGCAAAATGTCGTTAGCCCAATTTCTACCAGCGACAAGACCAAGCCCTGTTTCCACTGGCGACCAAAATGACCCCAGTAGGTCGACCAGACCTTGACTTTCCCCACTTCATTCATGTCCCATAAACTCGCTTGGAGGGCTAGTTTGGCAATTCCCAAGGTAAAAAGAGGAAGACTTGCCAAAACAGTTAAGCCATTTAAGAGCATGAGATCAAAGAGTTTCTCTACCAGTTGCCATGCTGGATGATTGGCATCAAACAAGGACTGAACCAGTGTTCTACCACCCTTTCCTTTCATTTACACCTTCCCCTTTCTATTTTAGTTGAGAACTAATCGTCTAGTAAGACTTTAATGACAAACTTGCGGACAGTCTTTTGTCCACCTGCCCATTGGTTTGGCTGATGAACCTCACCAGGCAGGAAAATAGCAAAGTAATTCCCATCAAGTAGGCAATCCACCCATTTTTCACTCGGAACAAAACCGATATCACTTGCTGGATCAAAACCAGTATCTTCTCCAACCAGACGACAACCGTAAGAAATTTGTTCCTGTCCGCTGATAACAAAATGGATATCTGCGTAGGAACGATGGTATTCAAATTCCTCCTTGAACTCTTCAGATAGAGTATTTTCCTGAAGGAAATAATAGACAGCCTGACCAGCGATTTCATACCTACCTAGGTCCTGCTCGCGAAAATCACCCTTTTCCAGAACAGCCAAGGCAAGATCCAAGTTGGGATGTAGTCCCTTATATTGTGAACAATTGTCAATATGATCATAAATCATGTATCTTTCTCCACCAACTATCCGAATTCTTAGCCTTTAACCGCTCCCATGGTGATACCTTGAGTAAAGGATTTTTGGAAGACAAGGAAGACAGTAACGATTGGTACTGCAGCCATAGCAGCTCCCGCCATGATAACACCATAGTTGGTTGCCATTTCAGCCTGCATGGTCGCAACACCTAGCGAAATGGTCAAATTCTGACGAGAAGTCAGCATCACCAACTGCATGAAATAGTCATTCCAAGAGTTGATGAAGGTAAAGATAGCCAAGGCTGCAAAACCTGGTTTGACAATCGGAAAGGCAACATTCCAGAAGGTTGACAGCTCTCCACAACCATCAATCTTAGCAGATTCCAAGAGCTCTGTTGGAATATTTTCAGAGAATTGTTTCATCAAGAAAACACCGAATGGCCAGCCAACTAGCGGCAGAATCACCGCTGCTAAGGTATCATGAATACCCATAAAGTTGATAATCCGTACTAGAGGCACAAGGACAACCTGTTTAGGTAAAGCCATGGCTGCAATAAAGATTGAGAACAAAATCCGCTGTCCATAGAACCGTTTCTTAGCCAAGACATAACCCGCTAGAGAGGATGTTGAACAAACCAAAATCATGGTCGCCAAGGAAATAAAGACTGAGTTCCATAGCCACTGTAAGGCTGGGTTTTGGACTGTCAATTTAGTAAAGTTTTCCATGGTTGGCTGGGTTGGCCACCACTGAGGCGGAATCACAATGGTATGAGGTTGTGACTTAAATGCACCTGTCATAATCCAATAGAAAGGGAAAATGAAAAGGATGGTCAACAAGAGCAAGATGATCGTTGAAATAACACCAAAGGGTGTAATGGTTTTCTTTTTCATAAATTCCTCCTTTCTAGTATTCCACATCGTTACCCAAAATCTTGAATTGAGCAAAGGAAATCAGTGCAATCATAACTGCCAGGAAAACACCCATGGTGTTTGCATATCCATACTCAGACAACTTGAAGGCTTTTTCGTACAAGTAGTACATGAGGGTGGACGTTGAATAGTTAGGTCCACCTGAGGTCAAGAGCTGAATAAGGGCAAAACACTGGAAGGAGTTAATGGTTGTAATAACTGCGATGTAAAGAGTGGTTGGTAAGAGGCTTGGCCATTTGATTTGCCAGAAAACTTGATGTTCGTTGGCACCGTCCACACGCGCAGCTTCTACCAAGGAATTGTCAATATTTCCAAGAGCTGCAATGTAAAGAATAATTGGCTGACCAACTGAAGTTGTTAAGAGGATAATGATGATGGCTAACAAGGCCCACTGCTTATCCCCTAACCAACTGATGTTTTGTTCAATTAGGCCACCAGATTTCAAAACGAAGTTCAAAATACCTGATAGCGGATCATAAATCCATTTCCAAACAACCGTAACAGCAACCGATCCCGTTACAACAGGTAGGAAGAAAACTGCACGGTAGAAAGAACGTGCGATGACATTCTTTTCATAGGTCTGTGAAGCGACAAATACTGAAAAGAAAACAACAACTGGCACTGAGCCAACCACGATAATCAATGTGTTAATCAGAGATTTGATAAAGATCGGATCATTAAACATCCGTACATAGTTATCAAGTCCAACAAAGGTGAAATCTGTCATGGTATAGTTAAAGAAACTGGTGACAAATCCCATAATCATTGGAGCGAGTACAAAAATGGTGAAGAAAATGAGAATAGGAGCCAAGAAGGTATAGGATACAATGGTTTCCCGCATTCTAATCTTATTTATCTGCACTTAAAACACCTCCATTCAATTTGAAATTATTCTTTATGAAAATCAAAATACCTACTGAAAATATTTTTTTGATTTTCACAAAGCATGAAAGGAAGAGCTCCCTTTCCATATCTTTGTAGTAACTGACAGAGAAAAGGAGCCTCATTCAATTCATTTATTTAATCGTTGCGTTTGCTTGTTCAGTGAATTCTTTCAAAGCTGGTTCTGCTTCTTTTTCGCCATTTGACACAGCTTGAAGCATTGGGAACCAAAGAGTTCTCATTTCAGCAAATCCATCAATAGTGTTGTAGTATGGTGAGTAGTAGCCAGTCCACTTGTCAATCATAGCCATGCGTTCGTCATCATAGAGAGCACCAAATGAAGTACGAACTGGGAAGGCACCTGTACGAACAACGTTCTTAGGACCCCACTCTTTATCATCTGCGATGAACTGGATGAATTTCTTAGACGCTGCTACACGTGCTTCGTCGCCATTGTTGAAGACTGCAAAGCCGTTTACAAGGTATTCAAGAGCTGCTTTACCATCTTCAGATGGGAATGGTACTTCAAGAACTTCTACTTTAGATGCTTCTAGCAATTGTCCTTGGATACCATTTTGAGCAGGACCCCAAAGGATAGTGTAAGATGTTTGACCGTTTGCAAAGTTTTGAATATCATCGCCACCTGCGTATTGAGAGCCGTTCATCATGTAGCCGTCTTTAATCCAGCCAGCTGCCTTATCCAAGGCTTTGATCATTTGCTCTGAATCAGTTGTATACTTAGTTACGCCTTCGTCTGTGATGCTACCGCTGTAAAGGTTTGCCAAGAAGGCACGAGTACCTTGGTCACCACCTTGACCGTTAGAGAAGAGGGAACCTGGGTTGTAGCCTTTGTCTTTCAAAGCCTTGATAACTTTTTCAAAGTCGTCTGTAGTCCAGCCATCTTTGACAAGATCAAGCACACCTGCGTCTTCTAACATGGCTTTGTTGAAGGCCATATAGAATGGAGCAGAGCTGAGTGGGTACATGTAGGCAGTATCACCAGCCTTAGAGGCTTGAATGATGTTATCGTTGTTCACATCTTTGACAAATTCATCTGTGAAGAGATCATTCAACTCAGCCAATTTACCATTTTTTCCGTAGGTAATGATACGACCTGGTGCATCGAAGAGAACGTCTGGAGCAGTACCTGCTTCGATAGCAGTCGTGATTTTTTCTGGACCAGATGTAAAGTCAATGGTTTCCAGTTTGACAGTGATGTCTGGGTTAGCTTCCTCAAAAGCAGCAATAATTTTTTGCTCATAGGTACCAACACCGTCTTCTGTATTCTCTTGTGTGAATACTGGGAAGGCCCACCAAGTGATTTCTGTCTTACCAGAAGCACTTGATTCAGCTGTTTTTTCAGCAGTTGTATTACTGCTACCACCACTACATGCTGCGAGTGACAAAACTGCCACACCAGCTAACAATGAATGTATGATTTTTTTCATCATTCTTCTCCTTTATTTTTTTGCTTCCCCAGATGGGGTTATTAGACTATGTAACTATTTTTTCAGAGCCCGGATAAACCGCTCCGCTATTTCCTTAGGACGGGTAATGGCTCCGCCAACGACGATACCTGCCACACCTAAATCGTGAATGGTTCTAGCTTGATCTGGATAGTGGATTTTTCCTTCTGCGATGACATCAATCCCAGCACGGCAAAGTCGGTCAACCAACTCAATATCCGGTCCATCTTCTTGTCGGCTATAGGATGTATAGCCCGAAAGGGTCGTGCCAACAAAATCAATACCTGCCTCGTAGGCTGTCACACCTTCTTCATAGGTGGAAATATCTGCCATGAAGAGTTGATGTGGATATTTTTCCTTGATTTGTTTGATGAAATCAACGATGTCCAGACCATCATAACGCTCACGTTTGGTGCAATCCAGGGCAATAACTGCAATGTCTAGCTCAGCTAGCTCGTCCACCTCTCTCATCGTTGCCGTAATGAAAGGCTCCTGAGGAGGGTAATCTCTCTTGATAATTCCGATAATAGGTAAATCGGTTACTTCCTTGATTTCTTTAATATCTCGAACACTGTTTGCTCGAATACCTACAGCACCCGCTTCCTGGGCTGCCTTGACCAATAGAGGAATAACTCCGCCTTCTTCACTATATAAAGGCTCACCTGGTAAAGCTTGACAGGAAATAATAATGCCATCTTTAATTTGTTCTTTTAAGGCTTCTTTGCTGATGGTAGCCATTCATTTCTCCTTTCTATTACCGGATCCGAGTTAGCGCTTACATTATTATTATACAATATATTGACATCTTTTCAACAAACTTTTACATTTAAATTTTAATTTCTGTCTGAATAAAGAAAAGGGGATTTTTTGAAACTACTTTCTATTTTCTAACTTTTTTATAAAAATAGTTTCACTTGCTAAAATTGAAAAACCAGCCGGCTAGTTCGACTGGTTTTCAAATTCTATTCTTCATCTTTCAAAGCATAGGGCTGCAGTTCAGGATTGATTGGGGTGTTAATCAGGTTATTGGCATAATTACAGAGGGTCGCAAGGCTAACTCCCAGTACAACATCCAAAGCATTCTCTGCGGTATAGCCTGCTTGGAAAAATTCTTCTTGCAACTGGTCGCCTACTTTACCTTTTTCTTGGATGACTGCCAGAGTAAAACGAGCCAATGTATCCAATTTCGCATCTGCCTCAATAGGTGTCCCCTGACGAAGAGCCTGCAAAATCTCATCTGGCATCTTGATTTGTTTGATTGAAATGGCCGTATGACCAGCTACACAGAAGCCGCAACCATTAGCAACCGCTGCTGTAATTTATACTACTTCGCGTTCAGTCGGTGTCAGACTATTGCGACGGTTAATGCCTCCTACAGTTTGATAGGTTTCCAAGGCTGTTGGAGAGTTTGCTAAAAGTCCAATTAAATTAGGAATATAGCCCCCGTTATTTTTCTTGACCGTTTCCAAATTTTCTTTCAAATCAGGTCTAACAGTTTCCAAGGTATGAATAGTGAAAAAATCTTGTGTCATAGGATACTCCATTTCATGCTTTTTTTACATCAAGTCATCAATCCTGACTTCCATGATATAGCACTATCCTATCATACCTCTAAAAGGTTTGCTAATATATTTTAACTATCATTCCAATAAAGAAAAACTATAATTTATTGTTTCCTAAACCCTAGATTGAATGTCATGCATCTGGGCATAGACACCGCCCAAGGCAAGCAGCTCCTCATGTTTGCCACGTTCGATGATGCAACCTTGGTCCAAGACCAATATCTGATCTGCATTTTGAATGGTAGAGAGGCGGTGGGCGATGATAAAGGTGGTCCGCCCTTCCTTGACCACTTCCATAGCGTGCTGGATAATTTCTTCCGTTTCCGTATCGATGTGAGAAGTCGCCTCATCCAAAATCAAGATTTTGGGATTGGAGTAAAGGGTGCGGGCAAAAGCAATTAGCTGGCGTTCCCCACTAGAGAAGGTTGACCCCTTTTCAAATACTGGTTCATCGATACCTTGTTCCAAGCGAGCAAGCATGGGTCCTGCCCCAACTTTTTCCAGGGCCTCTATGACTGCCTGTCTATCCATCTTCTCCTTATCCATAGCCACGTTGCTAGCGATGGTCCCAGTGAAGAGATAGGGATCCTGAAGGACAATCCCCATGTGACTGCGCAGACTCTCACGAGAATATTCACGGATGTTTTTCCCATCAATCAAAACCCGTCCCTCCTGAGGATCATAGAAACGGTAGAGAAGGTTCATAATGGAGGACTTGCCTGATCCTGTGTGCCCCACCAGAGCAATGGTTTCTCCCTTGTCAGCCTGAATGGAGATATCCTTGAGAATAGGCTTGCCAACTTCGTAGGCAAAGGTCACTTGGTCAAAGACCACCTGGCCGTCTGTCATCGCCAATTCAGCACTACTATCGGGCTCCGTTTCTTCTTCCAGCAAGCCCATCAACCTCTTACCTGTTTCAATCGACCGAAGGAGATTGGGAAACTGCTTGACCAAGGCACCAAGGGACACAAAAATCCCTTCAATATAATCAATATAGACAAATAATTTACCCGGTGACAAGCTCGATTGACCTTGTAAAAATTGATAGCCAATAATGGTTAAAATCCCTGTCAAAACTAAAAATTTCAAAAACTCCAACAAGGTCCATGTCGAGCTGGATTGGGCCCAGATAATCTGGTTATCTGCACGGCGCATCTTATCTGCTGTCGCTTCAAACTCAGCTAGCACTCTCTCTTCCTGTCCATAGAGCTGGATCAAACTGGCACCATTCATGGTTTCATTGACCTGAGTATTGACCTCGCTTCGCGCATCGTAAAAATCCTTCATAGGCTTATCGGTCAACTTTTTATAGATAAATTGAATACCGATAAAGACTGGAATTAGTAGCAAGAGAGCAAAACCTAGACTAGGATTGATATAGAAAACAATCCCGTAGGTAAGAAGTAAGCGAACAAAACTATTAAAGACATTGACCAAGGTACCGTAAAACTGATTGCGCAAGGTTTCAGTATCGTTAACAATACGAGTGGCAATCTTTCCGGCAGGTTTGTCATCAAAATAAGAAATAGGCAGGCGCTGCATAACATCATAGGCCTGGTTGCGCAAATACTCTGCTATCCTATTGGCAGAGTGCATCAAAATCCGCATGGAAAGGTAATAACCAAGTGCACCCAAGAAAATCATGGCCACATATTGACTTGCCATCTGCAAGAAAAGGGATTCTTGGAAGGGTTGGCCTTCACTCAAGGCCCGTAAAGGTCCATCGATGGCTTTTTGAATAATAAGTGGGGCAAAACGCAAGAGGCTAGAAGCTGCTAAGTAACAGACTACAGCAAACGTAAAGAGCCACTTAACGCGACCAATTTGTTTCAATAAAAATCCTAAAACCTTCATTATTCTCCTCCTTCCTGACTTTGTTGGCGCTGGTATTGTTCATAGTACCAACCTTCTTGAGCTAGCAGGTCTGCCGGTCGTCCTTCTTCTACAATGCGACCTTCATCCAAGACTAGCACCCAGTCCGCATGGTTAACAGCAGACAGGCGGTGGGTCACAATGACATTGGTCTTGCCTGCACGTTCTTTCTGGATATTTTGGATAATCTGACCTTCTGTTCGAGCATCAACTGCTGACAGGGAATCATCTAAAATGAGCAAGTCTGGCTCTCGTAAAAAGGCACGCGCAATAGAAATCCGTTGTTTCTGACCACCAGAAATAGACACACCCCGCTCGCCAATCATGGTGTCCAGTCCATGACTCATCCGCTCCAAGTCCTGGCTAAAGGCTGCGGTTGCGATAGCCGCTTCAATTTCTTCCAAACTACTGTCACGCTTACCAAAGGCAATATTTTCCCCAACTGATTTTGAAAAGAGAATGTGTTCTTGGGGAACATAGCCGATTTTACGTTCTAGGCTAGAGCGTTTGAAGTCAAGGACAGACTGATGATTAACAAGAAATTCACCCTGACCTACTGGATACTGACGTAACAATTGTCTAACTAAGCTAGTCTTACCAGAACCCGTTTTCCCAACAATCCCGACTGTCTGACCGGCTTTCAAGGTCCAGTTAATCTCCTGCAAACTCGGACGGTCCGACTGAGGATAGCTAAAGCTGTAGTTCTTGAAAGAAATATTATCCAGCTCGGCGATTTCTACCGAGCCATCCACTTCCAAGTCATCACCTGTTTCAATCAGCTCCTGCAGTTTTTCAAATGAAGTTTTACCAGTCTGGTAAACCAGTATGAAATCCGCCAGGGTCCAGAAAGGCTCTAGGAGGGAACTGACATAGAGTTGGAGGGCGATGACCTGCCCCAGGCTGAGCTGACCAGACTTGACTGCCCCTGCTCCAAGCACCAAGACCAAGATAGTCGACAGACCCAGACCGACCGTAGCCAAGGGGTTATAAAGGGATTGTAGGGAGGTAATCCGGTCTCCACCATCCGCCAATTCCTTGGTTCGCTCCTGAAACTGAGCCTTTTGAGCTGCCTTTTTGCTATAGGCGCGGGTTACACGAATACCCTCGACAACTTCCAAAACCTCATTATTGAGCTGTGCAACTGCCTCACGGTTGGCATCAATAGCCAAATCCTGCTTACGACCAATGAAAAAGAAAGCAACTGCCATAAAAATCATCGGTAAAATAGCAAGGAAGGAAATCTTCCAGTCAATCAAAAGCATGGTAGGAATGATAAATGCTAACATACCCCCGGAATAGACCACAATCATGAGCCCGTATCCGACCATCTCCATCAGGCCATCAACATCCGTAGAAAAGCGGGTAATGACATCCCCAGATCGAAATTTTTCATAAAAAGGTGTCCGCATGGTCACCATCTTTTTAAAGGCTCGTTGTTGCATATCAAATTTGAAATTGACCGAGGCCTGAAAAAGCTTAAGATGCCAGATAAAGCCCATCCCATAATTGAGAAAGGTCACCAAAAGCAAGAGGACCATCTCTTGAACTAAAATCCGCTCAGTCAAGCCATTCTTGGTCAAAATATCCACCATCCGCTGAATGATTTGTGTAGGTATCAAGAGGGTGATATCGTAAATAATCAAGGTCACAACAACCACCAAGTAGAGCCACTTGTGTTGCTTGACGTAATCAAAAATCAATTTAAACATATTTCTCCTTTAAGTTAAAACTATTCCTTTCTAAGCACAAAAAAGCCTAGGTGTCTATCACTCCACCCAGGCATACCTCAGTCCACAAAAATAGACCAACCCTCGAATAGCCCTGAAAAGCCCACCTGACCATGATAAGACATGCTTGACTTTCCCACTATTCCAGAGTAGGGCCACGAAAACTTCAAAAGTCTTTCAATGAGCCCTGTTTTCCTGCTTAGAAAGGAGTGTATGATAAAAAATAGCTTGCTGAAATACAAGTTCCTTGTTCATTTAATTTACTCCTTTCTTTTTTCTAAGCCCTATTCTAACATAATAAACTGACAAGTCAAGATTTTTTTGATATCAGGGGAGAATTTGGGGCAGACATAACAAAAACCCTTGTGTTTCAAGGGTTTTTCAGCTTATTTATGCTAGTTGCCGGGATTGAACCGGCGACCTCATCCTTACCATGGATGCGCTCTACCGACTGAGCTAAACCAGCAGTACCTTATTAGTTTACCATATTTTACCTATTTGTCAACACTTATTTTAAAAAGTATCCCTCAATCCTGGAAGTTCTTCCTAGCTTTTAGTTAACAACACTACAGATGACCCGCGCCCACTAATAAAATATTCCTATAACTGCATAAGCAAGGAAGAAATGGATTTCCCTTCTCACCACTCGCACTCGTAATGACAAAAAAATATGGTCCGTCACTAGAACAAGTGCGGACCTTTTAATATCATTAAATTTTCAAATAACGGTTCATGGAAATAACTGAACCAAGCGAACCGATGAGGATACCAATGACAAATAGGGCACCAACCATACTTGGAATAAAAATATCCAAACTAATCAAGGACAAGTCTTGGCTAGCAAGACTAGCATTGACAGAATTATAAAACATCTGATACAAGAAATAGACCAAGGCAGATGGTAAAATAGCGCCAAGCAACCCTACCCAAGCACCTTCCCAAAGGAAAGGACCACGGATATAGCTATTTTTTGCACCAACCAATCGCATAATCTGAATTTCACGACTACGAGAAATGATGGTAATACGAATGGTATTAGAAATCAAGAATATAGCTGTAAACAAGAGCAATCCTGTCGCTGCAAGTCCCCACGTTCGTACTAAGGATGCCAACTTAAAGATTCGCTCGGTTTCTACCTCACCATCACGAACTTCCGTAACCCCATCAATTTTTGCAACTTCCGCCGCAACTGATTTTACGTACTGGGGATCAGTCGTATCAATGATATAGGCATCGTAAAGCGGGTTTGCATCTCCCTGAAATAAATTCCAAGTTTCACCAAGTGTATCAGTCAGCTTTTTCAACTGTTCATCCTTACTTGAATATGTAACAGATTGAACATTTGGCAGGGCTGTGATTTGGTTGTAAACTTTGTTGAAATCAGGGTTGGCTACTGTTTCACCTGCATCGTTTACAATCGTTTCTGCCTGATCTGTCGAATTGGCCCTCAAGTAAACATTAATACGAACATTGTGTTCCAAATCAGAAGCAAGCTTAGCGGTATTTAAAATTACAGATGTAAACAAACCAACCATAGCCAATGTAATCGTTACTGATGAAATAGCAGCGATTGTCATCCAACCATTTCGCTTCAAACTCTTGAGCGACTCAATAAAATGTCTAAAAAATCGTCTAATCATCGTATCCATACTCTCCTTGTTCTTCATCCCGTACCACTCGACCGTCTTCGATCGCAATAACGCGGTGGCGGAGGGTATTTACTATCTGGCTATTGTGGGTCGCCATCAAAACAGTTGTACCCTGTAAATTGATACGCTCTAAGAGGTTCATGATTTCCCAAGAGTTCTCTGGGTCCAAGTTACCAGTTGGCTCATCAGCAATCAATACCTTAGGATTGTTAACAATAGCACGGGCAATGGCGATACGTTGCTGCTCACCACCAGAAAGTTCATTTGGAAAAGAGCGAATCTTGTGCTTCAAACCAACTAAATCTAAAACTTCCATAACACGTTTTTTAATATTGCGTGGTTTTTCGCCGATAACTTCCATAGCATAGGCAATATTTTCATACACAGTCTTTTTCGGCAAGAGTTTATAATCTTGGAAGACCACTCCTACACTCCGACGTAGAAGAGGAACATCCCTTTTCTTAATTTTAGCCAGGTCAAACTTCCCAACTATCAAACTACCCTTATCAAGCTTTTCTTCACGGTATAACAGTTTGATAAAGGTTGACTTACCAGCACCCGAAGGTCCTACGATATAGGCAAATTCGCCAGCTTCAACAGATATAGACACTCCTCTAAGAGCAGTTGTCCCGTTCCCGTATTTTTTGGAAACATCTTTCATTTCAATAATTTTCATAAGATATTCTGTGCTAGACAGACCTTTCTTTAGATTTTAGCTAATTCGCCATTTTAAGTAAGCATCGATAAATCCGTCCAAATCCCCATCCATGACCTTATCTACCTGAGCCACTTCATGACCAGTACGATGGTCTTTTACCATTGTATAAGGTGTAAAGACATAAGAACGAATCTGACTTCCCCAAGTGATTTCTTTCTTGTCACCCTTGAGTGAGTCAACTTCTGCCGCTTTCTTCTCCTGCTCCAATTGATACAATTTAGCTTGCAAGAGTTTCATAGCTCGATCACGGTTACCATATTGGGTACGGTCAACGGTTGACTGAGTCACAATACCTGTCGGAATGTGCGTCAATCGAACACCCGTTGAAACCTTGTTGACGTTCTGTCCACCAGCACCTCCTGAACGGAAGGTATCCATCTTGACCTCATCATCTCTGATTTCAATCTCAATGGTATCGTCCAACTCAGGCATGACTTCTACAGATGTAAAGGAAGTATGACGACGTTTTGCTGAGTCAAATGGTGAGATACGCACCAAGCGATGAACACCCATTTCAGACTTGAGCAAGCCATAAGCATTTGGACCTGTAAAGCTTAGAGTCACGGACTTAATGCCAGCCTCATCTCCAGCTTGATAATCCAAAGTTTCTACTGTAAATCCTTTGGCATTCCCAAAACGCTGATACATCCGAAGGAGCATTTCTCCCCAGTCCTGAGCCTCTGTACCACCCGAACCTGGATGAATTTCCAAGATGGCATTATTGTGGTCATAAGGTTCTGACAAGAGCAAGGTCATTTCATAGGCAGTCATGGATTTGTCCAATTCTGCTAACTTTTCAACCAACTCATCCCGAACAGACTCGTCTTCTGCCAGGAAATCCAAAAGTATTTCAGATTCATCATATAAATCCAACATCTGATGGAAATTTCCATAAGTATTTTTTAATTCATTTAATTCTTGGGAAGTCTTTTGTGCCGCCAAATTATCATTCCAGAAATCTGGCTCCGTCATCTTATTCTCAAGAATGGCAATCTCTTCTTCCAGACCTTCTAAGTCAAAGAGACCCCCTAAAAGAAGTTAATTTTTTGCCAAGTTCTTCTATCTTTTGGCGAATTTCTGCTGTATCCATATACACCTCATTTTTTTATTTATCTTTGTATTATATCACATTTGCAGGCTATTTACCATGTTGAGAAATGCTCTCTGCTCCGCTAGGACATCCTCGTTATCCGATTTGATGCTCGCAATAAAGTCTACTATCTCCTCATTAGGCTGTTTGACCAATTGCCCCAAGGCCCAGATAGCCGTCGCCATGTGGACCGGATTTTGTTTTTTATCGATGATTTCTAAGAGTTTGGGAATGGCAGAGCGGTCATTGCTATTGGCTAAGGCAATGATGGCATTGCGTTGGAGAATATTTTTCCCCCGCCAAGAACCAGCAATCATACCAAATTTTTCCTTGAACTGCCCATTGGACAAGTCCAAGAATGGAATCAGCTCAGGCTCAGCCAAATCAGGGTCGATCTCCACCACTGGAGGACTGGAAATTCCCTTGTTATAAGGACAACAAATCTGGCAAATATCACAACCATAGATGACCGTCTTGATTTTCTTACGAAACTCCAAGTCCATCATACCCTTATCCTGTGTCTGAAAAGATAGACAGCGACGGGCGTTCATGGTCGTATCCCCTAACAAACAAGACGTCGGACAAGCTGCAACACAGCGATTGCAATCGCCACAGTCATAATCCACAGGCTGGTCCGGTTCAATTTCTAGGTTGGTCACCAACTCACCCAAAAACATATAGGAACCAAATTCCTTAGAAATGACCAGCCCATTCTTACCGATAAAGCCAATTCCAGCTCTTCTGGCAACAGCAGTATCCACCAAGGCTCCTGTATCCACCATGGCCTTATATTCCAAACCATCCATCAACTGCTCAATCCCACGAGCCAAACGTTCTAGCTTGTCCTGTATGACATAGTGGTAGTCCAAGCCCCAGGAATTCGGCGTTATTTTACCTCGTTTGAACTGAGTTTTCTGCGGTTTGACAGGTAAGTGACGAGGATAGGCTACCGCAATAGAAATAATGGTCTTGGCAGATGATAAAGACAGTTTAGGACGAATACGTTCTTCGATATTCTTATGTTCAAAGCCTGACGAACGCCCTTCTTCCTGACTAGCACGAAGTGATTTCTCCAAATAATCGAAATCATCCGCTGTGGTAAAGCCAATCTTGGAAATTCCTATTTCCTGAGATAATTTAATAATCTCTTCTTTGATATTCATTACATTCATTTTAGCAAAAAGATAATAGCTTTGGCAAGATTTACACAAAGAAATAAGTTGTTAACATAACAAATAAAGTGAATAATAGGCAAAAAACATTCATCCGAGCATAGGCCTTCTCATGCCAAATACTTGTCAATACATACATGATATTAATGCCGATTGCTCCTCCAAATCCATTTGCCAGAAGATCCGTTATGTCTGCAACACCAAGCAAAAGAGTGTATTGAGCGACTTCAAAAACCAAGCTAAGCAGCATGATGACAAATAGATTAACAATCCAGGAAGCCTTGCGAAATAAGATTTCCATGTAAATTCCAAAAGGAATGAAACTAATAATATTAAAGAAAATTTCTGGAAAGTTCAAAACTCCATTATAAACGGCTGTCCCTGCCAGAGGGATTAGATTGAACTGGGCTAAATCATACCGACCATACAAGATAGACATATCCATCTTAAAGACAATCATCCAGGTCAGTAAAAGGAGGTAGCTTAAGAATAAAAGAATACTCATTATTCTAGTCTGCATAAAAACTCCTCCTTTCCAGCATATTTTATCATTATATCACAAATAGGAACATGAAAAATGTCACTTTTGTGACAATACACAGGTCTTGTTACAAGTAGTTTACAAGGAGAGTGAAAAAAGAAGTTTTTTTGAAAACCTCCTCCCTCATTCTATTTGGAAAATGTTCGATTACCATACTGAAAGGCTTTGAATTGTTGGATTTGAGCCATGAGCCGTTGGTAATTGGCCTCCTTACAAGCCTTCATAATCAAAAAACAGTCAATGAATTTCCACACATATAAGCCCATAAATAATAAAATGCCTATTAAGATAAATAGCGTTACAAAAGAAATACCAAAGGTAATTAACTTGGCCGAGCCCATCCGCTTGTCCCCAATATAAAACCGGTCTATGCCAAACTCACCAAAAAAGATAGCTAAGATAAGGGCAATCACTGGCTGGCGCATTTCCACCATCATCAGCGCATTCAAAGCTCCCTCGTCCAAATCCTCTAGTTCTTTCTGAAGCAGAATTAACTTATCAGATGGTAAATAACTACTCTTACTAAACACATAATTTTGTAAATAATTCATATAAATCCCTCACTCACAGAAATTATAGCAGTTTCTTATTCTTCAAGCAAGCGTGTAGGGAAAAACAGCGGCGGAAATCGTTTACATTTTATATTTTTTTGCTATAATGAAACTAGATTACAAGGAGGTTCTTATGAGAGTTATTATTCATTATCCAAAACCTATCAAGCAAGTATCCTCCCAAAGACTTCCACTCCTGGTAGATGGAAAAATTGCTGGGACAATTACTCAAGTAAAAATTTTAAGCCTATCAATTACACAACCATCTGTTACACTAAGCGTTCGAGGGGATAAAAAGTCAGCCATTCAAGTTAAAGAAGGCGATAGAGTCTAAATAATATAGTCGAATGAATTAGCTTTCAGACAAGGAACTGAGGCGCAGGCTGTACTGAAGTACGGCAAGGCGAAAGTGACGATGTATCAAAGCTAATTCAGATGACTATGGAAAATAGCAGATACTTCACTCTCCACTATTTCAGCTTGGCAATCCTTCCAATTGTCTTTCTATTTGATTTACCAACTCTTATCAAAACCATCCTCCTCATACTAGCACTAGCCATCACTTTGTTGGGACAAGCAATCTTCCCAAAATACCTTATCAGTACAGAAAAAAGCTCAGACCACTAAATCTGAGCTTTTTCAAATGATATAGTCTTCAGTTTTCTTTTAGTACAAGGCAACGAGTCGCAGGCTGTACTGAAGTACGGCAAGGCGAGTTAACGAAGTAATAAAAGATAAGCTGAATAACTATATTAGATAGCTTTTTCATCCAATCCCATCTTACGTTGAACAAATTTAACAATTTCTACAACGACAACCATGAGGCCTGAACCAATAATTGCTACCAACCATTGAGTTGGTGTCAAGATTGAAACCTTGAAGAAGGTATTGAATCCTGGAATTACCAAAGTTGCCATCAAGAGCAAGAAGGCAGCTACGATAGACCAGTTAAAGAGTTTGTTCTTAAATGGACCAACTGTAAAGATAGATTGGTAAACAGACTTGACGTTGAAGGCATGCACCAACTGAATCAAACCAAGAGTCAAGTAAGACATAGTAAGAGCATCTGCGTGAATTTCTTCATAGGTGCTGTGTTCTGGGAATAACAAAGCATAGCCATAAACACCCAAAACAAGTGCAGTTTGAAGGATACCTTGGTAAACGATAGAGCTCAAGACACCACCTGAGAAGAAGCTTGAGTTACGTCCACGAGGTTTGTGGGTCATAACACCTGGTTCAGCCGGCTCGACACCAAGAGCGATAGCTGGAAGCGTATCTGTTACCAAGTTAATCCAAAGAAGATGAACTGGCTCCAATACATCCCA
The DNA here is from genome assembly GCF_053545015.1 of Streptococcus sp. 32226D021BW. NCBI lineage: Bacteria > Bacillati > Bacillota > Bacilli > Lactobacillales > Streptococcaceae > Streptococcus > Streptococcus sp. 32226D021BW. The sequence continues at coordinate 54,303 of NZ_JBPPVC010000008.1, read as the reverse complement.
ACCAAAGAGGGTTGCAAGGAAGATACACAATACCTCAGCCGTGTTAGCTGACAAGAGATACTGGATGGTTTTTTGGATGTTTGAGAAGACTTTACGTCCTTCTTCCACCGCCACGATAATAGTCGCAAAGTTGTCATCTGCAAGGACCATATCAGAAGCACCTTTCGAAACTTCCGTACCAGTAATACCCATACCGATACCAATGTCGGCAGTCTTAAGTGATGGCGCATCGTTAACACCGTCACCTGTCATGGCAACAACCTTGCCATCATTTTGCCAAGCCTTAACGATACGAACCTTGTGCTCTGGAGATACACGCGCATAAACTGAATATTGTTTGAAGACTTTTTGGAACTCTTCATCCGTCAATTCGTTGAGCTCTGCACCTGTAAATACATGGTCTTCTGTGTCATTTTCATCGATGATACCAAGACGTTTGGCAATAGCCTCAGCTGTATCCTGGTGGTCACCAGTAATCATGATTGGACGGATACCCGCTTCTTTGGCAACACGAACTGCTTCCGCCGCTTCAGGACGCTCAGGGTCAATCATACCAACCAAACCTGAGAAGATAAGATTATTTTCAACAATCTCAGACTCCAATTCAGGAATAGCATCCACATACTTGTAAGCCATCATGAGGACACGGAGGGCTTGTTTAGCCAACTCTTTGTTGGTTGCAAGGATAGCTTGCTTATCCGCATCAGTAATCGGACGAATTGTGCCGTTTTCTTCAATTTGCGTTACACGTTTGAGCAATTGGTCTGGAGCACCCTTAACAGCTACGAAGAAGTTTCCAGCAGCCTGCTGGTGAATAGTTGACATCAATTTACGTGTTGAGTCAAAAGGCAATTCAGCCACACGAGGCTCAGCTACCAAGACTTCACGAACGTCAAAGTTTTGATCCAAACCAAATTGAACAAGTGCCGTTTCAGTTGGATCACCGATCAATTTACCAGTTGGGTCAACTTTTGTATCGTTGGCAAAGTTCATAACACGAAGCGTCGTATTGCTTGCATCCAAAGCTACTTTAGCATCTACCAATTGACCGTTTGTATAAACTTTCTCAACCGTCATTTGGTTCATGGTCAAAGTACCAGTCTTATCGGATGCGATAATTTCAGTTGAGCCAAGTGTTTCAACCGCTGGCAACTTACGAATGATTGAGTTACGCTTAGCCAATACTTGAGTACCAAGTGAAAGAACAACTGTTACGATAGCTGGCAAACCTTCAGGAATTGCCGCAACGGCAAGTGCTACAGAAGTCATAAGAGCAGGCAAGATTCCTTCTCCACGAACAAAGACTGATACAGCCATTGTAATCACTGCGATAACCAATACTGCATAGGTCAAGACTTTAGACAACTGGTGCAAGTTCTGTTTCAATGGAGTATCTGTTTCATCTGCATTGGCAAGCATGCCTGCAATGTGACCTACTTCGGTAAACATACCAGTATTGGTAACTACACCAAGACCACGTCCGTAAGTAACGTTTGAGTTTTGGTAAGCCATGTTGACACGGTCACCGATTGGTGCATCCGCTTCAAGAACCTTGGAAAGATCCTTATCAACTGGTACAGACTCACCTGTAAGAGCTGCCTCTTCGATTTTGAGGGAGTTAGCTTCCAACAAGCGCATATCCGCAGGAACAACATCACCCGCTTCAAGCAAGACGATATCACCAGGAACCAAATCTTTTGAATCCACTTCCACAACGTGACTATCTCGAAGGGCCCGTGCAACAGGGCTCGACATGTTTTTCAGCGCCTCAATGGCTGCCTCAGCTTGACCTTCTTGATAAACACCAAAGGCAGCGTTCAAGACAACTACAGCCAAGATGATGATCGCATCTGTCAAACCATGAGAACCCTCAGTAATCACCGTCAAGATTGCTGCTGCAATCAAAATGATAATCATCAAGTCCTTAAACTGATCCAAGAATTTAGCCAAGAGTGTGCGTTTCTCACCCTCATCCAATTCATTACGACCATAGTCTGCCAGACGTTTGCTAGCTTCACTGCTAGACAAACCATCTAAAGAAGACTCCATGCTTGACAATACTTGCTCTTCGCTTTGTGTGTAAAACAAATCGCGTTTTTGTTCTTTTGACAATTTCCTTCTCCTTTTCGGCCTCTTTCCTACCTTTTACCAATAAAAAAGAGACCTGTTTTATTAAAACAAGTCTCGCTATTTAAGATAGTGCCGGAAACGATTTTCGGAATGACGACACTACCACGGAAAATTCCGTTAGCTACTCCCTCGATTTGCTAACTATTATAACAAATTTCTAAGGAATTTCAAAGAATATTTTCTATGAAAACGTTTTTTCATTTCCATTCAATATGCATCTTATAGCTAGCAAATTTCTGCTGATTTTCTAACCCATTTAAATCATAATGAAGGACCAGTTCTTGTTGCTCCAATGATAGCTCATAGAAACCAGTCTTGGTCACAAAATGCTGGATCCCCATCGGCGTTGGAATAGTCACAATAGCTTCCTTATGCTTGACAAATCGCATGATAGATTTGGGATTGGAAAAACGTGTCATAACCAGTTCGTTTTCATCACACTTGATGACAACTTTTTCTTCCTCATCATTCTGATAAATGAGATAGAGCTTCCCGTCTTTTTCCTTTACTTCTACTGGGAAAGTCTGATCGATCACTTCCAATTGGCCATCTAAATCAATTTCATTCCGTAGACGAATATTCATGCTTCCTCCTATGATGCTTTAATATTGGTAATGAATGATGAACGAAGCAGGGTTAGACCTGTAAAGGCTGCGATAAAGACAACTAAGATTTTCAAATTATTGATGTCCAAATTAGATAGGAAGAAGGCCGCTGTCAAGACACCCAAAATACCCCCTACAATAATGCCTGGAACTCCTGGCCAGTTTACGCGGCCCGACTGGATAAATTGCTTGGCCCCAGCAGACAACATCATAGCTGCATTCAGCATCATGACAGGAAGGGCCACCACTGGACTAATACCCATCAAGGAGAAGAAAATCAATTCTGGCGCGTAGTTGCCCAAGCCCATACTCAATAGCATACCGATAAGGAAGTCAAATACAATCCCAACAAGCAGCTTCCAACCTGTCAGACCACGAACATCATTGGCCAAGTCAGCACCAGGGTTGGTCACCATCCGATAGACCATAATACCCGCTGCGACAATAAGCAAAATCCCCAAGACGCTCTGTACTTTCTTGGTATCCCAATGTTGCGTCACACGGGCACCAACTGAGGCACCTGTAAATGCAGCAATAGCCAAAGAAATCAAGGTCGTCATTTCTACTTCTACAATGGTGATAAAGAGCAGGGCCTCCAACAAGATAGGAATGAGGTGAGCCGTCGTCATAGTTGCTGGAATCCGTCGGTCATCCTCTATCAATTTTGTCGCCTTCAGCAAACTTGTCGTTGTTGCGAAGGTACCAATCCCCAAGGTATCCAACAAGTCTGTTACATAACCAATAGCAAAGCCCGTCCAAAATCTGTCTTTCAAAGAAATCTTATTCTTCCGAGCATAGCTAACAATCAAGTAGAGCATCCAGACAATCATCCCCACAAGGATAAACTGGATAGCATGTAAAATAAGTTTATTTGTCATTCCTCCATTATACTTAAAAGATAGTATTTGGTACATAGCAATATCCTTGTTTTATGAGAAAAAAAGCCGAAATTCTGACAATTTTTGGTATAATAAATCTATGATAGAAAAAGTTTTTCGTGACCCCGTCCATAACTATGTTCATGTTGACCATGAATTGATTTACAAACTCATCAATACAAAGGAATTTCAGCGACTACGCCGCATCAAACAACTAGGAACCACTTCCTATACCTTCCATGGTGGAGAGCATAGCCGCTTTTCGCACTGCCTCGGTGTCTATGAAATTGCCCGACGAATAACAGAAAAATTTGAAGAAAAATATCCACATCTATGGCATCCTGCCGAGAGCTTAGTAACAATGGTTGCTGCTCTTTTACATGATATTGGACACGGAGCCTATTCCCATACCTTTGAGCGCCTCTTCGATACCGACCATGAAGAAATGACCTGTGCCATTATCACCAGTCCTGAAACGGAGGTCAATCAAATATTAAAACAGGTAGCTCCCGATTTTCCTGACAAAATTGACTCCGTCATCAACCATACCTATCCCAATAAACAGGTTGTCCAGCTGATTTCCAGCCAAATTGATGTCGACCGCATGGACTATCTACTCCGTGATTCCTACTTTACAGGTACCAACTATGGTGAATTTGACCTAACCAGAATATTACGAGTTATCCGTCCTACAGAAAATGGCATTGCCTTCAAAGAATCAGGTATGCACGCAGTTGAAGACTATGTCCTCAGTCGCTACCAAATGTACATGCAGGTTTACTTCCATCCAGCCAGTCGCTCCATGGAAGTTCTCTTACAAAATTTGCTCAATCGAGCAAAATTACTCTATAAGAGCGAACAAGATTTTTTTGCTCGAACCTCTCCACGCCTGGTTCCCTTTTTTGAACACCGTGTTAGCCTTTCTGACTACCTAGCACTGGATGATGGTGTCATGAATACCTATTTCCAGTCTTGGATTGACGGACCTGATCATATCTTATCTGACCTGGCCCAACGCTACATGAACCGTAAGGTCTTCAAATCCATCACCTTCAAGGCAGAGAATGAAGAAGACCTCAACCAACTGCGGAGTTTGGTAGCCGATGTCGGCTTTGATCCAGAATACTATACAGCTATTCATCATAATTTTGATCTGCCTTACGATATTTACCGTCCCAATGCCGAGAAGAAACGGACACAGATTGAAATCTATCGCAAGGATGATACCAAGGTCGAGCTTTCCACCCTATCACCAATTGTCCACTCTCTTTCTGGAACCATCCATGGTGATAGCCGTTTCTATTTCCCAAAAGAAATGCTGGAAGATACTGGTATTTTTAGCCAGCACACTACTGATTTTATCAGCCATATTCATAACGATCATTTTATTACTGGAGAAAAAGATGTCCATTAAACTTGTAGCCATCGACATTGATGGAACTTTATTAAATAGCCAACATGAAATTACCCCGGAGGTATTTTCAGCTATTCAAGATGCCAAAAAGGCTGGTGTAAAAATTGTTATTGCCACAGGTCGCCCCATCTCAGGAGTTCGTGCCATTTTGGAAGAACTCAATCTGACTGAAGTTGGCGACTACGTCATTACATTTAACGGTGGTCTAGTTCAAGACGCCTCAACTGGTGAAGATATTGTCAAAGATACCTTGACCTATGTCGATTATCTGGACATCGAACTAGCTGCCCGCAAACTCAAACTTCCTATGCATGCCAGTACCAAAGAAGGTATGTATACTGCCAACCGCGATATTGGAAAATATACCATTTATGAATCCATGTTAGTCAGCTCCCCTGTCTTCTACCGTACTCCAGAAGAGATGGCTGACAAAGAAATTATCAAGGTCATGATGGTGGATGAACCTGACGTTCTTGATGCTGCCATCCCTCAGCTTCCAACTAACCTGACTGACAAATACAATGTTGCCAAATCTGCACCCTTCTACTTGGAAATTACACCTAAAACTGTGAACAAAGGACAGGCTATCATCCAATTAGCTGAAAAACTAGGTCTGACAATGGATCAAACTATGGCTATTGGTGATCAGGAAAATGACCGTCCCATGCTTGAAGTCGTCGGTAATCCAGTTGTCATGGAAAATGGCAATCCAGAACTCAAGAAAATTGCTAAATACATCACCAAATCAAATGACGAGAGTGGCGTTGCCCATGCCTTGAGAGAATGGGTGCTGCAATAACCTCTTACAATCACAAAAAAGACATCAGATACAAACATCCGATGTCTTTTTCTATACTTTTATTAGAAGTTCAACAAAGCCAAGAAGCTTTCAGCTTCAAGTGAAGCACCACCAACAAGGGCACCGTCAACGTCTGGACAAGCCATGTATTCAGCAACGTTTGATGGGTTTACAGAACCACCATATTGAACACGAACCTTGTCTGCCACTTCTTGACCAAAGTCAGCAGCAACAACGTCACGAACAGCTTTACACATGTTTTGTGCATCATCTTTAGTAGCTGATTTACCAGTACCGATTGCCCAGATTGGCTCATAAGCAATAACAAGTGATGCAACTTGCTCAGCAGTCAAGTCTTTCAAGGCTGCAGAAACTTGAGCACCTACGAATTCAACTGCTTTACCAGCTTCGTAAGTTTCAAGTGACTCACCACAACAGATGATTGGTGTCAAACCATTACGGAAGATAGCGTGTGCTTTCTTGTTGATATCTTCATCCGTTTCATGGAAGTAATCACGGCGCTCTGAGTGACCAATAACCACATAGTTAACTCCCATTTCAGCCAATACTTTTGGAGAAGTTTCACCAGTGAAGGCGCCAGCATCTTCAAAGTAGCAGTTTTGAGCAGCAACTTTCAATTCAGAATCTTTAGCGAACCACAAAAGAGCGTTCAAATCTACAGCTGGAGCTGCGATAGCTGCTTCAATTTTGTCGCCAGCAGGCAATTTGCCTGCAATAGCCTCAACGAAAGCTTGTGCTTCTTGAGGATTTTTGTTCATTTTCCAGTTTCCTGCAATGATTGGTTTACGTGACATTTCACATACCTCTTCTTTTTTATTTTACAAAGCCCATTATAGCATAAAATCAGGCAAGGATAAAGCATTTCCGTGCATTTTATGAATACTTACAGAAAAACTCTCTACCCGAAAGTAGAGAGTTACAATTTAGTTGTCTGACTATAATTGTTATTTCTGGGAACTCAATCGAATTAAGCTTCGATTTCTGTAACCATACCTGAACCAACAGTACGTCCACCTTCACGGATAGAGAAAGTAGTACCTTGTTCAACGGCGATTGGGTGGATCAATTCAACGTCGATAGTAACGTTATCACCAGGCATTACCATTTCAGTACCTTCTGGCAATTTGATTGAACCAGTTACGTCAGTTGTACGGAAGTAGAACTGTGGACGGTAGTTGTCGAAGAATGGAGTGTGACGTCCACCTTCTTCTTTAGTAAGGATGTAAACTTCACCTTTGAATTTAGTGTGTGGGTTGATAGAACCTGGTTTAGAGATAACTTGACCACGTTCGATTTCATCACGTTGAACACCACGAAGAAGCACACCAACGTTATCGCCGGCAAGACCTTCGTCAAGTTGTTTACGGAACATTTCAACACCAGTTACAACTGCTTTAGATTTTTCTTCTTGAAGACCAACGATTTCGATTTCATCGTTGACACGAACAGTACCACGGTCGATACGTCCTGAAGCTACAGTACCACGACCAGTGATTGAGAATACGTCCTCGACTGGAAGAAGCAATGGCTTGTCAGTATCGCGTTCTGGTTCTGGAATGTACTCATCAACTGTGTTCATCAATTCCATAACGATGTCTTCGTACTTAGCATCACCTTCAAGGGCTTTAAGAGCTGAACCTTGGATAACTGGAAGATCGTCACCTGGGAAATCGTATTCTGAAAGAAGGTCACGGATTTCCATTTCAACCAACTCAAGCAATTCTTCGTCGTCTACCAAGTCAACTTTGTTCATGAAGACGATAAGGTGTTTAACACCAACCTGACGTGAAAGAAGGATGTGCTCACGAGTTTGTGGCATTGGACCGTCAGTAGAAGCTACTACAAGGATCGCACCGTCCATCTGAGCGGCACCAGTGATCATGTTTTTAACGTAGTCCGCGTGTCCTGGAGCGTCGATGTGAGCGTAGTGACGTTTTTCAGTTTCGTACTCAACGTGTGCAGTGTTGATTGTGATACCGCGCTCGCGCTCTTCTGGAGCAGCATCGATAGACGCATAGTCTTTAGGTTGGTTAACTGATGAAGGCAAGCGACGTGCCAATACAGTTGTGATAGCTGCAGTCAAAGTAGTTTTACCGTGGTCAACGTGTCCAATTGTACCAATGTTAACGTGTGGTTTACTACGATCGTATTTTTCTTTTGCCATTTTGGTAAAAGCCTCCAATAAAATATATTTTATAGATAGACAGTAGGCAATACGGTCTAACTTTACCTTACTATTCTATCAAATTGTGGCAGAAATGCAAGCATTTTCTATCGTTTTTGTTATTTATTGCCAGAAAGTCATGTTTTATCGCCTTCATTGAGCATTAAAAACTCGCCAACAGGTCCTGCTGACGAGTACCGGAATAATTTGGCCTATTTGGTTCTAATTATCAATTTTGATATAACGACGATGTCCAGAATAAGAAAGGTAAGAAATCCACTGATGCCCTTCCGCTTGAATAAGTTTATCATAGGTAATTGAACTACCACTTGTATAGTAGGTAATTTCAGCTGCCTGGATACTTGGTTGTGCTGTAACTGATACTCTCTTGGTCACTTGATAAACTCCTTGAGTTGCCAATCTTTGCTGTTCTGTCTCTGAGGAACCTAGATGTTGCTGAATGTGTGTAGAACGCAATGCTTCTGTTCGAACATAGCGACGAGTACCACTATAAGAAGGATAGGACAACCAACGGTAGCCATCTGCCTCAACAACTTGGTCGTAGTTGATTTTTTCACCTTTTGTAAACTCAAATTGAGTTGGAGCTTGATTTTCTGCCTTGTTTTTTACTGGGACAGTTTTCATAACGGTGTAGCTACCACTCTGGGAAAGAACTGTTTTCTGCTCATTCTTATTCTCGATTGGACCGGAAGCTAGTAGATTGGTTGTTGGGGCGGTCGCAGGTGAGCTTGCGACCTGACCCAAATCGACATAGCGACGGGTGCCACTATAGGATAGATAAGAAATCCATTGATGACCGTCTGCTACTAGCGTCTTATCGTAATTGACCTTGTCGCCCTTTTCGAATGTAAATTGAGTTGGAGCACTTGCCTTGGCTTCATTTTTCACCGCGACCTGTTTGCTAAAGTGATAACTACCACGGCTGGCTAGTTTTTCTGCCTGCGGAAATAGATTTGATTGACTAGCCACGGGAGTAGAGCTTGGGGCTGGTTGACTAGGGGCTGTCGCAGGTGAACTTGCGACCTGACCCAAATCTACATAGCGACGGGTACCACTATAGGATAGATAAGAAATCCACTGATGTCCGTCTGCTACTAGCGTCTTGTCGTAATTGACCTTGTCACCTTTTTCAAATGTAAATTGAGTTGCGGCGGTAGCCTTGGCTTCATTTTTCACCGCGACCTGTTTGCTAAAGTGATAACTACCACGGCTGGCTAGTTTTTCTGCCTGCAGAGCTGGATTTGACTGACTAGTTACTGGAGGGGTGCTTGTTACTGGTTGACTAGGGGCGATCGCAGGTGAGCTTGCGACCTGACCCAAATCTACATAGCGACGGGTACCACTATAAGATAGATAAGAAATCCACTGATGACCATCTGCTACTAGCGTCTTGTCGTAATTGACCTTGTCACCTTTTTCAAATGTAAATTGAGTTGGGGCAATTGCCTTGGCTTCATTTTTCACCGCGACCTGTTTGCTAAAGTGATAGCTACCACGGCTGGCTAGTTTTTCTGCCTGCGGAGATAGATTTGATTGACTAGCCACGGGAGTAGAGCTTGGGGCTGGTTGACTAGGGGCTGTCGCAGGTGAACTTGCGACCTGACCCAAATCTACATAGCGACGGGTACCACTATAAGATAGATAAGAAATCCACTGATGACCATCTACCTCTAGTTTTTTATCATAATTAACTTTGTCACCCACCTGTGCATAAAAGGCTACTGGAGCAGTTTTACTTGGTTGATTTCTGACAGCTGTTTCTTTTTCGTAGACATATTGTCCTTGAGGTGCTAAATTGACAGCTGGTTCCTCTACAACTACTACTGTAGTTTGCGGAATCTCCATTGCAGGACTTAACTGAACAGCTACTTCCTGTTTAGTAGGAGTTACTGCTTGTTCTGTACGCGCTTCTTTTGAAGATGATTGACTGTTCGAAGATTGTTCTTCACCCATCTGACTTGTGAGAACCTCCGGAACCTGCTCGCTCTCCACCTTACTTGTCTGAGCGATCACTTCCTGTGTTTCTACGGCGACTTGATTTGAAAGAGAGTTTATCCTATCAACCTGACTACTCTCTTGGACTTGTACCAATGGTAGGTTACTTGACGCAACCACCCCTGCCTGTTCATCCGCTTTCACTTCCTGCAAACCGAAGACCAGACTAGTTCCAATCAATACTGAAGCAGCACCTAGAGAATACTTGCGAATAGAAAAATTTTGTTTTTCCTGACCAAATCTTGTGCGACGCATAAATCATATCCTACCTTTCTGTTATCCTTTTCACTTATATTATATACTTATCCATGTCATAAAACAAGTAAAAATTGTAACATTCGTAATATTTTTGTAACATTTGTATCGATAAAGAAATATTCATCTCTCCTATCTATACTATTCGCAAAAAATACAAAAAAATGATGAAAAATAAGATATTTTTAAAATTTTTTCAAAATATAAAAACCTTGTCTGAATACACTTCAAACAAGGTACTAGCCATCTGCTATTCGAAATCTAATCGATAGTAGGGTTGATTTGGAGTTGAAGCACCAATACTTGACGCATAAATCCAGTCCTTGCCTTCTAGCTGTGCAAAGTCTTCCGCCCGCCCAGTTAGGATAATCCCAGCGAACTCCAAGGTATCAATCTCTTCTTGTTTAGAAAAGTCCGTGTCACCAAATTTTTCCAAGAAAGTTTTCACATCTGTGACGAGTGCGTACTCTCCTAAATAATGATTATACTGTTCCGCCATTTTTTTCATTGGTGTCAAAGGATTCCAAGTTTCTGCTTCTTTTGGTAGATTGTAATCTGGCTTATAAACCTGCAAGACCTCTCCATCTAACCCAAACAACTGATCAATGCGAAAATCAGCCGTGTTCATCTTGGAAGCTGTTCCAATCCAGTACCAATTCTTTTTCAAATTTTGGGGCAACATGGTCTGCAACTCACCAAAACTATATTTTTTGTCAAAAGTGATGGCTACTTCTACTAACTGATTGGGCATGTCTTTCACTAAGGAAAGTTCCTGACTTGGAACAGTCGCAAGGTCATCTGTGTCAATTTTCTCCGTATTGTAGAAGAGTGGCAATTTTGACCAGGTTTGACGATCATAGGCAATCTCCCCTTTATAAGAAGGACCATCCTGTGAAAAATCCTGATATCTTCCTAGCCAATCATAGTGGTATTCATAGTCACCATAGGCGACTGGAACCCCAGCCAAATCTTTGTAGCGATCAGCATGAATCGCACCAGCAAACATAGACGTAGCCTTGTAATAGTAGGTTGAGTATTCAATGTTTGGATAGGCAACTTGTGACAATAATTCATGTTCTTGATAGATTTTTTCACCATTATTGGCAGTCAAGATTTGCAAGGTCTTCAAGGTTGCTCCTGTAATCAATAAGAGTCCTAATGTAGATAGACCAACTGTTTTCCATAATTGTTTTTTCTTACTTTTCTTTGTTGCAATTTCAAAAGTTTTCATATTCATACCCTTTCTCTTTTAACAATTTCCCTAGAAGTTTTCGACCTCGGTAAAGATTAATCTTCACCAAACTCTGACTATATCCTAAGATATGGGCAATCTCTTTGACACTCATATCCTGAAAATAATAAAGGTCAATGACATGCTGATACTTGGCTGGCAGGTCTGCGACCGCCTGATAGAGTTCTTCATAACCTTCTTTGTCATAAACCAAAACCTTTTCGCTGGCAAAAAATTCCCTTTGGAGAATGTCATGATAGTGCTTATCCCTCCTGTATTTGTCGATGTAGGCTCTAACTGCCGAACGATAAAGCCAGGCTCGTAATTTGTCAAAAGGAAGGACAAGTTCTGCTTCTAAGATTTTCACCAGTACATCCTGGGCTATATCCTGGCTGTCTGCAAATGTGGCGCCTGATTTTTGCAGGTAGTAGGAAATCTCCTCGGCAATGCCGATGACTTCTTTTTCATATTCATCCAATTTGATGCTCATCTCCTCCTTTCACTAATATAACGAATGGAATTCTATTTGGTTACACATTTTTTAAAAATATTATATCCTTTACCGTATTAAAAAAGCAACCTCCGAAGAAGTTGCTTAAATAAGATTAACCAGAATTTCGCAAACCTGTTGCCACACCGTTGATAGTGATGTGAATGAGATTTTCTTGTTCCTTGCTGAGTTCTCCACGACGAAGGCGGTTAATCAGTTCAATCTGAATATAGTTGAGGACGTTGAAATATGGCATACGGTAGTCTAGACTGGCTTTGAGGAAAGGAAGTTCTGCCAGTAGCGCATCATTTTGCTCAATAGACAGGATAACATCCTTGGTCAACTGCCATTCATCTAAGATAATATGGAAGATATTGCGCACCTCTTCACTCTCACACATTTTTGCATACTCAAAGGCAATGTTCATGTTGGATTTGGACAGAACCATGTCCACATTCGATAGAAGTGAACGGAAGAATGGCCAGCTTTCGTACATTTTCTGTAATTTTGCTAAGTTGGCTGGATTTTTATCAATAAAGCGTTTGAAACTGGAACCTACACCATACCAACCTGGAAGCATGACACGGTTTTGCGACCATGAAAATACCCAAGGAATAGCACGAAGTCCACCAATTTCTGTAATAGTTTTACGAGCAGCTGGACGAGAACCGATATTTAGACTAGATACCTCACGAATTGGACTAGCCGCAAAGAAGTAATCGTAGAAATGAGGATTATTAAAAACTAAATCACGATAAATAGAATAGCTATCTGCTACGATTTCGTCCATGGTCTCACGGTAACCATCAATCTCGTTTGCATCTGTAATCATCTGTGTCGTCATTCGGTCAAGCGTAGCCGAAACAAGCATTTCCAAGTTATAATAGGCAGCATCTTTATTTCCGTATTTATTACCAATTACCTCACCTTGCTCAGTCAAACGAATTCTATCTTTGATTGAGCCAAAAGGTTGTGAAGTAATGGCATCATAAGATGGTCCACCACCACGACCAACTGTTCCACCTCGACCATGGAAGAAGGTAATATGAACACCGAATTCTTGACCAATCTGAGTCAATTCATTTTGAGCCTTATAGAGTGTCCAACCTGATGAAAGATAGCCGCCATCCTTGTTGGAATCAGAATACCCAAGCATGATTTCTTGGTAATATTTGTTGCCAGCAATCCAACGTTTAGCCAAGTCAAGTTGCAAGTATTGACGCATGGTTGCTGAAGCATTATCTAAGTCCTCGATGGTTTCAAACAATGGTACAATTTGCACACGCGCCTTGTCCATATCCACCAAACCAACTTCTTTCAAAAGGACGGCAAGCTCAAGTAAATCAGAAACACTTTCTGAATGGGAGATGATGTGTTGTTTGATGACTTCCTCACCCAGTTTATCCTTCAATTCACGGGCTGCTGCAAAAATAGCCAGTTCTTTTTGCAATTGTTCTGATTTTGGAACATGAGTAGCTGAGAGAATGCGTGGATCTGTTTCTAATTGTTTTAAAAGAACGTGACATTTCGCTTCTTCTGACAAGCTAGAGTAATTCTCAACAATACGAGCAGATGCCAAAAGCTCTGCAACACTTGCTTCATGAATAGACGAATCTTGACGCATATCGATGCTGGCTAGGTAGAAACCAAAGGCCTCAACTGCTTCCAGCAATTCTGTCAAATCACCCTTGATCAAGGCGTTTGCCTTATTGTCAATCAAGGACTGTTTAATCGCAAGCAAGTCTTCTTTAAATTCAGTGACATTGGCGTAGCGGACATCAGAAAGCTTATTATCCACCAAGTAAGCGCGCGTATTGGCCAATTTCATTTGAATATAATGAAAGGCACGACGGTAAGGTTCATTTTCGCGATAGACTGAACTATCCTCTGATTTTTCAGCCAATAGTTTGACAGCTGTCGAAACCTTCACGATGGAAGTTGAGAGAGAGAAATTACGGTAGAGTTTATGGAGTTGCTCATCGTAGTAGTTCATGATGACTTGGCACTGGGTTAAGGCTGACAATTTCAGTGTTTCTGCCGTTACAAATGGATTGCCATCTCGGTCACCACCGATCCACATGCCCATGGTAATAGGACGAGGATTGTTAAGCTCAATGCCCTTTTCTGCAGCCAAGCGCTTGTACTCACCTTGTAACTTGGTCACAGCCTTGATAAAGGAAGAATTATAGTATTCCATAACGTTGGTGATTTCGTTGGTTACCTTCAGCTTCTTCTCGCGAATCATATCCGTTTGCATGATGATTTCAATGTAGCAACGAAGTTGGTCTTCCCACTTAGTTTTGTTCAGCAAGCCCATTTTCACATCACGGTAGCGACGAAGCAACTCATGAATATGCTTGGTCAAGTCCAACATAGATTGACGTTGCACCTGGGTTGGATGGGCTGTCAAAACGGGAACAACATTGAGTTTTTCCAAAATTTCTGCCGCATTTTCCTGCTTGGCCACCATATCAATCGTCGTTGAAATTTTCCCAAGGTAATCTTGGTCAACGTTGTTCTGGTGGTTGATTTCATAGGCCAAATCCACATCTTCTGAAATGTTAATCAACAAAGGAAGGACAGCGAAGTAACGAGAAATGACTGCTAATTCTTCGTTATTTAATTGACCAATAATCGCAATTAAGGACTGGTAATCATCCTCACGAGAAAGCTGGGACAATTCAATAATCTTCTTGAAGGTTTCCTGGGGCATCATCTGGGCCGCTACTTCTTCAAGGATAGTCGTTAAAATCGCAATTTCTTCTTGAATGGTTTCTTTGTTGTTATAGTTTTCTAGTTTTTGGATAGACATTTCTACTCTCTTTCCTTTATTTAGCCGATTGTCCGTTCAATCTCTTCTTCAATCAATTTACGCTTCTCGTTGGCATCGATATTGAGGACAAAGGCAATGCCAATCGAAATAATGAGTAGGCTAGACCCTCCTTGCGATAGGAAGGGGAAGGTCACTCCCGTCGCAGGGATAATACCTGCAATTCCACCAATATTGACAAAGGTCTGAATGAGGAGCATTCCTGCCACCCCCAAGGCCATCATGGAATTAAATGGACTGCGGGCACGAACACCTACAATGATAATGCGAATGATGAGGAAGAAAAGCAGGGCCAAAATCAAGCTAGCACCCACAAATCCCAACTCTTCAATCACAATGGAAAACACAAAGTCTGTCTGCGCTTCTGGTAGATATCCCTTTTTCTCAATGGAGTTACCCAAACCGCGACCCAACCAGCCACCATTACTCATGGCATAGAAGGAATGGGTCAACTGCAACCCTGCCCCCGTGGCATTGCCAAAAGGGTCAAAAAAGGCTGCGAAACGACGGGCGATATAGCCAAACAGAGGAATTTTCTCAACTGTTTCAACACCAAGAACAAAGATTGTTCCTAGAACAAAGCCTGACACTGCAACGATACTCAAAACCGCTGTCAAAAACCACCGATAAGCAATACCACTGACACTAATCATAATCACCATAATCAAGACGACAATGGTTGCATTTCCCAGATCAGGCAAGGTTGCCACCATAGCTAACAAGAGGAGACTGACCACACGCCAATCAGTGAATTCTCTAGGAATCCAGCTTCCCTGTATTAAAGCCTGGTAGTCATAGGTCCGAATATCAGCCTGCTGTTTGGCAAATTCGTGAGCCAAATACCAGATGATAATCAACTTGAGGTATTCGGCAGGCTGCAAATTACCAGCTCCAGGCAAGGGAATCCAACCGTGGGCCCCATTGATAGGTGGAAACAATCGAGAAATGGCTAAGAGAAGCACCTCGAATAAAATAACTGAGTAAATGACAGCCTTCCTTCTCAAAAAGCTTAATTTCATACGGTAAATCGTGTAAATTGCAAAGAGGCTGACACCCCAGAAAAGCGACTGGTTAATCACCGTTCTAAAAGGGTTCCCTCCATTGATAATTTGCGTGGCACTGGTTGTTGAATAGACGATTATCAACCCTATCACAGATAAAATTAGATAGGGAATGAGAATGGAATAGTTCAATAACTGCCGTTTGTCAATCTTCATTTCTAATCCAACCTTCTTTCGAGTACTGGGTTCTATTATAGCATACTTTACTATAAATTACCCAGTAGGGTCTATAAAGTAAAGACATCTTTCGGAAATCTACCTTAGCACAAAAAAGAGGGGACCTCCCCTCCTTCCATTATTCAAATGTTTCAAGATAAAATTCAATCTTATCGCCAGCAGCTAGTTTCAGCTCTTCTGCCCCCTTGTCTGCCATCTGATCATTGATTTTATACATCCAGTAGGTATTGGTACTTGGATCTTGACTAACACCATCAATAGCTGTTACCATGCCATTATCTTCTTCTACTTGATGGTAGTCCTCTAAAACATCCATGACACTATCGCCTTGCTCAGCCTCTACTTCCTGGCTAGTTGTTTTACCGTCTTTGGTAATTTGCAAAGTGACTGTCATCTTGGTTTCAGCTTGTTCGACAGGATTTGCTTGACAAGCAGCCAGAACCATTGTCATAAGAAATGTAACTAAAAGAAATATTCGTTTCATTTATAAAATCTCCTAAAAATATAGTCAATAATGGGATAGAACAAGAAAGTCGAAATCGCATGAAGGCTATCAAAGAATAAACCATTGAACCAGAAGATAAGGGGTGACAGACCAAATTGCCAAGCAGACAAGATACTAATAAGCATGCCATAAACATAGACCAATAGAGTAGCAAGCAATGACTGTAGCCAAATAGACAATCGCGCCTTGTTCACCAAAGGCCTCACCAAGCACCACCATAGCAGCTGGACTAGACCGAAGCTAAGCACTTGCCACAAGACTACCGGTCCAAAACCAAAGAGAAGACCACTTCCAACCATGGTTAAGGTCATAACCAGCCAAGCATCCATCAATCCCATAAAAGAAAGACTGACAAGGAATATTGCTGTCAAAGGTTTAATATTTGGAAAAGCACCAAAAACAATCCGTAACACGATGGTTAAGGAAGTTAATAGTACTATTCTACTCAAGCGTTTCACTGTATCATGATATTTACCCATATAACTTTAGACTACCCTATTATAGCTCATTTGTCAATAGTATCTACCTCACATCCTCTTTTCAATATTATTTTTTTGATTTTTTTTGCTATTTGAGATAAAATAATAGGGATGAGAAAGAAAATAAATCCAATGGTTGTTATTGGTTTTTTCCTATCTTTTTTTATTCTAATTTCCATAACTGGTGTTCTGGGAAATACTGCCAATAAGAAAGAAACCGTAACAACCCAATCAAGTACAACTGCTAGCTCCAGCTCGAAAAAATCAGGAACAAAGCCTAGCTATCATATCACCAATGCCCTAGAAATGAAACCAATCATTGACGTTTCAGCCTGGCAAAGACCATCCGAGATTGATTACGACACACTAAGCCAAAATATTTCTGGTGCTATCGTCCGTATTCAGAGTGGCTCACATACCAAGAGTGAAAATACAGCCACTGACAAGAATGGACTAGATAAGTCTTTTGCAACCCATATCAAAGAGTTTCAAGCTCGCAATATCCCAGTTGCAGTCTATGCCTATGTAACAGGTAACAGCATTGAAAATATGAAGGAAGAGGCCCGTAGTTTCTATAAGGCTGCCAACCAATACAATCCTACATTTTACTGGTTAGACGTAGAAGAATACACCATGAATGATATGAATGCTGGGGTAGAAGCCTTCCGCAAGGAGTTGGAAACCCTAGGTGCTAAGAATATCGGTATCTATATCGGGACCTATTTCATGGAGGACCACAGTATTAATGTGGACAAGTTTGATGCCATCTGGATACCAACTTATGGGGACGACTCGGGCTACTACAATGCTGCTCCAAATACTGATCTCGACTACGACTTACACCAATATACATCTCGAGGTTATGTCAATGGCTTTGCCCATCATCTAGACCTCAATCTTATCACAACCCTAAAAGATCCTAATGAAGTTTATCAAAAACTATTTACAACCCCGTAATAAAATGATAGACTGTTAGTAATTTCATATACACAAAGGAGTGCTTCGGCTGAGATCGCTTTTGCGAAATCCTCGAACCTGATCTAGTTAGAACTAGCGTAGGGATTGTGTGCTTTATAGACGGTTACTCTGTCCACTATAAACACTCCTTTGTCCACTAAACAAAGGAGTATTTTTATGTTTCCATCCAAAATGCGTGTGTTAGCTGAAGTAGCTATTTTCTCTGCCATTGCTCTGGTCTTTGACAAGTTCCCACTCTTTACCATGCCCCAAGGTGGTTCAGTTTCTCTGGTCATGTTACCCATCCTACTCCTTTCTCTTCGCCACGGTTGGCAAATTGGTTTACTAACTGGTGGAATTGTGGGAACCATCCAACTCTTCTATGGCGGTTACTTTTTGAATATCTTTCAAGTTTTTCTGGACTACGCACTTTCCTACGTTGGAATTGGTTTAGCAGGATTAGTGGCACCACTCCTAACCAAACAAAAAGACCTCAGACAAGCTGCCCTCATCATTAGTCTTTCTGGTTTACTTGGTGGTAGCATTCGCTTACTTGCTACCTTCCTATCTGGTATCATCTTCTATGCTGACTACGCTACACCTGGTATGCCTGTCTGGCTCTATTCTTTTACCTATAATATCAGCTATATTCTCCCTTCAACTATCATCGCTTGTGTCCTACTCATTTTACTCTATAAAGCAAGACCAAATTTTTACAAGAAATAAGCCCTCCTTTTAAGGGCCTTTTTCATTTTTGTGTTATAATGAAGCGTTAAAAAAATTTTTGGAGGTCTTATGTCATCTTGGATTTCTCGTATCATCAAAGGGATGATTATTGCTCTAGGTTTCATTCTGCCAGGTGTCTCTGGCGGGGTTTTGGCTGCTATTTTGGGAATATATGAACGACTGATTGGATTTTTGGCAAATATTCGCAAGGATTTTAAGGAAAACTTTCTTTTCTTTGTACCTGTTGGTATCGGTGGAATTCTAGGGATTGCTCTCTTTTCTTTCCCTGTAGAATTTCTCTTACAGCATTTTCAAGTTCCTGTTTTATGGGCATTTGCAGGAGCAATCATTGGAACCATTCCTAGCTTGGTCAAGGAAGCGACACTAAAAAGCCAACGAGATGCGATTGACTGGGCTTGGTTGATTGGAACCTTTATCATTTCTGGACTTTTACTTTATAATCTCAATAGTCTAGTTGGAACCCTTCCAGCAAACTTCGTAAGCTTTGTATTGGCAGGTGCCTTGATTGCTTTGGGTATTCTAGTACCTGGTCTTAGCCCTTCAAACTTACTCTTGATTTTAGGTATCTACACGCCAATGCTCAATGGTTTCAAGTCACTTGATTTGTTGGGGACCTTCTTGCCAATCGCTATTGGTGGAGCCTTAGCAATGGTCGCATTCTCAAAAGCCATGGATCATGCTTTGAAGGTTTACCATTCACGTGTTTACCACTTCATCATCGGAATTGTTTTATCATCTACCCTCTTGATTTTAATTCCGCAAGCTGGCAATGAAGAAGCTATTTCCTATGCTGGTGCAGGATTTGGTACATGGATTTCCGCTGTGGTACTCTTCATTTTAGGAACATGGCTAGGACTTTGGATGAGTAAACTTGAGGAAAAGTATAAATAATGGCTAAAAAGGTTAAAATAAAGAAAACCTTGGTGGACCAAATATTAGACAAGGCTAAGATCGATCATGATAGCCTTGTTTTAAATGCCTTCGAAGGTCAACTTCCACTAGGAATTGAAGAAGACGAAATTTACAAAACGCTGGCGTTGACAGGAGATAAGACTGGACCAATTATCGGTATTGTGCCTATTACTGAGCACCTGTCTGAGAAAAAATTAGCCAAAATTTCTGGCAATAAAAAAGTCAGCATGATTCCACAAAAAGACTTGGAAAAGACAACTGGCTACGTCCATGGTGCCAACAATCCCGTGGGCATTCGTCAGAAGCATAATTTCCCAATCTACATTGATCAATCTGCCCTTGAACTCGGTCACTTGATTGTCTCTGCAGGAGAAATTGGTCGGTCAATTCGAATTGACAGTCAAGTTTTGGCTGACTTTGTTAGAGCGAGTTTTGCTGATATTATTGAAGGGAGGGACTAGACTTGAAAATCTACTTTGTCCGTCACGGTAAGACCGAATGGAATTTGGAGGGACGCTTTCAAGGCTATTCTGGAGATTCAGCTCTCTTGCCCGAATCTTATCAGGATTTAGAAAAACTAGGCAAATACCTTGCTGAAATCCCCTTTGATGCTATTTATTCTAGTGATTTGCAGCGCGCACATAGTACTGCCGTAGAAATTGCTAAAGCCAATCACCATTGCCAAACCGTTCTAACCACGCAACAATTACGTGAATGGAATTTTGGAACGCTAGAAGGAAGCAAGATGGCAATTTTTCGTGCCATCTACCCCAAACAAGCCTGGGCACTCAAACATAATCTAGCACTTTTTAACAATGACTTATTTGAAGCTGAGAGCGTTCGCCAGGTAACTCAACGAATGGTGGACTTTGTCCAATCGCTGAAAGGGCAAGACATGGAAACAGTCCTCATCGTCAGCCATGGTGCCTTTCTAACCGCTTCTATCCATCGCCTACTTGGTTTTCCACCAGCCCAACTGCATCACCGAGGTGGTTTGGATAATGCTTCCATAAGCATTTTGGAAACAACTGACTTTGAACACTTTACTGAACTAGCTTGGAATGACACCAGCTATAAATCTCACTAAGAAAGCAGTTTCCTGCTTTCTTTTTTGCTGATTTTTTCCCTATTCTATGATAGAATAGAAGGAACAGACTTTGGAGGAATGAAATTTTTATGTCAACTGAACATTTTGAAGAATTAAATGACCAACAGATTGTCCGTCGTGAGAAAATGACGGCTCTTGCCGAACAGGGCATTGACCCATTTGGAAAACGTTTTGAGCGTTCTGCCAACTCAGCTGAATTGAAGGCACAGTACGAAGACAAATCAAAAGAAGACTTGGAAGAATTAGGGCAATCAGCAATCATCGCTGGTCGTATCATGACCAAGCGTGGTAAGGGTAAGGCAGGTTTCGCTCACATTCAAGACCGCGAAGGCCAGATTCAAATCTACGTTCGTAAGGATGATGTTGGCGAAGAAAATTATGAAATCTTCAAAAAAGCAGACCTTGGTGACTTTATCGGTGTCGAGGGAGATGTCTTCAAGACAAACGTTGGTGAGTTGTCTATCCATGCTCGCAAGTTGACTCACTTATCTAAAGCGCTCCGTCCATTGCCAGAAAAATTCCACGGTTTGACAGACATCGAAACCCGCTACCGCAAGCGTTATTTGGACTTGATTACCAACCGTGAAAGCTTTG
This sequence comes from Streptococcus sp. 32226D021BW, assembly GCF_053545015.1. Lineage (NCBI taxonomy): Bacteria > Bacillati > Bacillota > Bacilli > Lactobacillales > Streptococcaceae > Streptococcus > Streptococcus sp. 32226D021BW. The sequence goes on along the minus strand of NZ_JBPPVC010000008.1, from coordinate 32,930 downwards.
ACCGCTTTGTGACCCGCTCAAAAATTATCTCAGAAATCCGCCGTTACCTTGACGGACTTGGTTTCTTGGAAGTGGAAACACCAGTCCTTCACAACGAAGCTGGTGGTGCGGCAGCTCGTCCATTCATCACCCACCACAATGCCCAAAACATTGACATGGTGCTTCGTATCGCGACCGAACTCCACCTCAAACGCTTGATTGTAGGCGGTATGGAACGCGTTTATGAAATCGGACGTATCTTCCGTAACGAAGGTATGGATGCGACTCACAACCCTGAGTTCACGTCGATTGAGGTCTACCAAGCCTACGCAGATTACTTGGACATCATGGACTTGACCGAAGGTATTATCCAGCATACTGCCAAGGCTGTTGTCGGCGATGGTCCTGTGACTTATCAGGGCACTGAAATTGCTATCCATGAGCCATTCAAGCGTATCCATATGGTTGATGCCATTAAGGAACAAACTGGCGTGGACTTCTGGCAAGAGATGAGCTTCGAGGAAGCAAAAGCCCTTGCAGCTGAGCACAAGGTCCCTGTGGAAAAACACCACACAGAAGTTGGTCAAATCATCAACAGCTTCTTTGAAGAATACGTTGAAGCAACTCTTATCCAACCAACCTTTGTCTATGGTCACCCAGTAGCCGTATCTCCACTGGCTAAGAAAAATGATGAAGACCCACGCTTCACAGATCGCTTCGAGCTCTTCATCATGACCAAGGAATACGGAAACGCCTTTACAGAATTGAACGACCCAATCGACCAATTGGAACGCTTCGAAGCCCAAGCCAAGGCAAAAGAACTCGGTGACGACGAAGCGACAGGCGTTGACTACGACTACATCGAAGCCCTCGAATACGGTATGCCACCAACAGGTGGACTCGGAATCGGTATCGACCGCCTCTGCATGCTTTTGACAGATACTACTACTATTCGAGATGTACTCCTATTTCCGACTATGAAATAAGCAAGAGTAGCTTGCTAGGATTGTTTTCACTAGAATGTACCAATCGATCTCCAGTTTCTTAGCGATTGGCTGAAAATGTCTGCTAGACTTTGTCACTCCCTACAATGAAGTAAGAAACAGTAGCTTGCTCATTCAAATTCAATAATTCAAAATGCTCTTGGAATCTCCAGGAGCATTTTTGTATGCAAAAAATCCCGACCAGATGGTCAGGATTTTCAGGAGATTATGAAAAATATTTAGGATTGACTATAGTATAACCTAATCGCTTCCTTCTCTCATCAGTCTTAGGACTGATTTTATTTTTTCATCATAAAATTATCTAAACAATTAAAATAATTGAATTGCTAGAAAATCTAATTTTTATCAATGGAGATTGATTTGCAATTCTTACAATAGGGACGAATGAATATTTTATCACTTCTTGCCTTCCATTCAAATTGGCATTGACAACATTTATAATGGACAGGAGTTTTTGAATCAATATATTCTAAAACCTGAATATTTGGATTTTTTGAGAAAACTTTATCCAAATATCTCTGCCTCCTTTTTTCTACCGAAGATTTTTGGGGATGATTTCTTACTACTGTTTTCGGCGTTAATTTTACTGTCTTTTGTTTAGCTCTTTTGTTAATAAAAATAGTTCGTTGCTTTGATTTTTCTATCTTAGAATATATTTTTTCCAAAAGAGTATTTGGAGCATCTTCATTCTGGAGAATATCAAACAATTGCTCTGAGTCAAGTGAAGAAGAAAACGCTTCAAATAGAAGTTTACTGCCAACATTTGAATTTATAATAAATTGAGTATCCTCATTAGTAGAACTTTCAAGCTTAGCAATAATTTCCTCTAATGGGATCAAAGTTGCATTTTGAATGACACTATCATTTAATCCTGTATTTTTTTCAACAGAAAGAGTAATCATAGTTGTTGAGAGGTGCCCATTAGGATAAGCTAAAATAGGTTGAAAAGGAATCTTTCTAAACAATGGAGGTATCATAATATCTTTTTCAACATAGGTAAAACCTGATTGAATTTCATCTGTCAAATCATTTTTAATAATATATTCAACAGTATCAATTATTTCATTTTTATTTGTCTGAGTTACTCTTACCGATACGACATAAGCAAAATCAGAAAAGAATGAGCTTTTACTTTTACCATATGTATTAGAAATAAAATCTATATATACCGTGTTTTCGATAGGAATTGGCGCCGCATAGTATCTTATTTCTCGATGACCTAGTTCGAATGGATGAAAGTTTTTGTGGGGTAAAATAAATTCAAGCAATGGTTTTTTTAACGTAACAATTTGAGAAATCTGCTCACTTATCAATTTATCATATTCTTGTTTTTCTTTTTTTACTTTGGAGTGTTCTTTTAGCAACAAATTACTATTATTTTTTAATTCCTCCAAATTAATATGAGGTATATTACTAACTTGACCAGTTGTAATATAGTCTTGACAAGCTTGTGATAATACTTCCGATTTCAAACGTTTGGAGCTAGACTTACGAATAATTTCTTTTATATTTTCTTTTATTCCCTCCAGAGCATAACTGTGTCCTCTTGAAAGTTGACGATATGTGGTAAGTTTCTCTTTTAATTGTGAGATAATTTCTTGACTTGGTCTTATTGAATACCTTTTCTCTAAATTATTTTCTCTATAGTCACTATAACTTTCATCCATATTTTCAAAGATTTTCTTTATAATTGGTAAAATTGTTAAGAAAGTGTAATTGTAGTTAAATAATGTATAACCAGTATTCTCTTGTAAATAGTATGAAATGGTATCTAATTCCCAAAAATATTCTTGAAAATACCTATTTATTATATCTCTATTTTCTTTGGGATTGCATATAGAAGGTTGAATGGCATTTAGTAATGTTCGAGAGTTAAGCTGATTGAATCCAACAAATTGTGATTTAAAGTAATTTATATAATATAGTTCTTTAGATTCTAACTCTTCAAACGAACAAAATTCGACTACTTTCATTTTGAAATCTGTTAAAGTACATTGATGGTCAATCATATACTGAAAAATTTTACAGTAGAAAAAACTTCCATCATAAAAAGGATCTTCTCTCTCAAAAAAATAAGATAAATAAGTTGATTCTGATAATCTATTTAGAAACATAATTTTTTTTAAATGACTATCGAATCGTTTTTGAACATCTTTTGATTTTCCGATATAGATTGGCAGGATACTATTATCACCAAAAAAGTCTATGTAGAGCATATAAATTCCACATTCGTTTATTGTTGTATCTTCATTTACTTCTTCTAAAAATGGAAAGTCTAGAATCTTATTTTTGATAGTAAATATATTTTCCATATTAATCTCCATAATGATTTTTTTATATTATAGCACAAATCATTTATAGAATACTTATATAAATATTCACTTTAAAAGAATAAACAAATCATCTAAGTTAACTTTCAACTATGAAACAATTTACATACCAGTCACTATCTAATCATGCAAAAAATCCCAACCACATGGTCAGGATTTTCAGGAGATTATGAAAAATATTTAGGATTGGGAGTGGGACAGAACTCAAATAATCATAGAGAGTTCCCCCTCACTTCCAAGCAGTAGTTCGGGCTAAAATAGTCCACTGGACTATTTTAGTCCCACCTCCGCATAGCTCCAAAGGTTTGGGGAACCTTTGGAGGTCGGAGATAGAGCGAACAGAGTTCGCTACAGAACAGTCAGAATAGTGACTGTTGGAGGTCGGAAATAAAGCGAACACCGTTCGCATCAGTCGTAGAGGTCAGATGTGGAGTGTAAAACACGAATTGCTGAGATTTGCTTCGCAAATCTTATCTCCAACCTTTAACAGTCCACTGGACTGTTAAACCCAATCAACCACTGCGCTGAGATGTTGACTCCACTTTAGAGAAGTGAGGCTATTATAACGTCCCCTCCTTTTTATCTCATCAGTCTTGGGACTGATTTTCTTCTTTCTTAGCAAAGTATTCTCGGACAATTGGCGCGACTTCTTTTCCGTAGAGTTCAATGGCACGGAGGACATCCTCGTGTGGCATGGAGCCGATTGGGAGATGGAGGAAGAAACGATCCAAGTCAAGTGTTTCAATAGTCTTGATAATTTTTTCAGCGACTCGTTTTGGATCTCCGACGATGGTTGCTCCTTCGTCTGTCAGAGAGTAGAGATATTGCGCCTTGGTCATCTCGCTCCAATGTGGGCGGTCTTTGGCAATGTTATCTGTCAAAACCTTGGTTGGGTAGAAATATTCTTCCACAGCCTTGTCATGGTCGTCTGCAATCCAACCCCAAGAATGAGCTGCAACTTTCGTTTTCTTTGGATCATGACCAGAGTTACGGGCTACCTTACGGTAGGCATCTGCCAGTGGTTTAAAGCGATGGGCGCCTGCTCCAATGACTGCATAAACGATTGGCAGACCTTTCTTGGCAATCTTGATGGTGGACTCTACATTGCCCCCAGTTGCAACCCAAATGGGAAAATCTTCCTGAACAGGACGTGGATAGACAGGTTTATTATCGACTGACTGGGTAAAATGGCCATCCCACTTGAGATTGGTTTCCTTGTCGATTTCTAGAAGCATATCCAACTTTTCATCGAAGAGTTCTTCATAGTCGTGGAGATCATAGCCAAACAAGGGGAAGGACTCAGTAAAGGAACCACGACCCGCCATGATTTCCGCTCTGCCATTTGACAAAGCATCAATGGTGGTGTACTGCTGATAGAGCCTTACAGGGTCCATGGAGGAAAGGATTGAAACTGCTGATGTTAGTTTGATATGCTTGGTATTGACGGCACCAGCTGCCAGCACAATCTCAGGTGCAGAAACCGCAAAATCTTCGCGGTGATGTTCACCAATCCCATAAACATCAAGACCCACCGCATCAGCTAGTTCGATTTCTTTGACTAGCTGGCGAATCCGCTCGTCGTGACTGTAAGTTTCCCCTGTTTTTTCTAGTGGAGTTGTTTCTCCAAATGTTGAAATACCTAATTCTACCATGATGTGTTCTCCTTTGAAATCACTATTTCTTAATTGATGCGTTTATTTTATCCCTAATTAGTGATAAAGTCAATCAATTTGCTCACAAAATAAAACGACTAGGAAAACCTAATCGTTTTACATCTTATTCGTAACGTAAGGCCTCAATCGGATCCAACTTAGAAGCCTTGTTGGCTGGTAGGACACCAAAGACAATACCGACCACTGCTGAAAATGCCAGACTTCCCAGAACAACTGGAATTGAAATTTCAGCCGTCATTTCTCCCATTACCTTTGTGGCGTTGAGAGTAAACACAATGGCTTGAGCGATAGCTAAGCCGATTGCTCCACCTAAAGTAGTCAATACCATGGCTTCAATCAAGAACTGCATAAGGATATTTCCACGGGTTGCACCCAAGGCTTTTCGAAGACCGATCTCGCGAGTTCGCTCAGTTACCGATACCAACATGATGTTCATAACACCGATACCACCTACAAGAAGTGAAATCCCTGCAACAGCACCGATAAACGTAGTGACACCTGACATTTGGTTCTTAAAATCATCTAACATAGCTGACATATCATAGATATCATAGCGGGCTTCTTTTAGACCTGTTATGTTGGTCAAGTATGCTGCGGCAGCCTGACCAACCTCGGCAGCTCTACTCACATCTTCTACATGGACATAAAGGCCACTATTTTCCTTGGTACCCATTTCAGCAGCCAGCTGCGTATTGGTCATAATGGCATTTCCACCTGAGTTGAAACCATAGAGGGAAGTACCTGCTTTGGGATCTTTGTAAACACCAACTACAAGATAAGAATTAGCATTGACACTGACGATTTGGTTGAGGGCTGCATCGATTGAACCGAAGAGTTTCTCTGCCAGGGCTACATCCAACATAATGATGCGCGAAAAACGGCTATAGTCATTGACTGTAAAGCGACGACCAGCCAAGATTTCTAATGCCTTTATGTCAAAATAGGATTGACTAACACCAGTAATAAAGACATTATCAGCTTGCGCATTGCCCGCTGCTACAGTAGAGGTACTTGAAGCACTAATGTAGTAGCCACTGAGCCCATCGATTTCCAAAAGCCCCTTTAACATTGTGTCCGTTACATCTGGCTCCTGTTCTTCAGAAGCCTCGCCAGGAACTGTGTACGTAAATGCACCCTGGGTTCGTTCTTCAGTTCCAACAAAAGGCGTAAAATAGACCTGAACATTATTCTGATCACCAGCCAAGGACTTTTCAATACTACGGGACATCCCCGTTCCCATAGCAACGATAATCACAACAGCTGCCACACCGATGATAATACCTAACATAGTTAAGAGAGAACGCATCTTATGGGCTAGGATAGATTTTAGGGCAAATTTCCAGTTTTCCATCTAGACTTCCTCCCTTCTACTATCTTCAGTAATGATACCGTCACGCAAAACGATTTTACGTTTGGCATAGGCAGCAATTTCAGGTTCATGGGTGACCATAATAATGGTCTTACCTTCATTATTCAACTCTGTTAAGAGTTCCATAATTTGTTGGCCTGTCTTGGTATCCAAGGCACCTGTTGGCTCATCCGCCAAGATAATAGCTGGTGTATTGACCAAGGCACGCGCAATAGCCACCCTTTGTTTCTGTCCACCTGATAGCTCAGATGGCAGGTGGGTCATCCGCTCAGCCAACTCCACTTTTTCCAAATAACGTTTGGCTAATTTTTTCCGTTGATTGGCTGGAACCCCTGCATAAATCAAAGGTAACTCGACATTTTGAAGGGCATTGAGTTTGGATAAGAGAAAGAATTGTTGGAAGACGAAACCAATCTGGTCATTACGAACGGAAGCTAATTTCTTCTCAGACAGTTGACTGACTTCTTCTCCCTCCAACCAATAATTACCGGTTGTAGACCGATCCAAAAGCCCGATAATATTCATCAGGGTGGATTTCCCTGAACCAGATGGTCCCATTATAGCAAGAAACTCACCTTCTTCCACCTCTAAATCGATATCTTTGAGGACACGAAGTTCTTGGTCACCGTTTTTATAGGATTTATTTATATTGGTTAATCTAATTAGCTGGTTCTTCATAGGCTTCAACCTCTTTTCCTTCTTCAAGGTCTGGAGTTGGAATGGTGATGACCTGATCTCCTACTGCAATACCTGCTGTCACCTCTTGATTAAGAGCATCCGCATTTCCCAACGTTACTTCCACTTTTTTAGCCTTCCCTTCCACAATTGTCCATACAAAGTTTTTATCGCCTTCTGGAACAACTGCTGTTACAGGAATTAAAATATGGTTGGTAGTATTAACAACTTCAATATTAACAGTAAAACCTTGCTTCAATTCACCCAATTCACTGGTTAAGGCAGCCTTGAAAGGATACTTGGCACCTGAACCACCACCTGCACCTGCTACTGCACTTGTAGCTTGTTCTGTCGATGGATAGTTAGAAATGTAGGTAATCTTACCAGTCCATGTCTTATCTGGATAAACCTTACTGGTCAATTTTACTTCTTGGTCAACTGCAATGTTAGCCAAATCATATTCTGTTAAATTACCTGTCACCTGTAAGCTACCTTGGTTAACGATATGAACAACGGTCTGGCTAGTTGTCGAGCTTTTGGCAACCGATTTATTGACCTCAACCACTGTACCTGCGACAGTGCTGTAAATAGTTGCTTCTGTCAATGCTGTGTAGGCCTTGTCCACAGCTGCTTGGGCATCAGCATAGGAATCATTCAAATCTGCTAATTGAGAATCTACGGAGCGTTGTGCTGCTGCAGTGGCTGCTTCATCAGACACCGCGTCACCTGTTTCTTGAACAGTTTGACCATTATTTTTCAAATCGTAAATCTGACGCCCAATCTTATCCCGACCACGCACAGCTGTATCTAGGGCTGCCTGTAATTCTGTCGCATCATAACTAACCAAAGGAGTTCCGACTTCTACTTGAGTGCCTGGCTCAACCAAGACCTCACTCAAATCACCCTTGGACGCATCATAGTAAACATACTGTTCTTCCGCAGCTGATATGGTTCCTGTCAAGAGGGTAGATGAAGCAATTGATCCCTCTTGAGCAATCCGATAAGTCAAACTGGTCGCTGTCTGTTCCACGCTAGGAGATGAGCCATCTAGCACGCCTCCAAATACCAAGGCACCACCAATTAAGGCAACAGCCGCAACACTGATACCACTGAACAAAGCAATTTTAGCCTTCTTTGTCTTTAACATATGACACTCCTTTTCTAATTCAAAACATATTTATTTTGTATTGTCTTTATAATACACAAATACACGTTTTTTTGCAAGTGTTTTCTTAATCATTTTACAAAAAGTTCGGTATTTTTCCTACTTACAATTTTGTAAGAGAACGTAGCGGATTTTTGATTGATAACTAAAAAAACGATAGAATGAAGATAATGATCATTTAGAGGAGAAAAACTCATGAAAGAATTTGATATTATTGCCATTGGTGGAGGGAGCGGCGGTATTGCGACTATGAACCGTGCTGCTATCTATGGGGCTAAGGCTGCTGTGATTGAAGGGAGCAATCTTGGCGGAACCTGTGTTAACCTTGGCTGTGTTCCTAAAAAAATCATGTGGTACGGTTCTCAAGTGGCTGAAGCTATTCATCACTATGGACCTGAGTATGGTTTTACCAGCCAGGATGTGACATTTGATTTTGCTACCTTGCGAAAAAACCGTGAAGCCTATATCGAACGTTCTCGTACTTCTTATGGAAATACTTTTAACAATAATGGTGTTGAAGTAATCAAAGGTTTTGCCCAGTTTGTCGATGCTCAAACGGTGGAAGTCAATGGTGAACTCATTCGTGCCAAACACATCGTCATTGCAACCGGAGCCCAGCCTGCTGTGCCAAACATTCCAGGAAGTGAACTAGGCATTGTATCTGATGATGTCTTTGCCTGGGAAGAATTACCTACTTCTGTGGCAGTTATCGGAGCTGGCTATATCGCTGTAGAAATGGCAGGACTACTCCACGGACTGGGTGTCCAAACTGACCTCTTTGTTCGTGGCAATCGACCTCTTCGCAACTTTGATAGCTACATCATCCAAGCTTTAATGAAAGAAATGGAGCGAACCAATCTTCCTCTCCATACAGGAAAAACACCCGTCAGCCTTGAAAAAACAGAGGACGGTCTCATTCAAATTAACTTTGAAGATGGAAGTAGCCATACTGCCCAAGAGATTCTCTGGGCAATTGGTCGTAAACCAAATGTGGAGCAGCTCAATCTTGAAGCAGCTGGTGTGCAACTAACACCGTCTGGGCATATCGCTGTGGATGAATACCAAGAAACTGGTGTCCCTGGCATCTATGCTCTTGGTGATGTGACAGGCGAAAAAGAGTTGACCCCCGTAGCCATCAAGGCTGGTCGCTTATTGGCCGAACGACTCTTCAACAATAAACCGACTGCTAAAATGGATTATACGAATATCCCGACTGTTGTCTTTTCTCATCCTGCTATCGGAACAGTTGGTTTAACCGAAGAAGAAGCCATCGCCCAATACGGCCGAGAAGAGGTAAAAGTCTATACTTCAGCCTTTACTTCCATGTACACAGCCCTAGCAAACAATCGCCAAATGGCTAAGTTTAAGTTAGTCACAGTTGGTGAGAATAAACAGGTCGTCGGTTTACACGGAATTGGCTATGGTGTCGATGAAATGATTCAAGGTTTCTCAGTTGCCATTAAGATGGGAGCAACCAAGGAAGAATTTGATGCCGTTGTGGCCATCCACCCGACAGGGGCGGAAGAATTTGTCACCATGCGTTAATACTCTTCGAAAATCAAAAGCAAACGTTGTTGACTTGATTTGATGAACTTCAGTTCTATCTGCATCTGCGTCGCCTAGTCTGCTTTTGATTTTCATTGAGTATAAGAAAAAAAGGCCAGACAAGTGTAGGTAAGTACACTATCCGGCTTTTTCTCTAAGGTAAAATAGCAACGGCACGCACTGGCGAACCTGAGGCCTTTTCCCAATGCGGAAAGGCAATGGAAATCAAGGCTCCTGTTGCTGGCACCTGGTCCAAATTATTCAACACTTCCAACTGATAGATGTCTTTGGACAAGAGATAGTATTCTTCTGGCAAGCTACCACCATTCCTAGCTGCAGACAGACCAGAATCCGTATCCAAGGTTTCATGTCCAACGGCCTTTACCTTGCGCTCCTCAATCAAATATTCTAGCGCTTCATGGCTCCAACCTGGTGTGTGTTGTACCCCTTGGTCATCCAAGTTTCGCACAGCATCCTGACTTGGCCAACGTTTTGACCAATCCGAGCGAAAAGCAACAAAAGATTCAGGTGCAATTGGACCATGCTCAACCTCAAAATCCAGAATATCTTGCTTGCTAATCTCGTAGTCATTATTGGCTGCAACTGCCTCCGACTTATCAATCACATAGAGAGGTAAGAGCAAGTCTTTCAAGTCAATTTCATCTAGATAGCGAGCCCCTTCTACAAAGTGGATAGGCGGATCGATATGGGTACCGTATTGGCCGACAACCGTAAATTGTTCAACAAAGAATCCGTCCTTGTGAGTAAACAAGGCCTTTTTCTCCAAGGCTGGGAGAGCTGGAAAATGCGGGCTATTCTCATTGATTTGATGGGTCAAGTCCACCCAGGTTTTAGATTTAAGGGTACGGTAAATTTCAAGTAGTTCTGACATGGCAATTCTCGCTTTCTTTTTTTTATTATTCTAACATGAAAGAAGTAAGTCTACTAATATATATTTTCTATCTACTCCCATAAATAAAAACTATAACCCTGTTACATCCGATGGCAGAAGCATTGACTTTCACGACTAGAATGTCTATAATTTTGTTAACCTAGAAAAATAAAAAGGATAACAAAATGACAAACCATTCTACGAAATCTCTTGTTTACATCGCTATCGGAACAGCTATAATTGCTGCCCTGTCACAAGTCAGCCTTTCTATTGGCCCTGTTCCCTTTACTCTACAAACCTTGGCTATCGGCTTAGTAGCTTGTTTATACAAGCCGAAAGAAGCCATTGCAAGTTTAGCCCTTTATCTAACTCTAGGCGCTATCGGCCTTCCCGTCTTTGCTGGATTTTCAGGTGGATTTGCTGCTCTCGTGGGACCAACTGCAGGCTTTTTATGGGGCTTCTTAGTCTATGCTGCTATTACTTCTGTCCTCACCAAGCCAACTTCCTCACCTGTGACTGTTTTCTCAGCCTGCCTTCTCGGAACAGCAAGTTGCTTCCTCTTAGGCTGTTTGGTCTTTAACTTTGTTTCAGGAGCGAGCTGGTCAGATACCTTAGCCTGGACAGTCCTTCCCTTTATCCTGCCAGACTTGGTCAAAATTTCCATAGTTACTCTATGCCACCGCCTATTGCAACCTATCACCAAAAAAGAAGCCTTTTTCACCTAGGCTCCTTTCATTTATTTATTAGCAAAGGCATCCAAGAGAACTTGGAATTCTTCATTGCTGAGCGTAATCCCCTTGCCCATCTTAGTGTGGTCAGGGCTCCAGGTACGGATATCATACTTGGCTGGTGCGCCATTAAATGATACACGATTGAGTTCCTTGGTCCAGCCCTTATCATTTTCAGATAGGACCAAGAGTTTTTCTTCAATTTCAAATGTAAATTCTGCCATTTGTTACCTCCTTCACTTATTTGTTCGAAAAAACTTGTCATTTTTGCGAAAATTGGATACTATAATTATAACAAGTTTGAAAGGATAATGCCATGAAGAGATTTTTGGAAGTTATTTTAGAGCAGGTCAATATCTTTTTGGGCAATAGCAAAGCTCCTAAGACCATTGAGCCTGATAGTAAGGAAGATATTAAAAATAATTTGGAGCTAGCCCTCTACAAGAAAGCCGCTATTCATGTTATCTACAACGACCGCAGTTTTACAGGCGATATTGTCAAATACGATAAGGAACGCCAACGGATCATCATGAAAAATTTCAAACGTCGGGTAACCAGCATTATCAATATCCAAGATATTAAGAAGCTTACCCTGGTTCCAGAAAGTGTAAAAACCTCTCAAAAACAAATAAAAGGCTGAATTTCCAGCCTTTTATTTTATGCTCTAATAGTCAATGATTGACCATCTTCTTGGTAGAGGTTGATGAGGCCTGATTTGCAGGCACGAACCATATCACCAGGATAGATTTCACGGTCTAGTTTGATCGTCAAGAGTTCCATTGGCTTGTTGGCACGTTCAATTTTCTCACCTGTCGAATCACGAAGGTCTTGAATGGTCGTCTCAAAGTGACGGAAACCTGGTCCGTAGAACTCCACTTGGTCACCTTCGTTGATGACATTGCGTTGGCGGATAGTGGCAGTCATAGTATCCTTGTCAAAGGCCACTACTTCTGCGATAAATTTGTATTCTGGAATTTTACGGCGGGCACCGAAAAGCTGTTCGTTTTCGCTCGGTGGGCTGTAGTAGAAACCTGTCGCCAATTCCCGTTGAGCAACCTTCCACATTTCGTCAATCAGGTCTTGTTTGATTGCTTCAAACTTTTCTGGACTTTCTAGATAGGCATCGACCGCAGCCTTATAGCAGTTGGTTACGGTTGATACGTAGTGAACAGATTTCATACGGCCTTCGATTTTTAGGCTATCGACCCCGTTTTCAATCATATCTGGGATATGGTCAATCATACACATATCCACCGCAGACATGGAGAACTCCTCTGGGATTTCCCCCTTAATGGAACGGCGTTCTTCACCAAATGGGAGGTCGTAGAGGTTGTACTTCCAGCGGCAAGACTGAGAGCAGCCGCCGCGGTTGGCATCGCGTTTGCTCATGTGGTTAGAGAGAACGCAGCGGCCTGAGTAGGAGATACACATTGCTCCGTGAACAAAGGCTTCGATTTCAACATCGGTCCGTTTGCGGATTTCAGCTACTTCTTCCATGGTCACTTCGCGAGCCAGGACAACTCGGGTCAAGCCCAATTCCTTCCAGAACTCGAAGGTTTCATAGTTGGTCGATGAGGCCTGGGTTGACAGGTGGATTTCAAGGCCTGGTGCTTCAGTAGCACAGATAACGATGAGAGCCGGGTCAGATACGATAACCGCATCCAAGCCCATGTCACGCAATTCGCGGAACCAGGCTCCTGCTCCTTCTTCATTACCCTCATGGGTAACCATGTTGGCAGCTACATAGACCTTGGCACCACGGGCATGGGCATATTCAATCCCTTCCCGCATCTCGTCCATGGTAAAGTTCCCTGCACGGCTACGCAGACCGTAGGCCTGACCACCGACAAAGACTGCATCAGCACCATAATCAATGGCTACCTTCAATTTTTCCAATGTCCCAGCAGGCGACAAGACCTCAGGACGCTTTAATGTTTTTGACATAATAAACTTCTTTCTGTTTACAACGGTTTCCACGTGAAAACAACATTTTTTCACTCAGAAAACTAGGACAGATCTTACTCCACCTGGATAGAATAAGTAAACTGATTATGCTAAAAATATAGTTATTTGACTGTATTGCGGTCAAATTCGTAGAAACCTGTATCCAAGCCACGTTGTACTGGATGGAGCTTACGCACTTGCTCATCTAGCAAAAAGGCCTGATCATAGGTGAGCTCCCCTTTTTCAATCAAGTCTCTAGCTTGAACAAAGAGCTTGGCAATTGCTACAAAGTTTTGACCTGGACAATAGATACCATCCAACTTCCAGTTACGATAGCCATGTTCATTCAACTCCGACAACTTGGTCATCATATTGATGTCATTGTTGATAAAGATATGGGTGCCGTGCTTATCCTCAAAAATAGAGTAGTGACTATCTGGATCACTCGGCTCTGCTAAGAACAGCCCGCGTCCACGTGACAAGTCCGTTTCGTCAGCCTTGGTAAAATTGTAGTAATTCTGTAACAAAGTTCGCTTGGAATGGTGGATAACTGAAGCTCCGTAAACCAAGATTTCCGCAGGAATTTCCAAGTTTTTAGCAATATCAAATAGTTCTTCCGACGGAATTTCTCGTGCCAAAACAGCTTCGACAGCCCCATGTTCTTTCCAGAAGTTGATTTGGCGACTTGAAGTCACAAAGACAGAGGTATCGTAAATCAGCTTAAAATTGTAACCATCTCGCTTGTTGACATAAAAAATACCAGTATCGCCTACAACCAGATAATCCACCTTGATTTCCTTCATCAAGTCCATAAATGGCTTGATGTTATCCATCATGTCTTGGTGCATAAGGGCGTTTGCGGCAACGGTCAGTTCCTTGCCTGCACCATGAACCAGCTCTGCTATTTCCCTTAACTCATCATAAGTAAAGTTTGTCGGAATGCGAAGGGCATGGTCGGCTTCTCCAACATAGATGCGATCAACCCCTGCCGCAAGCAGTTCCTTGACCTGTTCAATACTTTCAGCTGTTGCTGTAATGATAATTTTTCCCATAAAGTTAATTATATCACAAAGTTTTTAGCGAAATGTAGAATACCATAAAATTTAATGTTCAGACTTTTCTCATTTTCTCTTGTAACCATATTGTAATATTGCTGACATAAAATTTCATAAATGTTATGTTATTCTTAAAAGGCAGAAAAGGAGACGATATGGCATTAAGACACTATCAGTCCCAAGAATACCAGTACGAAGAGTATATCCCGAAAGAGAAAAACACAACTGTTCAAGCCTATCAGGTAAAAAATGCAAAAAAAGAACGCATCAATGAACTCTTGTTCTTTGTGAATATTGTTCTATTTAGCCTAATTACAGTTATTGCTAGCTATATCTATCTAGCTTTAGATATCCCTGTTTTTCCCGCCCTCGCATTAGCAAGTGCTACAGGCCTCATCGGTTTTCGTTTGGTTCAAGTTGGACTTAAAAAAAGAATATTGTACAAAGTAAAAAAATAGGCAGAGAAGTCATTCTCAGCCTTTTTTATTTTCCTAAACTTTCTATGACCACCTTATAGATAGTTACCCTTGACCACAAAGAAGGTTCCACGGATTTCGCCTGCCAGTTTGGAGCGTTGGCGGGCAAACTTGAATTTTCCTTCAAATTCTTTAGGAATGTCAATCCCGTCTGACAATTTGAAACCGACCGCTCGTTTGCCTCCTTCTTCCAGCGTATAAAGAACATTGACAGCCAGACCATTGTCATAAAAGACAAATGACCAGAGAATGCCATCTACTTCAAACTGAGCGACATTGAGCGGACTGTAAGGAAAAACCATGTCCCGCTCTGCCAAGACCTGCTCGATGAAGGGCAGGATTTCAGGTTTCTCTTCTGGTGTATAGACCACGAACTCCTGCTTATATTTGTTCCAGAAATAGCGGGCTTCATTGGCACGCAGACCGGCCAAGACAGCTGCGACAGGGCTGGTTTCCAAGCCTGTCGTTTCGACTTCTTTGAAATTTACTGTATAAGACATTGTTTCTCCTTTAGTGAAAAAAAGCACCCGAAGGTGCTAGATAAGGCCTTCCTACCGACTTCAGGTTCGAGGTGGGTAAAAAAATTCATTAAGCGTTGAAAGCATCTGTCAATTGTGGCACCACTTGTTTCTTACGTGAAACGGCACCAGCAAGGAAAGCGTGGTTGTTTTCCAGCTTGAAGTTGAAGGCCGCTTCCACCTTGTCCATGTTGCTACCAAGCGCAAGGATTTCAGAGTTTGAGTTAACGATGTCTGTAATCATCAAAACAAAGTCAGAGTAGCCATTTGCTGCTGATGCTGCTGTCATAGCTGCTTCGATTTCTGCTTGACGTTCCATGACTTCTGCAATGTCCACTGTGTTGACTTGGGCTACACGCACGTCATTTCCATTCAAGCCAAATGTTTTGGCATCGATGTCAATCAATTCTTCTGCTGACTTGCTGGCAAGGTTAGTACCAGCTTTCAAAAGTGCCAAACCGTATTCTTCTAAGTTAACCCCAGCCAATTCTGCCAATTCTGCGGCTACCTGTGGGTCAGAAGCATGAGTGGTTGGTGATTTGAGCAAGAGGGTATCTGAAATCAAGCCAGACAAGAGCAGACCTGCCACTTCTTTTGGAAGGGTGATACCATTTTCCTTAGCAGCACGGTAAACGATAGAAGAAGCTGAACCAACTGGCTCCAAACGCATATAAAGTGGGTTTGCAGTTTCAAAGTTGGCAACACGGTGGTGGTCGATAACCGCCGCCACTTCAACCTCCTTGATGTCTGCGATAGACTGTTGGAATTCATTGTGGTCAGTCAAGATAACTTGGCTAACGCCTTCTGCCTTAGCTGATTCAACCACACGCGGTGCTGTCACACCGAAATAGTCCAGAGCAAAGGCTGTTTCTTCATTAGGAGTTCCGAGGGCAACTGCTTCCGCATCGCGACCGAAAGCCTCACGCTCCAAGTAGGCCCAACCGTATGAAGATGCGATAGCATCCGTGTCAGGATTTTGGTGACCAAAAACTAAGAATTTTGACATTTCTAAAACCTCATTTTTCTAATAATCTTCTACATTTTACCATAAATAAAAGGACTTGTGAACATGGACGGGTCAGGATTTGCCAAACGTTTTCAAAAAGAGTATGATAGTAACATACAAAAACAAAAGGAGACCAATATGAAATTTTCAGACTATACCTATGTCCGTCCAGATTATGAAGCCATCAAGGCTCAATTTTCTGACTTGACAGACCAGTTGGCTCAAGCAAGTAGCCTCGAAACCACACGCACACTGGTTACTGCCATTACCAAATTGCTCAACTTGGTTGACACCCAGTACAATCTCTGGATGATCCGTCACACCATCGACATGAACGATGAGTTTTACAATGAAGAAACTAAGTTTTGGAATGAGTATTCTCCACTTTTTGAAGAATTGACCACCAACTACTACCGTGTCATTGTCCAGACACCTTACAAGGCTGAGCTTTCAGACATTTTACCAGAAACTTTCTTCATGCAGGCTGAGAACAAGCTCAAGACCTTCTCATCAGCTGTCATTCCCTTGTTCCAAAAGGAAAATGAATTGACCGATGAATACAGCAAACTGATTGCGGGTGCAGAGATTGATTTCCAAGGACAGACTTACAACTTGGCACAAATGGGGCCATTCGGTCAATCAACAGACCGTGACGTCCGCAAGGCTGCTTCTGCTGCCACAACTGCCTTCTTTGAAAGCAAGGAAGCTGACTTTGACCGTGTTTACGATGAGTTGGTCAAGGTCCGCACGGAAATCGCCCACAAACTCGGCTTCAAGGATTATGTGGAATACGGCTACCTCAAGATGAACCGTTTTGATTACAATCGTGACATGGTCAAGGTTTACCGTGAGGAAATCCTCAAGCATATCGTACCGATTGTGCAAAATCTTCGTGAACGCCAAGCCAAACGCTTGCAGGTACCAAGCCTGAAACACTACGACCTCAATCTTGAGTTCTTAGACGGCAATGCGGTACCACAGGGTGACCCTGACTTTATCGTCAGCCAGGCCCAAGACATGTACCGCGAATTATCCGCAGAAACAGGCGAGTTCTTCGATTTCATGATAGAGCATGAACTCTTGGACTTGGTCGCAAAACCAGGCAAAAACAGCGGTGGCTACTGTACCTATATCCCTGACTTCAAGAGCCCATTCATCTTCTCTAACTTCAACGGAACCAGCGGTGATATTGATGTTTTGACCCACGAAGCAGGTCACGCTTTCCAAGTCTATCGTTCCCGTTGGATCCAAAGTCCAGAAGTTGTCTGGCCAACCTATGAAACCTGTGAAATCCACTCCATGTCTATGGAATTTATGACCTGGCCATGGATGGACCGTTTCTTCAAGGAACAGGTGGATAAGTACAAATTCACCCACTTGGCAAGTGCCCTTCTCTTCTTGCCTTACGGTGTCTTGGTAGACCACTTCCAGCACGAAGTCTATGAACACCCCGAGATGACACCAGCAGAACGCAAGGCGACTTGGAAGAAACTCCAAGACCTCTACTTGCCAGACCGTGATTATTCTGAGTCAGAAGCCCTCAACCGTGGTATCTTCTGGTACCGTCAAGGTCATATCTTTGCTAGCCCATTCTACTACATCGACTATACCTTGGCCCAAGTCTGTGCCCTCCAATTCTGGAAACGCACGCAGGTGGACCACGATGAAACAGCTTGGGCAGACTACATCCGCATCTGTGATTTGGGTGGCACCAAGTCCTTCTTGCAAGTGGTTGAAGCCGCAAACCTCCAATCACCGTTCAAAGAAGGTGCCCTTGAAAGCACAGCCAAGGCTGCTGCCGATTGGTTAAATGCAGTTAAGGATGACCAACTATAAAAGACAAAAATCTGAATGAGATTCAAACTCATTCAGATTTTTTTGCTTTGACAAATTCGATGTACTTATCCCCAAAAACTTCAATTTGCTCCAAAACCAACTTAAATTCCTGACCAATCTCACTCAGTTCATACTCCACTTTTGGTGGAACCTGTGCATAAACCTTCCGAGTGATTAAACCATCATCTTCTAGCTGACGCAACTGCTTGGTCAAGGTTGCTTGGGAAATCCCTGTCAATCGACGGTGCATTTCATTAAACCGAATGGGACCTTCTTCGATATGATGTAGTAATAAGATACTCCATTTCCCAGATAAAACACTCTGAGTGGTCACATAAGGACACTCCGGAACCGTATGTTGTGTGAAAGTTGCCATAATTTCTCCTTTATTTTCCCTTGATATTACACATTACTTCACAAAAAGATAGTGACTATTCAAAAAAATCGTACTTGTTTTATTTTTAGTACCTGTTACAATAATACCATAAACTGCGAAAGCAGGAAAGTATTTTCTCAAAAGGAGCGATACAATGAACATCAATTGCACTATATAATATAAAGGAGTCCCTATGTCACTAATCTCAGTTTTCAAAAATATATTTACAAAAAAGGAAGAAAAAAACATGAAAAACATTTTATTTATCGTCGGTTCACTACGTGAGGGTTCATTCAACCACCAAATGGCTAAACAGGCTGAAAGCATCTTAGAAGGTCAAGCAACTGTATCTTATCTTAACTATAAAGAAATCCCGCTCATGAACCAAGATCTTGAAACACCAGTCTTGCCAGCTGTCCAAGCTGCACGCGATGCGATTATGGCTGCAGATGCTATTTGGATTTTCTCACCAGTTTACAACTTTGCTATTCCAGGTACTGTGAAGAACTTGATTGACTGGCTCAGCCGTGCCCTAGACTTGTCAGAAACACGTGGCCCATCTGCACTACAAGACAAAATTGTTACTGTATCATCTGTTGCCAATGCTGGACACGAGCCAATGTTCGCTAGCTACCATGCACTCCTACCGTTTGTTCGTATGCAAGTGGTTGGTGAATTTACAGGTACAACTGTCAATCCAGAAGCATGGGGAACTGGACAGTTGGTATTGTCAGAAGAAGCCATCGCTGGTCTGCAAGCTCAAGCTCAAGCTTTGTTAGAAGCTTAGATTCTACAGGTCAATATACATCCTTCTATGATCTTTATCGAGTTGAAGTTGATAAAATTGCAGAACTCTGAGATGTTGTTGTACCAATCGAGGAAGATTCCAAAACTTCCAATAGCAATGCTAAATTCTAATCAAAAACCAAGAAATCGAAATGAAAGAAATTTAATATGAAACTATATTACATCATCGATGCTTATTGTGGTTGGACCTACGGCTTTAACCACATTTTCACAAAATTCATGCAAGACCATCCTGACATAGAAATAGAGGTCATTAACGGAGGCTTGTTTGTCGGAGATAACAAAAAGAAAATGGTTGATTTCCAGCAGGCACAGACCATCAACAAACAAATCGAAGCCTATTACCAAATGTCTTTTGGCGATAACTACAATCAATTGTTTAAGGAAAAGGACTTTACCATGGATTCCCTTGGTCCTGCTAGGGCTTACTCCGTTTTGAAAAACTATGTTGAACCATACCAGCTTGCTCAGCTGACATTAGACATTCAAGCCTTATTTTTTGAAGATGGGTTAGACCTCAGTCAAGCAGACAGTTACACCAGCCTAATCGGTAGCTATCAGTTACCTACAAAGGCTATGGAAGAACTATCAAGCATCTTGAATCAACCAGAAAATCTACACCCAGACTTTATCAAGGCATATGAAATGGGGGTAACCTCTTTCCCAACCTTGTTGCTTGAAAAAGACGGGAACTTCTTTAATCTTATTAACCAAGTTCGCACAGTAGACGATTTGGAAAAAAATTTCCAAACAGCTATTACGCAATAGAAAGGGCAACTATTTATGGAAAAACATTATAAGCTACAAAATGGAACAGAATTACACATCTTTACAAATGACGAATCAAGTTTTATGGTTACGGCGACCTTAATCATTAAAAATGGCAAGGCTCTCCTGGTAGGTTCAGGGTTTAAACAATCAGAAGGAGAGCGAATTGTTCGCTATCTACAAGACGTGCAACTGACATTAGAAAAAATCTTTATCATTCAAGGGGATCCAGACTATTATTTTGCTCTTGAGCCTATCAAAAAATCATTCCCAGAAGTCATTGTCTATGCAACGTCTTATGTTATCGACCATATTTTAAAAACAGTATCAAAAAAATTACAGGTATGGGGAGGCTCTTTAGGTGACCAAGCTCCGAAAAATATTATTTTACCAGCGCTCATTCAAGAATCTACATTAGAATTTGAAGGTGATAAATGGGAATTTTTCGGTAGTGAACCAAGTCAAATCAATCTTTGGAATGCGGAAACCAAAACCATTATTGGCGGTATCAATACATTTAATCAAATTCACCTCTTCTTAGCAGATTCACAAACTACCGAGAAATTGAAAGCCTGGCAAGATCGATTAAAAGATATGAAGGCACTGGATGCCTCTCTCATTATTCCAGGTCATGCAGATAGTGAAAGTTCATTTGATTCTCAAGCACTTGATTTTTCAATCGCCTATATTGAAGTAGCAATCAAATTAAAAAAAGAAGTCAAAGACTCAGCTACCTTTGTCGCTAAAATGAAAGAAAAATTCCCTAATCTTCGTAACGAGGCAGTCTTAGAATTGAGTGCTAAAGTCTTAACCGGTGAAATACCATGGGGGTAATGTATGTCAAAAAATCAATTATATAAAAATATTTTAGAAGAAACTTATCTAGCTACTGCTCAAGGTCGAATAGAAGATTTCAAAAGCCATTTAGCTGCTGAAATCTCTTGGACAGAAGCTGCAGGCTTTCCCTATGCTGGTACCTATATCGGTCCAGATGCAGTGATCGAAAACGTCCATGCAAGACTAGGTTCTGAATGGACCAATTATAGTGCCACACCTGTTGATTACGCCTTTTCAGGAAACCGTGTCATGGTTTATGGCTACTACAAGGGGACCTACAACCTTACTGAGAAATCCTTTCAAGCAGACTTTGTCCATATTTACGATTTTAATGCTGAAAATAGAATTACACACTTTATCCAAATCGTAGATAGCGCACTTGTTGAGAAAGCTATGAGATAAAAATCAATTTTCAAAAGTCTATTCGTCACACATTACTTCACCAAAAGATACTAAGTAACTCGAAAATTCCTATAAATTGTATCAGAAAGTTAGGTACCTCTATGTACAATTCCCAATTTGAACTGGGTTATGTCGCCCTCAACGTCCGCAATCTAGAACTTCAAAGCCTATTTTACCAGCAGGTTTTGGGTCTCCAAGTTCTCTCCCAAAGTCCTAACCAGACTGACCTAGGCGTTGGAAAAAACATCCTTATTCGCCTGATTCAAACAGAGCAGAAAGGCGAAGTTAGCCACAGCTACGGACTCTATCACTTGGCCATTGTCCTACCTAGCCGTGAAGATCTCGGCAACATTTTCCGCCACTTTATCGATAACAAAGTTCCCCTCCAAGGCGCCAGCGACCACGGTTACAGCGAAGCCATTTACCTAGCCGACACCGAAGGCAACGGCATCGAAATTTACCGCGACCTGCCTCAAGACACTTGGGATGTCCGCCCAGATGGACAAATTGTTGGCATCACTGAGCCTATGGATGCTGAAACGATCTATGCTTTAGGGAAAAAAGCTGACGCAGCCTATCAGATGCCGCTTGGCAGTCGCATGGGCCATATTCACCTATCTGTCCGAGAAAGCGCTGCTTCTAGCCGTTTTTACCAAGAAGTCCTAGCTGTCGAGGATAAATTCTCCGTCCCATCTGCAGCCTGGCTAGCCTCGGGCGACTACCATCACCACCTAGCTGTCAACGAATGGGGAGGAAAAAATCTGAAAACCAGACAAGAAGGCATGCCAGGACTTGCCTATTATACTGTTATCTACTCTAGCCCAGCAGATTTTGAAGCAACCTTGGAACGCGCCACAGCTGCGAACCTAAACCTTCAAAGACTAGACAATAGCGCAGCCTTTATTGATGTGGATGGTATAAAAACACAATTCAAATTAGAATAACTAAAATAGAAAGAAAAGCCTCCACATGTCACAAGGAAATAAAAAGAAAAGAAAAAGCGCACTGTTATGGAACATATTAACCGTTCTACTTGTTATAATATCGTTAGCTTTAATTTTCAACACATCCATCAGGAATTACATCATCGGCTGGAATACAAATAAATACCAAATTACTAAAGTTTCAGCTGGTGATATTGCGAAAAATAAACAAGCAGAAACGACATTTGATTTTGAACAAGTACAGTCTATTTCAACTGAAGAAGTTTTGTCAGCACAGTGGGATGATCAACAATTACCTGTAATCGGTGGTATCTCAATTCCAGAACTCGGTATTAATTTACCAATTTTTAAGGGTTTATCCAACGTTTCCCTAATGTATGGTGCTGGGACTATGAAAGAGAACCAAGAAATGGGGAAAGGAAATTATTCCTTAGCCAGCCATCATATCTTCGGTGTTGCCGGTGCAGCAGATGTCCTATTCTCACCATTGGATCGAGCACAAAATGGAATAAAAATCTATATAACGGATAAAAATAATGTCTATACCTATGTCATTGACAGTGTAGAAATTGTATCACCCGAAAGTGTCTATGTAATTGATGACGTAGAGGGCAGAACAGAAGTTACCTTGGTAACTTGTACAGATATTAATGCAACTGAACGTATCATCGTAAAAGGTATACTCGAATCAACGACACCATATAATGATACGCCCGAAGATGTTTTAGATTCATTTTCAAAAAGTTATAACCAATATGATTATGGACAATAAGAACAAAAGTGAGTATTAAAGTCCCTTAGTTCCATTTTTGTACTAGTAAAACTACATATCAGTTCCAAATCTGACCTACTATAGCATAACCGAACTTCAGTAATAAAAAATACAGACAGTTTCAGGCTGAGCTAAAAATCAGCATAAATCTGTCTGTATTTTTTTTGTAAAAATCTATTGTTCCGTATTTTATTGAATCAAACCAAGATCGTATTTCATACCCAAAATACGTTTGACGGATTGGTTGATCCGTTCCTCTGTAATGGTTCCATTCTTAACTTGTTCGATAATATAAGGAATTTGACTAGCATAGCTTGAAGATAAAATCATATCTGTCCCAGCTTGAATGGTCTGCAAGGCACCTGTATCTTGATCTACAAATTGGACCAAACCCTGCATATCAAAATCATCCGTCATTATGACACCCTCAAAACCAAGCTCATTCCGAAGGATTTTATTGATTTCAGGTGAAATGGATGACGGGACATCATCAATGGCAGACACGATATTGTGGCTAACCATGATAGAGTCAGCTCCTGCTTCAATACCAGCCTTAAAGGGAAGAAAATCATTGGCTCGCAATTCTTCTAAACTACGATTGTCATATACCAAATCTGTATGTGAATCAGCATTGTTCCCATAGCCTGGGAAATGTTTCAAAGTCGAAGCAAATTGCTCTTGTTTCAGGAGCTGGACCTCTTGGCCGATATAAGCAGATGTTGTAGCAGCATCTTGACCAATAGTCCGATCATAGATAAATGACCATGGTTCTGTGGATAAGTCCGCAACTGGAAAGAAACCGGCATGAATACCTATCCCTTTCAAAAGACTGGTTTTATGCTTGCTATCTTCTAAAACAGCCTCCAGCCCCCCTGACTGATACAATTCCAAGGGGGAAGCAAGGGGAGTTTCTAATAACTGACTAACCCGCGTTACCGTTCCACCTTCTTCATCAGAAGCCATTAAAAGTGGTAGCTTGGAATTAGCTTGATAACTTGCAATGTCTTCCTCGACTTGCTCTAAGGTCTTTCCTTCAAAGTCCCGTGAAAATAAGATATAACCACCAAATTGATAGGAAACAAGGTCTTCCAACTGATTTTCAGCAGGTATACGTGCAAAAATCATCTGACCAACTTTTTCTTCCAGGGTCATTTGCTGTAGGTAATCAGAGATTCGTTTCTCTTTGACAGAAATCTCTCGAACAGGCACAAAAGAAGGACTGTTGCTGGACTGTCCTTCTCTTTTATTAAACACATAATATGCTAGGGATGCACAGACAGCAACCAACAAACCTGCCAAAAGCGGTCCGACTACACCTAGACTTTTATTTACTCTAGCTCTACGCACTACTATCCCTTTATTCGATTCATATAGTCTTGATAGGATTCGGTTTCCATCAAGGTCTTAGCATTTAAAACGCGTTCCTTACTTGGTGGCTTGGTCCCTTCAAGTGGATAAGGTCTACCTAGCTCACGCCACTTAAATTCTCCAAGATTATGGTAAGGCAAGACTTCAAAACGCTCGACATTATTCAAGGTCTTGACAAACTTTCCTAGCTCAATCAAGTCATCATCACGGTCTGTCAGTCCTGGTACCAAGACATGGCGGATCCAAACAGGTTTGCCAATATCCGATAGGTAACGGGCACACTCTAAAATAGTCTTATTGCTATGTCCCGTTACAATACGGTGCTGGTCTGGATTGATTTCCTTAATATCCAAGAGCACCAAATCTGTCACTTCCATCAAACGATTGTATTTTTCCAGATAACGCTCGGTCGAACGGAAGGTCAGAGCACAGGTGTCCAAGGTTGTGTGGATACCTTTTTCTTTTGCCAAGGTAAAGAGGGCAATCAAAAAGTCAATCTGAATAGTAGCTTCACCACCAGATACCGTTATCCCACCTTCTTTCCCCCAGAACATACGAAAACGCAAGGCTTCATTGAGAACATCCTCTGCAGTTCGTTCTTTGGCCGCAGGATTGACCAGTTCCCAAGTATCAGGGTTATGGCAATACTGGCAACGCATATGACAACCTTGCATAAAGACCACAAAACGTACACCTGGTCCATCCACAGAGCCAAAACTCTCAGTCGAATGAACAAGCCCTGTTACTTTTCGGTAATCTACTTCTTCCATCATCTCATCCTCATTTTCTTAATATAGTTATTATATCATAAAAATGAAAACGCTTCTATACTTGTATTTTATTGTTTTTAACTAACTATTTGAATCGCTATGAAAAACCAGCTACCTTAAAGCAACTGGTCTTATCCTATTCTTTTTCAACTTCCTCTTCCAGAGTAGTCATCATCATTTTAAGCTTGGTCACTCGACCATTTTTCACCTTATCATTGATAAAGACTAAATGATGGTCCTTACTGTCCACTTCAAAGGTCACCTTTTCTTCCTGACTTGGAATAGTGCCGACTCCCGTCAAATAATAACCTGCAATGGTATCCACATCATCACTTTCTAGCTCCGTATCAAAATGCTCATTGAAGTCATTCAGAGTCATATTCCCTTGGACAATATAGGTATTCTCTGCAATTTCACGGACAAAAATCTCTGTCTTGTCCGTTTCATCATCGATTTCCCCGACAATTTCTTCCAACAAATCTTCTAAAGTAACCAGACCTGCAACTCCACCATACTCATCTAACAAGATGGCCATTTGATTTTGGGTATTGCGTAAGGATTTTAACAAATCATCCACGAAAATGGTTTCTGGAACAAAGAGAGGTTCCTGCATAATACGTCGGATATTGAGATTGTCGAAACCATTGCTAAAAGCTGCAGATAAAATTTTCTTGGTGTGAATAAGGCCGATGATGTTATCCTTATCCCCATCATAGACGGGAACGCGAGAAAAATTCTGTTTGAGAATGGCCGCCATAATGGTTTCCGTATCGTCTTCAATATCCACCATGAAGGCATCCGTACGGGGAACCATTACTTCACGTGCCATCAGCTCATCCAAGGAGAATACACCTTGCAACATCTCGATTTCTTCCGCATCCAAAGTCTGCTCGCTCTTGGTCAAGATATACTCAATCTCATCCCGGGTCATCTGCTCGTCCGCATCGTCAAAGTTCATAGGTGTAATGCGACTGATGAGATTGGTCGCGGCTGATAAGAGCCAAACGAAAGGACTGACAACCTTTCCTAGGAAAATAATCACTGGCGCCGTAACTACTGCCAGATTTTCCTTCATATTCATGGCAATTCGCTTAGGATACAATTCTCCAAGCACAATGGATACAAAGGTCAACATCGCTAAAGCCAACCAGTAACCAGCAGTTTGAGCTGTTGTTGAATTACCCATCCACTTGGCAAAAACAGCACCTAAATCATTGGCCAAGCTGGCACCCGAAAGGATAGAAATAAAGGTAATTCCAACCTGAATAGTAGAAAGGAAATTATTGGGATTTTCTAAAACTTGTAGTAAGCGAATATACTTCCTCTCTCCCTCAGCGGCCTTTTGCTCCACCCGTGAACGATTGAGGGAAACAAGGGCCATTTCTGAAGCTGAAAAGAAGGCATTGAGCAAGGTCAACAATAAAAGTAATAATAATTGTAAATGAATGGTCTGACTACCAGGGTCTTCCATGATATTCTCCTATAATAAAATCTATAACATTCCCATTATACCATATTCTTTTCATTTTGGTATAATCGAGGTGACATTCGGCAAAAATATCTGTAAATCTACACTTCTGTGATAAAATAGTCAAAAAGAAAAGTGAGGTCCATATGATTTTATCCATGAAAGAACTGTCCTACAAAAGACAGGGGAAGTACCTATTAAAAGACATCAACTGGGAATTTAAAAAAGGGGATCGTTGGGCTATTTTAGGCCTTAACGGTGCTGGAAAATCGACACTGCTGCGCATTTTAATGGCTGAGTTTTGGAAAACCTCTGGTAGCCTGACTGTTCTTGGAGTGGAGTTTGGTAAGGGTGATATTCCTAGCCTACGCACCAAGATTGGGGTCGTTGGTTCTTTCCTTGCAGAACGCTTTCCCATTGATTTGACAGCTGAGCAGATTGTCTTAACAGGAAAATATAAGTCATCTATCTTATACAGGGAATATGGTCAGGCAGAATTGGACCAGGCTATTGAAATGCTGAAAACAATTAAGGCTGACCACTTGATTGGCAGGACCTATGTTAGTTTGTCACAGGGCGAACGCCAACTCCTGCTGATTGCCCGAAGTTTGATGGAAGAGCCGGCTATTTTGATTTTGGACGAGGCTACTGTGGGCTTAGACCTTTTGGCTCGCGAACGCCTGCTCCACCACATCGACCATATCTGCCAACTCCCAACGGCTCCTGCCATTATCTACGTCACCCATCACGCCGAAGAAATCACTGATAATTTCACCCATGTCCTACTGCTCAAAGATGGCATGGTCTTGGCACAGGGACCCAAAGAAGACATCCTGACACCTGAACTCCTCAGCGATTTTTATGGCAATCAGGTGGAATTGATTGACTTGGGTGAGGGAAGATTGTTCATTAAGCCGATATTATAAAAAACAAATCCAGCCCTAGTTTGAGCTGGATTTTAATCGTTCCACCATCACCAAAAACGGTGGGGTATTAACTTGATTGAGCGGTTTGTAGAGCATGGCTGTAAAGACTGTTTGGTCTAGCTGGCTGATAAAGTCTAAAACTGCATCCTTCTCAAGAGCTCCACCCTCGTGACCATAGTAAATCATGATAGCCAAGCGACCTCCAACCACCAGACGGTCTAGGACTTTCTCAATGGCTTGAAGGGTGGTTGCAGGCAGGGTGATGACTGACTTGTCCGCCGAAGGTAGATAACCCAGATTGAAAATGGCTGCCTTGCATTCATCCACATATTGGTCTAAATTTTCGTGCCCAGCCAAAACCAACTGGGCATTGGTCAATCCAGCTTTTTCTAGTTTTTCAGCCGTTGTGGTCAGGGCTTGTTCCTGAATATCAAAGGCCACCACTTTTCCTGCTCGCTGGGCTAAAAATAGCGTGTCATGACCATTTCCCATAGTCGCATCGACCGCTAGGTCCTGGTCAGTTAAAATCTCGTCTAAAAAGGCATGGGCCATGTGTAAAGGTCTAAGCATTTTCACTCCTTAAGCTAATAATCTTACATAATATTCGGTCAAGGTGGCTTCGTCCACCTTTTTGCGTTGCTGCAACCACCAGCTGACCGTCTCCACAAAAGTGGTCACAACAAAATGTACCAGCAAATCCTCTGGAAGATTTCCCTTGCCCTGCATGTAGTCTTCAACCACTTTTGGAAAAATGTCGTGTTTCAGCTCCGCTTCCAGTTCTCTTAGAAAATAGGCATTGCGGGACAATAAAAGGCTGGCAACTCGGTCTTGATTGGTTCGAAAGTGTTTGAAAATATGAGCCAACAAAGTCTTCACATCCGCATCTTCACGACCTGTAAATAAGTGGTGAAAGAGGTCATGACAAAGTTCTTCCAAAAGAGCCTCTTTACTGGCATAGTGGGCATAGAAAGTGGAACGCCCCACATCTGCCAGGTCAATAACATCCTGCACGCGCATGTCATCATAACCTTTATCATTTAATAAGGTCAAAAAAGCCTGAAAAATAGCTCTTTTTGTTTTTGCAATTCGTCTATCCATTTTTCGTACATTTCAAACAATTTGTTCAGAAAAAGACAAACCGTTTCTCTTGTTTCTAGTTTTTCGGCTCATTACAGTACATAATAAACCTATAAACAGTATAACACAGAAAGGGAATCTCATGTCATCTTCTAAAAATACATTTATCGCTTTTCTCCTCAATCTCAGCTTTTCTATCATCGAGTTTATCTTTGGCTGGCTCTTTGGTTCCAGCGCCATCTTAGCAGATGCTGTTCATGATTTGGGTGACGCCCTCGCCATCGGAAGCTCTGCCATCATGCAAACCTATGCCAATAAACCTGCTGACAAGTTCTATCCTTTTGGCTACAAGAGATGGAATATTTTGGCTGCTCTCTTGACTTCCAGCATTCTGATTATCGGCTCCAGCTTGATCCTTGTAGAAAACATTCCCAATCTTTTCCATCCCCAGCCTGTCAATCAGGATGGGATGCTGATACTTGGGATTATCGCTGTCATCATCAATTTCTTTGCTTCTCGTATTGTAAAAAATGGCCATAGCCATAATGAATCCATTCTCAGCTTACACTTTTTAGAGGATATTTTGGGATGGCTGGCGGTCATCCTTGTTTCCATCATTCTTCAATTCACTGATTGGTACTTTCTAGACCCATTACTCTCACTCGGTATTGCTATCTTCATCCTCTCCAAAGCCCTGCCAAAAGCTTGGAACAATGTTAAGATTTTACTTGAAACCAGTCCGCAAGGAGTAAATCTTGAAGAAGTTAAAGGAGTCCTCCTGGCTCTTGAAAATGTTCACGAAATCACTCAGCTAAATGTCTGGACCATGGATGGATATGACCATTGTGCGACTGTGACGGTCAAACTGACAAATCCTGCTGTAGCAGACAAGACCAAAGCAAAAATACGGAATTCTCTCCATTCCTTTGGCATTATCCAGAGTACCATCGAAATTTTGTAAAAAAATTTTAAAAAATATCTCATTTTCCTCTCCCATTTGCGAATAAATAGGTATGAAGACAATTATCCTATTTTTCCTTGGAGCTTCTATCGGCTCCTTCTTGGGATTGGTCATCGACCGTTTCCCTGAACAGTCCATTATCGCCCCCTCTAGTCACTGCAATGCCTGCAAACGACGGCTCAAGGCCTGGGACTTAATTCCAATCCTGTCCCAACTTTCGACAAAATCCAAATGCCGTTACTGCAAGGCAAAAATTCCTTATTGGTATCTGGGACTAGAGTTCTTAGCTGGTCTAGTCGTTCTGCTCTGCTATTTTCAAGTCCTAAACCTAACCGAAACCATTCTCATCTTGTCTGGACTTGTTTTGACTATTTACGACATCAAGCATCAGGAATATCCCTTCGCTGTCTGGCTACTTTTTACCTTTGTAGCCCTCATTCTCTCTCAGCTCAACTGGCTCTTCTGTGGCTTTTTGCTCTTGGCCTATCTGACTGAAAAATGGCAACTCAATATTGGTTCTGGCGATTTTCTCTATCTGGCAAGTCTGTCACTTTTGTTTGGCTTTACAGAAATTCTCTGGATTATTCAGCTTAGTTCCATCCTAGGTCTGGCCATCTTTTTCATCTTTAAACCTAAATCCCTACCCTATGTGCCTTTTCTATTTTTGGCCAGCCTGATTATCAATATCACTCTCTAAATCGAGCCTAGCTCGATTTTTTTGGTATAATAGAAAGAATAAAGGAGAAAGCTATGACAGTTTTTACAGATGACAGTTTAACCCTGCATACCGACCTTTACCAGATCAATATGATGCAGGTCTATTTTAATCAAAACATCCATAATAAACACGCTGTATTTGAAGTCTATTTCCGTTCTCAGCCCTTTAAAAATGGCTATGCCGTCTTTGCTGGTCTGGAGCGTGTGGTAGAATATCTCAATAATCTCAGCTTCAGCCAGACAGATATTGACTATCTGACTGAATTAGGCTATCCCAAGGATTTCCTGGATTATTTGGCAAACCTTGAAATGAACTTGACCGTTCGTTCTGCCAAGGAAGGCGACCTAGTCTATGCCAACGAGCCCATTATGCAGATTGAAGGCCCACTTGCCCAGTGCCAGTTGATTGAAACTGCAATTCTCAATATTGTCAACTACCAAACCCTGATTGCTACCAAAGCTCGTCGTATCAAGGCAGTCATTGAAGAAGAGGCGCTTATGGAATTTGGTACCCGTCGTGCACAAGAAATGGATGCTGCCATTTGGGGCACCCGCGCAGCCTATATCGGCGGCGCGTCTGCCACTTCCAATGTCCGAGCAGGAAAAATCTTCGGCATCCCAGTCGCTGGTACCCATGCCCACGCCTTGGTCCAAGCCTATGGCGATGATTACAAGGCTTTCAAGGCCTACGCTGAAACCCATCATGATTGTGTCTTCCTAGTGGATACCTATGACACCCTACGAATCGGTGTCCCTGCAGCCATCAAAGTTGCCAAGGAAATGGGTGATAAAATAAACTTTAAAGGCGTTCGGATTGACTCTGGCGACATGGCCTATATTTCCAAAAAGGTCCGTCAACAGTTGGATGAAGCTGGCTTTACGGAAGCAAAAATCTACGCGTCCAATGACCTGGATGAAAATACCATCCTCAACCTCAAAATGCAAAAGGCCAAGATTGATGTCTGGGGAGTGGGGACTAAGTTGATTACTGCTTATGACCAACCTGCCTTGGGAGCTGTCTATAAGATTGTGTCCATTGAAGAAGAAAATGGAAAGATGCGAGACACCATCAAATTGTCTTCCAACGTTGAAAAAGTATCAACGCCAGGTAAAAAACAAGTTTGGCGGATTACATCCAAAGAAAAAGGTAAGTCTGAGGGCGACTATATCACCTTTGCGGATACGGATGTCAGCCAAATGGACAGCATTTATATGTTCCATCCAACCTACACCTACATCAACAAGACCATTGAAAACTTCGATGCCCGTCCCCTCCTCATTCCGATTTTTGAAGAGGGCAAGCAAGTCTATGAATTACCAAGTCTAGCGGAAATTCAAGCCTATGCCAACCAAGAATTTGACAAGCTCTGGGACGAATACAAACGTGTGCTCAACCCACAACTCTATCCAGTTGACCTGGCCCAAGATGTATGGGATAACAAGATGAACATCATCAATCGCATTCGAAAACAAAGCCAGGCCAAATCCATCTAAGAGAGGTAGCCAATGACCCTACAAGAAACCATTATCAAGGAACTAGGTGTCAAGCCAAGCATTGACCCAAATGAAGAAATCCGTCGCTCCATCGACTTTCTCAAAGACTATCTGAAAAAACATCCCTTTTTGAAGACCTATGTCTTGGGGATTTCAGGTGGACAAGACTCGACCTTGGCTGGTCGTTTGGCCCAGCTGACTATGGAAGAAATGCGAGCGGAAACAGGTGACGATTCTTATCAATTTATCGCTATCCGTCTACCTTACGGTGTGCAAGCTGATGAGTCCGATGCCCAAGCAGCCCTAGCCTTTATTCAACCAGATGTCAGCCTAACCATCAACATCAAGGAATCTACAGATGCTATGGCGGCGGCTGTCAATGCAAATGGACTTTCTATGTCTGATTTTAATAAGGGAAATGCTAAAGCCCGCATGCGCATGATTGCCCAATACGCCATTGCTGGTGAACGCAAGGGGGCTGTGATTGGAACCGACCATGCCGCCGAGAATATTACCGGCTTCTTCACCAAGCACGGTGATGGTGGTGCAGACATCCTGCCCCTCTTCCGCCTTAATAAGCGTCAAGGTAAGCAACTTCTAGCTGAACTGGGGTCAGATGAAAAACTCTACCTAAAAGTCCCTACTGCGGACTTGGAAGAAGACAAGCCAGGCCTGGCGGATGAAGTCGCTCTTGGTGTTACCTATAACCAAATTGACGACTATCTAGAAGGCAAAACCATCGACCCTCAAGCCCAAACCATTATCGAAGGATGGTGGAATAAAACAGCCCACAAACGCCACCTGCCAATCACAATTTTTGATGACTTCTGGAAATAATACTCTTCGAAAATCAAAATCAGACGTTGTTGACTTGATTTGATGACTGAAAAGCTCCTGTGGAGGTTTTCAGCCTGTACCCTTGAAATATAAAAGGAACAGCGTTCTATCTGCATCATATCGATACGAACTATGTTCGCTCTATCTCCAACCTACAAAGATTCCCCGAACCTTGTTGTAGCGAACAGGTTCGCTCTATCTCCAACCTACA
>NZ_JBPPVC010000007.1:0-118325 GCF_053545015.1 Streptococcus sp. 32226D021BW | reverse complement strand
CAGGTTCGCTCTATCTCCAACCTACAAAGGTGCCCCGAACCTTGTTGTAGCGAACAGGTTCGCTCTATCTCCAACCTCCAAAGGTTCCCCGAACCTTTGGAGCTAGTCTGATTTTGATTTTCATTGAGTATAAAAATTGACCCCTGACCATATTCAATCGTCAGGGGTTTTGATTATGACTTTAACTTACAGAAAATCCTCTCGAAGATAACCCGAGAGGATACATGCGAATACGGATAGAAAAATCCTAAGTTTAGGAATTGCACGATATAAGGGGACCCGTATTCTATTCTGCCTAGCTTGAACAAAATTTTCTTTATTCAAAAGGACTTCTTAAAAAAGTGAACAATTTGAAAACAACTACTGCTAAGTAGGCATAAATAAATTGATCTCTTCTTAAACTACATATGATTATAAGTCATAACTTACATAATGTCAAGTATTTTCAAATATTTTTCACTATTCTTTCAAAATAAAATCGACCCTATCAGTTAAACACAAACAACTATCGGAAATATAGGATTTTTTAAAGTAAAAAACGAGCATTATTTGGAACAGGCAACTAATTTCTTCGTTAATTTATAAACGAGATAAGCCAGAACTCCGCCTAAGGTATTTGTCCAGAGGTCATCCACTTCAAATACCCGCTGGGCATCAATGAGTAGGTCTAGTAATAACTGGGTAGACTCAATAAACAGGCTCATGCAAAAGGTATAACGAATGACTGCTCCAAGGCTCCGCCATTTTTCAAAAAGGAAAAGGAGAAGAAAAATCAGAGGGAAGAGTAGAAAAATGTTGGTGAAATTCTGCAAGAATATCCAGCCTAAATCTGCCAGGCTATCTACCTTATCACCATTGACAATACTATTAAAGGGAGTGGGAAGTAGATAAAGTCGTCCAATCTGAATGATGCCTGGCGTGGAGAAGACTTTGTATTGAGGGTACCAGGACTGAGGAAGAAAACAGAGTAAAACAATAGCCAGAGCATAGGCTCCAGCTAAGGTCTTACAAATCTGTCTTCCTAGCTTGGTCAAGTTTCCATCTGCTTGGAAGAATTTTCTCATGCCTGAATACCTGCCTTGGCTTTGGCTGCTGCAATACGAGCACGCGCCTTTTCGCGATCTTTTTTGAGCGTATTGGAACGCAACTGACCACAAGCCGCATCAATATCGGTACCGTGTTCCTGACGAACGACACAGTTAACCCCATTTTTCTTCAAAACATCAAAGAAAGCCAAGGTCCGCTCTCTAGTAGAGCGACTATACTGATCGTGCTCGCTTACAGGGTTATATGGAATGAGGTTGATATAAGACAATTTACGGATATTCTTGGTCAAATCAGCCAATTCCTGCGCCTGTTCAACCCCATCGTTGACCTCATTAAGCATGATGTACTCAAAGGTCACACGACGATTAGTCACCTTGATATAGTCCTCGATTGCCTCGAACAAGACCTCGATTGGATAGCGACGGTTGATGCGCATAATGCTTGAACGAAGGTCGTTATTTGGCGCATGGAGTGAGACAGCCAAGTTAACTTGGACACCTTCACGGGCAAAATCACGGATTTTTGGTGCCAAACCAGAGGTGGATACTGTGATGTGACGGGCACCAATTGCCAAGCCCTTGTCATCATTGACTACACGCAAGAAGGTCATGACATTGTCATAGTTGTCAAGCGGCTCACCAATACCCATAACTACGATATGGCTGACGCGCTCATTCTGGTTACGCTCATCTAGGTATTTCTGCACCAACATAATCTGAGCCACAATCTCACCGCTGGTCAAGTCCCGTTGCTTAGGAATCAAACCAGAAGCACAGAAGGTACAACCAATATTGCAACCTACCTGAGTGGTTACACAGACTGACAGACCATAATGCTGGTGCATCAGAACTGTTTCAATCAGCATGCCATCTGGTAATTCAAACAGGTATTTGATAGTCCCGTCCTTAGACTCCTGGACAATCCGTTGTTTGAGAGGGTTGACCACAAAGTTTTCTTCCAATTTTTCAATCAAAGACTTAGGCAAGTTGGTCATTTCCGCAAAGGACTGGACACGGGAACGATAGAGCCATTCCCAAATCTGTGTCGCACGGAATTTCTTTTCCCCATTTTCTAAAATCCAATCCACAAGATTAGCTTGACTAAAGGCATAAATTGATGGTTTCATGTTTCTCCCTACTTCTGACGGATGACAAAGCTACGCTTAGCCTCATTCATCTCCCGATTATTTTCTTTACGGTCACGCTTCTGACTACGCTCCGTCTGACTAGCCTTGGCACCCGCATTTTTCATAGTAAAATGACGTTGCTCTGACTGCTTGCTCTGCTGCTTCCCTTTTTTCTGACGGACACTTCGATTTTCATTCATTTCTTTTGGCGCAATAGACTCCGCCCGCTGCTGATTTCTATTGCGATTGCGTGAACGACTCCGCTTGCGACGAGGTCTGTCTTCCTCCTCAGCAGGCAAGTCCTGCGGATTTGGATTGGCTAAGACGAAATAAGCACAGCCAAAATTACAGAATTCCGTCAAATAATCATCCAAACGACTGATTTTTGAATCAGACTTAACAGTTTTATCGTCCTTATAAAAGCCCTTCAAACGCAGTTGCTCATTGCCCCAATCGCCGACAATATAGTCAAACTTGAGCATCAACTGTGAAAAACGCTGACCGAAAATAGTCTGGTCAAAAGCTTCTTTGTAGTCTTCCACAAGGTCTAGCTCAATATTTTCAGATACAACCTTATCCCCCACACGAGCAAAACTTGGTCCAGGATACTTGTTGTAGTTATACATTTCTGGTGAAATATCTTTTTTCATGAATCCTCCAATCTTGTAAAATATTCATACAAATCAATTCTATCTAACCCTACTATTATATCACGATTTGACCTGAAATTCTTCTAGTTTAGGTTATCAAAGAAATTTCAGACCATTTTAATGAAATAGCAAAAAGGACGATTTACTCGCCCTTGGTTTGCTTCAAATAGTCAATGGCATCCTGAGCCGTCTTGACAGGCACAACTTCAATGTCTAGACCTGCTTTCTCAGCTGCTTCTTTAGCCTCTTCATAGTTGGTTTTAGCTATTGGATCCTCTTTCAAGATTTTTTCATCAACTGGATTATTGGGAACAAAGAAGATACTTGCTCCAGCCTTGGCTGCAGATAATACCTTCTTATCTGCTCCACCAATATCACCGACACTCCCATCCTGCTCAATGGTTCCAGTTCCTGCAATCACGCGCCCATCACGCAAGGTTGGATCAGCCAGTTGGGTATAAATAGCAAGGGTAAACATGAGACCAGCACTTGGTCCACCAATATTGCCTGTTTGGAATTCAATCGGAATCGAACTTTGAACCTCTGTATGATCTACGAGAGTAATGCCTATCCCATTTTTGCCATTAGACAATTTGATAATCTTACCGTCCGCAGATTTTTCCTGACCAGCGCTAATATAACCAACTGTTACATCACTTCCAAGTTCCAAGCCACTCACATATTTAATCAAATCAGGAGAAGACTCAAATGTTTTTCCATTGATACTCACAACAGTGTCGGCAA
The DNA here is from genome assembly GCF_053545015.1 of Streptococcus sp. 32226D021BW. NCBI lineage: Bacteria > Bacillati > Bacillota > Bacilli > Lactobacillales > Streptococcaceae > Streptococcus > Streptococcus sp. 32226D021BW. The sequence continues at coordinate 114,758 of NZ_JBPPVC010000007.1, read as the reverse complement.
TATTAAGAACTTTTTTAAAGGTCGAATCATCCGCCAAGGCAAGTACATAGACACCAAAGAAATCCATGCTAACTTCTTTACCTGCCAGGGTCAAACCTTGGTACTTGGCCATATTTTGCGAAGTTTCCATGTAGAACTGGGCAATGCGGAAGTATTCCTCGCTGTCTGCCCCACCTGTCATCTCCTCTGCTGAACTAACACTTGTGTAAGGATCAAACTGGGCTGCCAAGAGTTGCAAGGCCGTTGCCTGCTGGACTGAAACGTAGGTAAAATTGTAAGAACCAGTTTCCTTGTCTTCTTGGTCGTTGACCGTCAATACCTGACGAACATCCATGGCACCGCCCGGCTTTTCCAGATAATATGGTAGGGGGACAAAAACCGTAAACCAGATCAATAGGGTACCTAAAACAATAGAGCTAATCAGTAGTAATTTCTTATTTTTCTTCATTCTTTTTTATCTCCTTACTGACAACTTGGGGGACATAGGGGCTAATATCTTGCTGATAGTGAATCAATTCTCTGATTTGACTAGAAGATATATTCCGATACTCCGGTTTAGATATGAGATAAACCGTTTCAAGTTCCGGAGCTAGTTGGCGATTAAAATAGTCAAAATTTGCCTCATATTCCAGGTCAATTCCATTACGCAGACCTCGAACGATATGACTAACCCGTCGCTCACGGGCCACATTAACCACCAATTCCTGACCAGCTAAAAAGACCTCAATCTTCTCATTTCCCTCAAAAACTTTTTGTAGGAGGGCTAGACGCTCCTGCCCTGTAAACAAACCTATTTTATTGGGATTGAAAAAAATACCCACATATAGCTTATCAAACAGGCCACTTGCTCGCTCGATGATATCCAGATGCCCATTGGTAATGGGGTCAAAGGATCCTGTGAACATTCCTATCTTATCTGACATAAACGGTTACCTTACTAATTCCATAGATTTTTTCCTTCCAGATGCCCAGCTCTGCAATTTCCTCCGGAAGAGAAACTGCCTTATCTGTCTCGCAAACAACCATGACCTCTTGGGACAAAAGCTGGCGCTGACACAGCTCAGTGATATCTGCTACGATATCCTCGGCTGCATAGGGAGGGTCCAGAAAGACCAGGTCGAAGGATCCGCTCAAGTGAGCCAAAGCCTGCTTGGCTTCCATGGTCAAAAGCTGAAACTTGCTGTCCTCCTTGGTCATGCGGATATTGTCGCGGATAATGGCTTGCGCTCTCCGATCTCGCTCGACCAGAACTGCTGACTCCATGCCGCGAGAAACAGCCTCGATAGACAAACCGCCACTTCCTGCATAGAGGTCCAAGACTCGACCACCGTCAAAATACGGACCAATCATATTGAACATGGCCCCACGGACCTTGTCCGATGTGGGCCGAGTTGTCTTGCCTTCCAAAGTTTTTAGCGGACGTCCGCCATAAATTCCTGATACAATTCTCATAAAGAATATTATAACAAAAAAACGACTGGACGGCTCAATCAAACTAAAAAAGGAGATTGCTCTCCTTTAATCTATGGATTATCTGTAGATGATGTTGCTGGCGTTTCACTTGCAATTGGACTTTCTGCGCTAGTTTCAGTAGCAGTTGATGCTTCCGTCACTGGTGTTTCCGTAACGGGCGCTTCACTGACCTCGGACACAGGAGGTGTGCTTGTGTCTGCTTGGCTAGCAGGTGGAGTATAAGTCGTCGTAGCATTTGGGCTACTATAGGTATTTTGTGCCGGAGCTATATAGGTATTGGTTTCTGCCTGATAAGTCGTTTCTTCTTGATAGGTTGCTTCCTCTTGATAAACTTCCTCTTCAGATACCGTGCTTGTTGCTGTTTCAACCTCTTCTGTCACTTCACTGCTAGTCGAACTTGCAGAGGAACCATTCCTTTCAGCTTCTAATTTCTTAGCTGCCTCAGCCCTAATCAATTCAGCCTGTAATCGAGCTTTAGTCTGGGCATCCGTCAAATTATCTGCTGCAACCTTTACCTTATCAATTCTGGTCTGTAGCTCTTGCTTTTTAATAGCCGATTTCAATTTATCAACTGCAGCTTGAGCTACTTCTAATTTCTCCTTGCTAGGATTTCCTTCAAGCGCAATCACAGCATTTTCTGCCGCCTTATAGGTAGGATCTTCGCTAACAAGTTCTTGTCTAGCTACCGAAGTTTCCGTTTTTGTCTGAGTTCCTTTATACCAGCTTGCAACTAAACTAATCAGCAAGACAAGTACCATAAAGGCAACAATGCCCACTTCTGCTGGTGACAATTTTTCAAATTTTCTATTCATCATTCGTTCCTTATGCTATCTGATTGGTCAGAAAAATTAAGCTATTCTACCACTAAATGTGCTGTACTGACCTATTTGGCAGTCTTTACTTTTCCATTCCAGCCATTTAAACCGTAGCTTAAAATATAGATCTCCTTAAAACCTTGTTTCTTTAAGTAAAGAGCTGCTGGCGTAACCAACTGACCACGATCATTTTCATACATCAAAACAGGCTTGTCCTTGCGTAAAGCTGCTGTTGATTGGCGTAATTGCTGGTAGGGAATATTTCTAGCACCCAGAATATGCTTGCGACCGAACTCACTTGGATCACGCAAGTCAATCAACTGTCCACCATGAATTTTCTCTGCAAATTCTGCATTATCAATCACAGTCGCTGCACGACGCAATCTCCAGTAATTAAAGCCCATCCATGAACCTAAAATAATAACAAATACGAGAAATACCCACAAGGTTTCCACTATCTACTCTCCTTCAACTTCTGATACTCTAATTCCAAACGATGTTCCCGTCTCAAAACCAGCTCGGCTTCCATGTAGTCCAACCTATCCAGAAGACCTGCCTGATAGACACGATTTAGCTCTATCTGCATCATCTCAATGTCATACAAGCGATTGCCCATATAGATGATTATACCAAAACGTTTTAGCAACTGTTGCACATCGTATAGTCGTTTCATATATAAAATTTTAGCAGAATATCCGAAGATTTTCAATACAAAAACGCAATCGGTCTTGTCATTTTTTAAGCCAAAAAAGATTGGGTTCTTGCCCAATCTCATTCGTTATGCTATCCAGCCCTTTTCCTGTGCCACCTTAACAGCAGCGGTGCGGTTTTCAGCACCCAGCTTGGACAGGATAGAGGTCATGTAGTTGCGGACCGTTCCGTCAGATAGGTAGAGATGGCTGGCGATTTCCTTATTGGACAAACCATCTGCCACCAGCTTAAGTAGCTGACTTTCTTGGGCTGTCAAGGGACTGCGTTGGGTTAGGAGAATGTCCATCAACTCTGGCGAATATTCCTTCCGCCCCGCCAAGACCGTTTCAATGGTCCGCATGAGGTCTGCGATGGAGCGTTCCTTGAGCACATAGGCATCCACATCTGCCTTGACCGCCCGCTCAAAATAGCCCGGTCGCTTGAAGGTGGTCATGATAACAACCTTGACAGGCAAGGCTTGCCCCCGCACCCATTCCAAGACATCTAGGCCCGTCTTTTCAGGCATTTCTATATCTAGTAGCACCACATCTACTGGCTCTTTTTCCAAAAGAGCAATGGCCTGACTGCCGTTTTCTGCCTGTAAAACAGCCTCAACCGCATTTTGAAAGCCCAAGAGTTGACAGAGGGCGTCCCGCAGCATTGCTTGGTCTTCTGCGACTAAGATTCTCATTCTACCACCTCCTCAAACGGAATTCGGATGGACAGGCGGGTGGGCTTGGCTAGAGAAAGAAACTCCAAACTTCCTTTCACCGTCACCAACCTGTCTTTTATGGTATGCAATTCCTGGCCAGTCAACTGGGCAAAGCCCACTCCGTTGTCTTCGTAGTGCAAAACCAATTCTTTCTGATCTTTTTCAAAAACCAAACGACATTCGCTAGCCTGGCTATGTTTGAGCAGGTTATTAGCCAACTCTCTCAGCACCATAGCCAGCTTATTCTGGACGGGCAAGCTGAGCTGCTCTGCTATTTCCCCACCCAAGACAACTAAGTCCACTCCTGCCAAGTCCAACATCTGCTGTAAAATCTGAAGCTCCTCTGCCACAGTGTGCTGCTTGAGGGACTGGACAATCTGGCGGACCTCCTGCATGGAGTCCTTGGCCAAGGTCTGAAGGTCTGCCACCTCCTTCTTGGCCTGGTCGATCTGATCGTGGTCTAAAAGTGTCTGGACCAGCTCGGCCTTGACAGACAGCATGGCAAAGACATGACCCAGTGTGTCGTGCAAGTCCTGACCGATACGGTTGCGTTCATTCTCAGCCAGCAGGAGATTGATGGACGCATTCTGCTCCTGTAGGCGTTGCTGAAGAGCTTCCCGCTTGGTCTCAATCCAACTGAAAATCAGCAAGGCCAAGCCGAAAAAGTGAATAATAAGTGCAAAAGCTCGCATCTCAAAGGGGACAGGACCAAAGAGAGCCCATAGGATAATAGCCAGCAACAAAATCCCGTAAGACACCGTCCGATAGGTCGGTCGATTCTCTTTATAATACCAGCCCAACATATTGGATAGGTTGAAGATAAAGAGGGAAAATTGCAGATTGCCCCAAAAACTCATGACGGCGATATAGCCAATCAGGTAAAACCAAGCCAGCAGGGAATAGAGCTTGTGGTCGGTATAAAAGAGGGAGCAATAGACCAAGGCAAAGAGAATGGTCGCTAGGACAACTGCCGTCGGATTAGGACTATACTGGGCGTAATAAAAGGGAAAATAGAGAAAGACCATGCCCACGAAGAACATGAGTGGTACCTTTCTTTTTTCAAATATCATGGCTTACCTCACTGTTGCTCCGATTTTCTATTCAGAACTAGAGCAATTCCTAAGAAAATTATCGCATAGCCTAGGACAATTAGCAAGGATTTCCAGAGAAAATCTCCCTCTTGAGCGTAAGTGGTCACCAGCTGGTTGACATGGTAGCTGGGCAGGAGTTTGCAAATCCGCTGCACCCAGTCTGGAAAGAGGGAAACAGGCATCCAAGAGCCACCCATGATGGCCAGAACAAAGTAGAGCAAGTTTGCCACAACCGACATGGCCTGTTCAGACTGAATTTGCACCAAAAGCAAGCCAATGGCTAGAAATACGATAGAGGTTACAAGGAGTATGAGTGCGGACACGACCCATTCCTGAGCTGACAAGTCTACTCCCTTGACCAAGCCACCCACCGCAAAGACAATGGCAATGGAAGATACAAAGCAGAGCAAGACCCGCACTAGTTTGGACAGGTAATAGTGCCAGATTGGCAGGGGCGAATGCTGGATAAAGGTCAACCAGCTATTCTTTCTGTCCTCTGCCAGCATCATGGGAAAGGTGAAAAGGGCAAAGCCCGACATGGAAAAACCTGTCATAGTCAGCATATAGGACTGGATAAAGGCCTTTTGCATGACTGCATCATCAAACTGGACGGTTGATGAAAAGATCAGGAAAAAGATGACGGGCATACCGATAGACAGGAGAAATACTCCCAAACTTCTGGATAATTTTACCGCCTCTACTTGAACTAATGCTTTCATGATTCTTCCTCCCTTGTCTTGTCAAATAGGCTATTGAGCAGAGTTTTGTTCTGAACCTCTAGGTCTGAAATCCGACAACCTGCCTCCTGCAAACTAGCCCAAACCTGCTCAATAGCTCGGGTTTTGAAGCTGACCGTATCTTGTTTGTAGCTGATTTCATCAACCATAGCCAACCGCTCCACCGCCGCCGCAAAGGCAATCGGCAGAGTTACTTCCTTCTCCTGCTCCTCGCTCCGCATGGCAAATGGCGTGGTATCTCTTAGTAACCGCCCCTGGTGCAAGACCAAAATCCGCTCCGCCGTATGCTCCACTTCCTCGATATAGTGGCTGGTATAAAAAATAGTCACACCCTGAGCCTTAAGTTCCTGGACAATCTCCCAAAAACGCTGGCGGGTCGAAGTATCCATGCCCGCCGTCGGCTCGTCCAAGAAGAGCAGCTTGGGCTTGCCAATCAGGCAGATGACGAAAGCCAAGAGCCGCTTCTGACCGCCCGATAGCTTGCCGGCCAGTTGATTTTTTTGCTCTGGGGAAAAGCAGAGCAGGCTGTCGATTTCCACATCTGTCAAACTATCCTTGTAGATGGCTTGGAAAAAGCGGAGCAATTCCTTGACCTTCAGGTCTGTCGGGATAGCATTTTCTTGAGGTAAAACTGCTACTGTTTCTTTATTGGACCGAGCCTGTGGAGCCAGACCATCCAACAAAACCTGGCCTTTCGTCACCTTCCTATCTCCCAACAAACAGGACATGAGCGTTGTTTTCCCGGCCCCGTTTGGACCGATTAAAGCCACACATTCCCCAGACTTGATTTCAAAGGAAATATTGGACAAGATTGTCCGACCTTTGATGACTTTTTCTAGTGCTTGTACTTCTATCATTTTTCTACCTCCTACTTCTTGATCATCTTACATACATAGTATATCTCGAAAATGAAGCCCGCACTAGAAGCCTTTGTCATTAACTCATGTGACAAATGTCATTATCAGCAGACCATAATCCAAGCAAATTTCTTGCCTTTTGCTGGATTTTATCTTAGTATAGATATATCAACATGTTCTACATAGTAGAATAACTTGGTGGGCGACCACCCTTGACGCAGAAAAAAGAGGTTTCTTATGTCAGAAGATAAATTGAATGCAAAACTCGACCAATTGGCAGGTTCTGTCAAAGAAGGCTTGGGCAAATTAACAGGCGATAAAGGCCTTGAAGTCGAAGGACTTGTGGAAAAAGGTCTAGGTAAGGCTAAAGAATTAGTTGAAGATGCAAAAGATGGCATTGAAGGTGCTGTTGACGGTATCAAGAAAGCCTTTGATAAGGAATAAGCACAAGGCTATGGAAAAGCCTTGTGTCACTGAACCACACCCCAAAAGGTAGATAGAAAAATCTAACTTCTGGGGTGTTATTTTTGTTCAGTCGAAATCTATTTCGCTCACTATTTAATCATGATATATTCGCTTCAAGGCATGATCACTTTCAACTTGCTACACTATTCATTAGTGTCTTGCTTTACATGGGTTTTCCATCCCTGTTTAATTGCAAATTCATTCGACTATAGTCTATTCATCAAAAAAGGGTCCTTCTGGACCCTTCATCTATTTACAATTTCGGAGCTTGTCCTAGTTCTGCCTGCAGCATCCAAATATGTTTTTCAATACTAGCCTTAGCCACATTGAAAATGTCGTTGGTTACGCTGTCACCTTCTTCGTCACTGACATCAAATCCCTTTTGGAAAAGAGCAGCCAGATAACGGAACACCGCTACTACACGCGCCAATTGCTCTTCAATCGTTACAGTATAATCACCAGGAACTTCCCTGAGCTGACTATTTTCACTAAACTCTTTAAGGGTAGAAAATGGTGTCCCACCTAAGGTGATTAAACGTTCACTCATCTCATCCAAATAGCCATCAATTTCTTCCATATATTCATCCATCTTTGGATGCCAAATCATAAAGCCACGACCACGCATATACCAATGAACTTGATGGAGGATAGAATGGGCTACTGATAGATCTGCTACTGCCTGATTCAAAACTGCCTTGGTATCAGCCAATGCTACTGATTGACGTGGGCTGAAGGAAGCAATTTCTGCGGGTGTTTGGAAATACTTTTGTTTCATAGTGTTCACCTTTTTGTTTTTTATTTATAATTATTATAAATAAAAATATCATAAAAATCAAGAAATATACCTTATATTAGAAAAGTTCTAATTTTGTAACATATCTAAGAGAGTTACACCACATAAATGATATAATAAAAGAAAAAAGGAGTTCTATATGAAAAAAATCGTTTTTGTTTGCTTAGGCAATATCTGCCGTAGCCCCATGGCTGAATTTGTCATGAAAGATTTAACTGATAGCCTGCACATTGAAAGTCGGGCAACATCCAGTTGGGAACACGGCAATCCCATCTACCCAGGTACACAAAAGATTTTCAAGCAACACAATATTCCCTACGACCAAACCAAAACTTCTCAACAGATCTCGCAAATAGATTTTGAAGAATTTGATGTCATCATTGGAATGGATAGCAACAATGTCCGTGATTTACGAAAAATGGCCCCTGCCCATGCCCAAGATAAGATTTTCCAGTTCGCCGAAAAATCAGTCCCAGACCCTTGGTACACAGGTGATTTTGACGAAACCTATCGTCTAGTCAAACAGGGTTGTCAGGATTGGTTAGAAAAATTATAATATCTCCCGTGTAATATTTTTGTAATATTTGTAAGAAAATGGTAAACTATTTCTGACTGGATTGATACGCTTTTGTTTTATGCTAGAAAGAAGGGTTAAAAAAATCCAGTAGATTATTTCGAAAGGGTTTATCTATGAAAGAGTTAACAAACAAACGCTTAACATTGGAAGATGTTTCCCGTTTCTTCACACGTAGAAAAGTAGAAGTACTTTCTCTTCTACTGATTTTGATTTGTGCCTTATCTGTTTTTACAGGTCGGATTGGAAGCAAGCAGGCCTTGACCTTAGACAATGGTAAATTACAATACAATGGCTATGTGGTCGCTTCCAAAATGAATGGTCAGGGTCAACTGACTTTTGAAAATGGTGACAGCTACCAGGGACAATTCAAAAATGGCATTTTTCACGGTCAAGGAACCTATAAGTCTGCTAGTGGCTGGGTTTACGTTGGCGAATTCAAAAATGGTTATGCTGATGGCAAAGGTAAATTAACAACAGAAGGACAGGCCATTTACGAAGGCAGATTTAAACAGGGGATTTATCAAAATGAAAATTAAATGGTTATCTACAATTCGTGTCATCGGTCTATCTTTTGTTCTCCTCTACCATTTCTTCATCAAGATTTTTCCAGGTGGATTTGTTGGGGTGGACCTTTTCTTCACCCTATCTGGCTATCTAACGACAGCCCTCTTGATTGATGAGTTTTCAAAGCATAAAAAAATTGATCTTATCTCCTTTTTCCGAAGAAGATTGTATCGGATCCTACCACCTTTGGTTTTGACCGTTCTGTTGGTGCTACCTTTGGCCCTCCTTATTCGGAATGATTTCCTTGCCAACATTGGTGGTCAGGTCACTGCTGCTCTGGGCTTTATGACCAATTTCTTTGAAATCCTGTCTGGTGGTAGCTACGAAAATCAATTTACGCCACATCTATTTGTTCACACCTGGACACTGGCTATTGAAGTCCAATTCTACATCTTCTGGGCCGGATTGGTTTGGCTTCTAGCTCGGATATCCAAAAGTGTTGGGCAACTGCGTGGAACGATTTTCTTAACCTCCCTCAGCCTATTTGTCCTCACCTTCCTTGGAATGTTTATATCCAGTTTCTTCGTGGACAACTTCTCATCTATCTATTATTCGACTTTTACCCATACCTTCCCCTTCTTTTTGGGTGCTATCCTAGCAACTATAGCAGGTATTGGTCATACAACCGCTGCCTTCCAGCAAACTATTCAGACACTTAGCTTACAGAAGGTTCTCGGACTGTTTGTAGGCGGATTGGCAATCGAACTGATCCTACTGTTTACCCTGCAATTTAGTTCTATTTGGACCTACCTGATTGGTTTCCTCTTATCTAGCCTGGCAACTGTTGCCATGATTTTCGCGGCGCGTGTTCTTCATGAAAAAACAGAAAGCATTAAAGAACCTGGCTTCATTCAATTCTTAGCAGCAATTTCCTACGGTATTTATCTCTTCCATTGGCCACTATTGATTATCTTTACTCAACTAAGCAACGCTACGACTGCTGCTCTCTTGTCTTTTATCTTCTCCGTCATTCTAGCAACTATTTCAACCTATCTCCTCGAACCCTTTGTCGCAGGAAGAGTAGGGAAATTGTTTGGTCTTGCAATTGACCTCAAACCCTATAAAAAATGGTTGGTTGGTAGTTTCGGCTTCCTCACCGTACTTAGTCTAGCAATCTGCCTCTTTGCACCACGACTTGGAAGCTTTGAGCAAGAGAATATGATTAGTAGCCTCTACCAAGCCCAAACCCAGCTGGCAACCACTCGTTCAGCAGCTGAAAACTCAAAGGTATCTAGCTTCGATATTCAAAAGGGTGTAACCATGTTTGGAGATTCTGTTACTGTTCGAGCAAGTACGGCACTTCAAGAAGCTATCCCAGGAATCCAAATAGATGGAACAGTCAGTCGAAATCTAACAGAGATTGAAAAATTGATTAAGCTCTACCAACAGAATAATAGTTTGAAAGAAACGGTTATCGTCGCCCTGGGTACCAATACAAGCGATAATTACCAAGAGATTTTGGACAAATTAGTCAAGGACTTTCCTAAAGGACGTCGCCTCATTTTCGTGACACCATACGATGGTAACTTTAGTCCAAGTAATTCTATTTCTTACCAAACAGGTCAATATGAAAAAGAGTTGGCTGATACATACGATTATATTTCAATTGCAGATTGGTACCAGGCCTCTCTGGACAATCCACCCATTTGGTATAACTCCGACTTGGTTCATTTCAACATCGATAATAACGGTGCAGAAATTTTTGCCCAAACTATCAGTCAAGCTATCAAAGCTGTAGAAAATGGACCCATTAAAAACTAAAATAAAAAATTCTTCTGTAACTTTGGATTACAGGAGAATTTTTTATTGTTCGAGATAATCTAATACTCTAATCAATATCTTTGACTTTAAGGCACTATACAAACCATGCTAGACTTTTCCTACACCACTTCACAGAATAAAGGCCAATAGAGCAAAAATCCCCCATCCAGCGGATAGGGGATACATGGTACAGCTATTTCTGCTTACTTTGGAAACGCCATTCAAAGCGCTTCTGGTCATAAAATGGATACATGATTTGCAAGAGAGTAAGAGCTAAAAGCCAACCTCCGATAATATCCGTCGGATAATGGACACCTATATAGATACGAGAGAGAGCCACTAGAACCGCTAGGACAATCAAGCCAACTTGTAAACTAAGTTTGAAAACTCTTTGCTTCATACGTTGTTGGATAACAATCACTACTGCTCCTGCAATCATCATGGTTGAGGCAGTATGCCAGCTTGGGAATGAATAACCGATGGTATCGATGAGCCATTCGATGCTAGGTCGCGGGCGTTGATAGACATATTTCAGGGCTGTTGATGCCACCCCCATTGCCGCAAAACTAGCAAGTAAGAAATAGGCTTCTATCTTCCACCTTTTGTAATAATAGAAGATAGCAGACAAGAGCAGGGTAATCGCTAAAATAATAACGGTATTCCCTATGACAGTAATAGAAGTCCAAAACTGGGTCGCTCCACTAGGAAGATTTCCGCGAATGGCGGATTGGATAGCTGAGTCAAAACCAGTTAAGCTACTTGGGTAAAACTTGGCTACATAGCCTAAAAATACAAAGGCTAGAGCAAAGAATGACGCGTTTCGTAAATGGATTTGTTTATTTTTCATATAGGTAGTTTACCCCAAAAAGGTTAAACTTTCTTTAAAATAGGCTGAGCTGCCTTGTAGCAAATATAGAAAATAACGGAAAGGACAACTCCTTGCAAGAGATTAAATGGCAAGACCATAAAGAGTAGGTAATTGGTCAATCCTAAGATTTCCTTAATATCAAAGTTTGCAAAGGCCGCGTACAGTGGCACTGCATAGACATAGTTCAAGACAAGCATGGCAAGGGTTGAACCAAGTGTAGCTATCCCTGCTGTTTTTAGATAATTTTTCACAGTCTGGTCATTTTTCCATAAATAAGCTACTGCCAAGATAAAAACCGACATGGCTGCAATATTCATCGGCAGGCCAATAATGGTTGACGGTCCCTGGTTATTTAAAATCAATTTAAGAAGGGTCCGTAGAAAGAGAATAGCAAAGCTAGACTTTAGATCTAATATAAATAAACCAAACAATATCGGTACCAGTGAAAAATCTACTTCCAAGAAACTTGCCGTTGGAATCAAGGGAAATTTCAAGTACATGAGTAGAAATGAAAGGGTTGAAAGAATGGCGATAATCGTCATTTTTCGTGTGTTTGTCATAAAGGTTCCTCCAATTGTGAAAATTGAAGAAGCTTAGAAGGACAGTACAAACTGCACTTCGTCTTCTCCCATCCAGACTTTACTGTCGGTTGTGGAATCGCACCACATCAGCTTTCGCTCGCAGACTACCAACGGTCTATTTTGTTCTAATACTGCGTTAACTCATCTCGACATACATTCAGTATAGTATTCGATTCGCTGCCTAGTCTTAAAACAAAATAGCCACGTTTTACACTGCCGGTCGGGAATCTCACCCTGCCCTGAAGACTCTTTCATCATACCAAAAAAGCCCTGCAAGTGCAAGGCTTTGGTATTTGAAGACCGTGGGACTTGATAGTTAATACTCTACACCAAATAAAACAGATTGTCTTATCCAACAAATGAAGAAGGTATTGACTGGTACAACTACGATAGACTGAACATAACATTCTAAGGTTCTCTCCCTTAAGAATATACACAATCCAACCATACTTTATAACGATCTAATTTTTTACTTTACATCACTGATTTTAATAAAGGTTTTAATTTCTATATCTCAATCAATAGTCTCTAGTTGACACTGTTAATTGTTTAACCACCTATCTACAATAGAAAACACTGAACTTCCTACATTACCTTTCAGCTCTTTATTTGTTTGAGCATAAGCCATGTTATTTGCAAGACCAACTTCAAATTGGTCAATGAAGAAATGAGGATTATAGGATTTTTTTGAAAAATTCTCCCCCAGTTTCCCCATTTCTTCACGTAATAACCTCTCCGCCAAGGTTCTGTTTTCCTCTTTAGCATTTTCCAACAAATCGTCAAGACTAACTAAACTTAAGTCTGATAGATGCATTAACAGATAAACTTCAAAACAAGGATTGCTAATCCCCAGCTCAAACCCCTCCTTTTGGCAGAGTTTTATTAGTTGGTCATACTGCTGTTCTGTAAAGCTTTCCTTATCTCGATCCACAATCAAACAAATGGTATCTACTTCCTTGTCATATTTAGAAAGTGCAATAATGACAGATAATTGCTGAAGGGTATTCTCCTCTGGATTGATTAGCTTCTGTCCCTTGTATTTTTCAGAAATTTTGCTAATTCTTTTGTATATATCTGGAGCTGTTTGAAGAGGTGAATCATTTCGTAAACTTTTTTGATAGCCTTCAAGTAGTTTGAGATCACTCTCCTCAACCTGTTCAATAACTTGAAAAAAATCGCAAATACTTTGTCCTATTTGCAACGGATTTGACCTGCCTGTATCTTGCCTCAAACGATTCAAAAACATTACTTCACGATTTTTAATACGAGGGTGATTGTAAAAAGCCTCGAAGTAGATAGGTTCTGTCTCGGCTCCTTCGGCCAATACGAATACATAACTGTTCTCTTGTCGGGTATTTGATTTTCTAGGTGTATAACGTGGTGTACCTTCACCCATACGGAAAGAGGTCGTCTTATATCCCATATCCTACTTCCTTCCTTTATCCTCAATTGCCTTTTTCAACTTAGGGATAGCTCCATACCGTCCTCCCAAGTAGGCTCGCAAAATATCCCGATCCTTCCGCTCTTTAAATTCCTCCAAAGAATACAACTGACTACTACCTGTCTCATCCTTTTCCATGAACCAAATCTCATCTCGGCGTAGCAGGCTTTGATCTAATAAACGGTCTTCATGGGTTGTTGCTATAACCTGACTATTTTTAGGCTCTTTTGCCAAAAAGCGCTCAACAAAATCAAAAGCTAATATAGGGTGCAAACTTCGATCAATTTCATCAACAATATAGACCTTCTCTTCTTGGTTATGGATGATATTGAAAAGCTCAACTAGGCGACGTGTTCCATCGGATTCATCCTCAAGCGACATTGGATACTTTAATCCTTCATGCTGGAATCTTAATTCGTAAATATCTAACTGGTCCTGACCTTTTGGCAGTTCAAAGAGGTATATAGCTTGCTTCTGCTGAAACGGTAATTTAGCGATTTTTGTTTGTCTGTAATCTCTCAAATCCTCATCTTGGGATATATACGAGTTAGCTACATCATCCGAAATAGAAGTTAGCCTCTCTATCACACTACTAAATAAATCATGTCTATCGTTCAATAATTGTTCAATTCCGACCATTGCTTCATTCGAAATTCTCTCCGGCTGACCGTCAAGCTTGATTTTTTCAAGGTTTATGATTCCTGTTCCATTCTCATTTAGAAACTGAATAATTTCTTTCTGGTAGGATTCATGCACCCAGGAATTCTTGCCAAAGTACTCTGGAGGAACTGCATCATTAACAGAGACAATTTGCAAAGTATTGCGAAACCAAGAATAAACATCCGAAAAAACACTTGCTCCTGTATCCGAAATTAGCTTGTCCTTGTCATTAGACAGATAGTTAAGTAGTAACCGTGAGGGTAGCTTAGAGCCATCCTCAATATAGATGTCTAAACGCTTCTTATCCTCTTCTTTAAGGGACAAATAGTGCATGTTTACTTCAATTACATACTGTGGTCTAGAGTTGACAAGCTCTGAAATATTTTGATCTATAGACCATTCTGCTTCTTCCCCTTGCTTAAGCTGGCGAGAGTAAATAAGTTCCTCTTTTTTATCTGTGATGTCATATAGCCATTCCTCTGTAATTCTTCGTTTGCTTAATATCATTGCAAAACCATAGCTATACAACCTTTCACCGATCTTGATATCATACTCAAATCTAGTACGCCTCTCCTTATTTTTGATATTTCCTGCATGGGCAAAATTCTGGATACCTATAAATTCATCAATTCCAAAAATGATCATTTTCCAAGAACATTCAATTGCTTTAAATAAACCAGTTTTCCCCGAAGCATTGGCTCCGTAAATCGCAGTAAAACGTTGTAGATTAATGACATCATTTTCATAAATATTTTCTGGATGTTGACGACTAGTCCCTGTTTTCATTGTTAAACTGACTATTTTATCAAAGGTTAAAAAATTTTCAACCGAGAAATTGATAAGCATATTCATCCTCCTATAGTAAAATAAGTTACGATTTTTTCGTATTACTCTCCTGTATTATACCATTTTTCCCAGAATATTTACATCAAACCATGATTTATACGTGAAAAAATCGATTTTATCGACTTTCTTATAAGAATAAATTTGCAAAACAACAGTATATCCTTGCAAGTGATTATATATATTTCCAATACATTGCACCTTAAATAAAAATGGATCCCCTCTGAGTGTTCCATTAAAAAAGACACTTTAAAATATAAAATTGACGAAAGCCTATAATACAAATCTTTCTTCAATACTGTTTTATTATCTTTAGTTTTACCACTAATACTAATTATGGTTTCTGACGACTCTACTCTACAATTAGTAAATTAATCAGCTACTTGGAATACATCAGCAAAGCTCCCTCTAAAATATAAGCCAACCCCTGAAATCATCCAGGCCAACTTCCTTATATCCGTCTCATCACTTACTAGACTACATCTATATTAAGAGAGGTCGAAAGCAACCGATAGACAGGAACTACTAGCTCTTCAATTTATCCTCTTCATAGGTATGGACCAACTCCAAGCCCACAAAGTTTTGCTGACGAAGGGCTTCGTAGACAATCATACATACCGTATTTGAGACATTGAGACTACGAACATGCTCATCATTCATGGGGATGCGAATGGCTTTTTTGGGATGAATTCGCATAAATTCTTCCGGTAAGCCCTTATCTTCACGACCAAAGAGAAAAAAGTGAATACCATCTTGATAGCTTTCTTCCGAATAAATTTTATCCGCAAATTTTGACACCAAATGAACTTTTCCATGCTGACTTGCATAGTCCATAAATTCTGTCAAGTTTTCATAAAAACGGACATCCAATTTATCCCAATAATCCAAACCTGCACGCTTCATCTTACGGTCATCAATCGGAAACCCCATTGGCTTGATGATGTGGAGGGGGCTATTGGTCGCGGCACAGGTCCGAGCAATATTTCCAGTATTTTGCGGAATCTGCGGTTCAAACAGGACAATGTGATTTTTAGCAGTTTCTTCTTTGTAGTGTAATTCTTCAATATTCATAATCATCGTTTCCTCAAACTAGAGCCTTGGCTATTCAGACAAAAAAATAGCCACACTGCCCGGAGTCAAGCTCAGCAAACAGCATGGTGAATGATGATTCATTCACTTAACTCACAACAGGTTTGAGTTAAATCAATGAAATCGTATTTCTATTGTAACTTAAAAAAGGCTGAAAATCAAGACTTTTGCCTTATTTTTTTAAAAATAAGGCAAAAGTAACTCAAGCTTCCGTCCAATACAAAAATAGATCGACAGCTTTACTAATCCGCTCCCATCCCCTAATCAAGTCAAGAAAGTTTAAACTTCCTACCAGACTAGAAGAAAAAGCAGGTTGCCCTACTTTTCACGATTTCTCTTTAAACTAAATTTCTCTGACACAGGATCCAAGCCTCCATCTACAAAGGGATGACAGCGACCAATACGAGCCAAGCCCATCAAAAAGCCCTTGAGCCCATGTTTTTGCAAGGCCTCTATCATATAAGTGGAACAAGTCGGCTGGTAGCGACAGGAAGGTGGAAAGAGGGGAGAAATGCATTTCTGGTAAAACCTGACTAAGCCTATAAGGAGCTTGATCATTTTTTCTTCACCGGCTTAGTGACTGCCAAGGTATGCAGTTTACTGATGTCTTTCTTGTTTAGTTTGCGGTACTCTCCTGGACGCAAACCAGTCAGATCCAAATTCCCAAAGCGGGTACGAGAAAGTTTGTCCACCTGCAGACCAACGGCTTCAAACATCTTCTTAACCTGATGATTGCGCCCTTCATGGATGGTCAACTCGACCACAGAGCGATTTTCAACAGGGTCTACCTTGATAATCTCATAAACAGCTGGCTTGGTTTTCTTGCCATCAATGACGACACCTCGGGTCAAGGGACGGAGTACTTCCTTATTGGCAATACCCTTGACACGCGCCAAATAAACCTTGTCAATCTCATTTCGAGGGTGAATCATCTCATCCGTAAAATCACCGTCATTGGTCAAAATCAAGACCCCTGACGTATCCCAGTCCAAACGACCAACAGGATAAATCCGTTCTTTTACAGTCGGCAACAAGTCCACAACGGTCTTTCTGCCCTTGTCATCTGACACGCTGGAAATAACTCCACGTGGTTTATTAAGGAGGTAGTAAACCTTCTCTTCATTGTAGATTGGTTGCCCTTCTACTTCTACAATATCTCCAGACTTAATAGTCGTTGCCAACTCACGGACAACTTGACCATTGACAGTAACACGACCTTGCTTAATCAATTCTTCTGCCTTACGACGACTGGCTACACCAGCGTGGGCAATGTATTTGTTAATTCTCATCTTCTAACTCATTTCTTTCTAGGAATAGCTCGGTTTCTTGCTCCACCAAGTCAAGTTCTGATACATCAGGCAATTCTTCTAGACTGTTAATCCCCATATAATCCAGAAAATAATCCGTTGTCACATAGAGATTGGGCCTGCCAAGTACCTCTTTCTTCCCATTCTCACGAATGAGGTCAAAGGCCTGCAATTTACTGATGGCACCGCTGGAATTAACTCCGCGAATATCATCAACTTCAATCCGTGTGATGGGTTGCTTGTAGGCTACGATTGACAAAGTTTCTAAAAGGGCCCGTGACATGGTCTGATTGATTGGTGTTTTGGCATAAATCCGCAACAAGTCGGCATACTCCTTTTTCGTCACCAACTTGTAGCGGTTGGAAGATTCTAACAGAGCCAGGCCTGATTCATGGTCGGCCATGTATTTTTCACTGAGTTTCTCTAATTGCTGGCTGACAGCTGTGGGCTGCAATTCCAACATTTCAGCCAAATGGCGCAAACTCAAGCCATCCTCACCTGCCACAAAAAGCAGGACTTCGATTTCAGCTAAGCGATTCATCTTCACTCCTTACTAGATAAATATCTCCAAAGGTTTCCTTTTGTTCCAAGATAATCTCATGAACCTTGACCAACTCCAAGGTGGCAAGGAAAATGGTAATCACTTCATTGATGTCCTGGCTCTCCTGAAAAAGCTGACGCAGTTCAATACGGGGAGAAACTTGGAAACGACTACGGACAAGGTCCATCATGTCTTCAATTTTATACTCATCCCGAGCAATGGTTGCATGGGACTGACGGAGACTGGCCTGTTTTTCAGCCATGACCTTAGAAAAGGCAAGGAAAATATCGATGACAGTCTTATCTTTAGCCAGCTGGACATCCTCATAAATCAAATCTAATTTGGGTTTTGAAAAATAATTGGCCCTTTCATCATGCTGCTCCCCCAGTTTTTCGCTGAGTAGCTTGAACTTGCGGTATTCTTCCAATTGATCCAAGAGGTACATTTCTGGGTCGTCTTCTGGGGCTGTCTGTTCAACAACTTTTGGCAAGAGCCTCCGGCTTTTAATGACCATCAATTGACTGGCCATGACCATATACTCTCCTGCCACCTCCAAGCGCATGGCCTGTAAGGTCGCAATATAGGCCAGGTACTGTTCAATGACTTCCGTAATCGGAACCTCATAGATATCCATTTGGTACTTGGACACCAGATGCAGTAAGAGATCCAAGGGTCCTTCAAAATCTTTTAATTTTATATCCATTATCTAAATTTTTCCAAACTCATGCTTGTTTTTAGTCCCAACTGCTTGGCGATTTGGTCCAGGGATTTTCCTTCTCTGATTTGAGCTAGAATGTACTGCTCTCGTAATTTTTGGGCAGTCCAATCCGACTTCCCAATGGATTGAACAAATTCGGTCAAGCGATTGAAAAACCATTGGCGAGAATAGGTCAGGCCTTTCTTATCAAAGACATAGTGCCCTGTCAGATGTCCTTCAAGATAGCCAACTAATTCCTTGGGAATAGACAGAACACGCTTGGTCACACCTTTCTCTACTGTCAAGACTTGAAAATCCAAATTGACCTGCTGGCTAGTCAGCTCTGCTATTTCACTAGGCGTCAAGCCTAAATATGCTATCAAAAGTGCGATGAGCTGACCTTCTAGCCAAGGACTTTCTTGAAAGAGAGGGGACAAGTCTTCACTTTCCAACTTCTTTTTGACACGAGCCGGTCCTGTCATAGCCTGTAGCTTGTAAAACCTGTCCAAGTGACCTCTTTCATAAAGAAAATAGAGAAATTGATTGACCGCCGACAGCTTTCTTCTCTGAGCAGCAGGTTTCAAGTCTAGCAGGGACTGCTGATAGAGCAAGAGGGACTGCTGATCTATGTCGCCCTTGGTCAACTCCACAAATTGCTGTAGATCATAAGTATAGGATTTTTGACTGTTGATACTAACCTTTTTAGTCTGGATAAACTCTCCTATAGCCTGCTTCATTTCTTGCCTTCTTTTGATGCCAAGGGAAAATTATGCAAAAGCGCATTGATAGCTTTCAGAATAGATTTACGGGTAATAATACCAAGGAATTCCCTGTTTTCTCCAAGAACTGGCAGGAAGGACTGATCAACTAGCTTGCGCATGACCTCTGTCAAATCATAATCCAGACCTACCGTTTCTACATCCGTCTTTGCAATCAGGGAAATGTCCGTGTTCAATTCATCGTCTGACAACTCATGCTCAGCCTGGTATTTAATGATTTCCGTCAAGCCAATGGTTCCAAAGAATCGGCCGTCTTCTGTTACCACAGGCACACGAGAATAGGTCATGTGACTGAGCAACAATTTAGCATGATCAATATTATGGGTATCGATAATAACAGCCAATTTATCTGCTGGTGTCAAGAAGGTTTCTTCTTGGTCCAATAAAAAGGCCTCAAATTCTCGTGCAATCATCTTGAAATATCCTTTGTCAATGCTGGGTAAAGTTGGTGCTGTCGGTTGTAGTATTCCACATGGAAATGGTCTTCAGTGATGGTCACAAGGGCATAAAGGCACTCTCTGACCAAACCACGAGGTTGACTGACTGAACCAGGATTGAGAAAGAGGGTCTTGCCACGCACTTCGGCATCAGGTACATGCAGATGCCCATACAAACAAATATCCGCATCCACTTCCTGTGCCCAATAATCCAAGCGTTGCCAGCCGTAATTAATGCCATAAAGATGACCATGAGTCTGAGCGATAGTCACACCATCCAATTGAGTAATGAGCTGGTCAGGGTAACCACCAAAATAGTCGCAGTTGCCATTGACCACTTGAATACCATCCCACAGACTATCTTGACTGTCTAGCTCCGAATCACCATTGTGAAAGATAGCATCGACCTTGCCAAGATAGTGGTTTTTAATCTCTTCTACAATCTGTCTGTCCCCATGAGAATCACTCATGACTAGGATTGTTTTGCTTGCTCCTGCCATACTGGAAATGCCTCCACTAATTTTTCTAGTGCTTGTGCACGGTGGGAAATCTGATTTTTTTCTTCTAAGGTCAATTCTGCCGAGGTCTTACCTGTTTCACCTACGAGGAAGAGCGGGTCATAACCAAAACCATTTTCCCCACGGAGGTCCATACCGATAAAGCCTTCCCAGTCAGCTTCGACAACCAAACTATCACGATTTGGAGCAGCCATGACTAGGGTGCAATGGAACTGAGCAGAACGATTTTTCAAGTCGAAGACCATAGCTAACTCATGCAAAAGTTTGGCATTATTGAGCTCATCTGTAGAATCTGGGCCTGAAAAACGTGCAGACCAGACCCCTGGCAGGCCTCCTAAAGCATCAACCTTCAAACCTGAATCATCTGCCAAGACCATCTTGCCTGTCAGCTCTGCTATGGTTTCAGCCTTAAGCCGTGCATTTTCTTCAAAAGTCATCCCTGTTTCTGCCACATCTGGCAGGTCGGGGTAGTTGTTGAGGTTCTCAACTTGGTAACCAAATCGTTCAAAAAACTTACGGAATTCCTTGGTCTTGCCTTCATTTTTGGTGGCAATCAAGATGGTATCTCCCACGCTTGCCAATCCCTTGTCTTGACCAAAGAAATCTGCCATGCTAACTCCTGCTTGGGGCAGATGGACTAAGAGAAGTTTGTCATTCTCTGTTACCAGAATAGCACCTTGGTGTTGGAGAGCCTTGAACTGGCGATTGTTTAACTCATTCAAAGTATCACAGGCAAATTGGAAGAGGGCAAAGTCCGACTGGAGTTTGATCACTTCAATGTTGACACACTGGTTAAAATTCTCATCTTCAACATTTCCAGCAATCAGTTTGTCAAACAATTGACCAATCTGGTAAATTTCCTGCTCTCTCCCATTTTCACCAAATGAACCAAATAGATTGGCAAAGCTGGCTTTTCCGATAAACCAATTGTGTTCATCTCTGTATTCGTATATCTTGTCTGTCATAGTTCTACATGCTCCACATGAATATCAATGCCCATCCAACTTTCAGCTATTTCTTTAAAAGCTGCCGGACTGGCTGTTGTGTAAAATTGGTGCTGAATATCCTTTTCGGTCCGGCTGCGATTGATTTGAAAATAATTTAATAAAACAGAAATATCTCGCGCACATTCTGCCCCACTATCAATCAATTTGACATCCTTGCCCATGGCATTCTGGATGATGGGGCGAAGCAGAGGGTAATGGGTGCAGCCTAAAACCAAGGTGTCCACTTTTCCAACAAGTGGTCGAAGTGTCTCGTAAACAACTTTTTTGGCAAGACTGGATTGGTGGCTATTGGACTCAACTAGTGGTGCAAATTTGGGACAGGCTAGGCTGTCTACCTGCGTTTCTGGAGAAAGGGCCTGAATCTTTTGTCGATAAATATCTGATTGAATGGTCATAGCCGTTCCTAAGACACCAACCTTACCAGTTTGCGTTGCCTTAATAGCTGCCGAAGCACCTGGTAAAATAACACCCAAAACAGGAATATCCAACTTTTCCTTGACTTCTTCCCAGGCTACCGCTGTTGCCGTATTGCAGGCAAAGACAATCATTTTCACATTTTTTGTCAAAAGGAAATTGACCAGCTGCCAAGTATATTCTCTGATTTGTTCCGCTGGACGTGGTCCATAAGGTGCCCGTGCCGAATCTCCGATATAAACGATTTCTTCATGGGGAAGCTGGCGCATTAACTCACGCGCAACCGTTAATCCCCCAACACCTGAATCTAAAAAACCTATTGGTCGATTATCCATAACATTGAGAATAGCCAGAAAATCTGACTAGCCTTTCTTTTCTACTCAAAAAATGGGAGCTGGGAATGAATATCCCAGTCCCAGTTTGATTATTTTTTCTTGCTTGCCACTTTTTGCTGGCTCTTGATTTGGCGAAGTACTTGTTGTACTTTTGCCTCGCTTGGCTTTTGACCCATTTGGCTCATCATCAAACGCAAAGCATTTTCATCCAAAACTGGCTTGTCAGCAATGTAGTTTTCCACTTGTTTGCGTGACAAGTAAATCCCCAAGGCTACACCACCTGCAAATGCCACAAGCACCAAAACAATTACTAAACCGATACCTAATTGCATATCAATCTCCTCAAATCTTTATTTCTACATAACTACTTCTATTATACCAAATTCCCCAAGCTTTTCCAAGACTTACCTGTCAAATTCAAAACCGTAAATGGTTGCGAAATAATCCTCAGGAGTTTCAGCACGGCGAATCATACGAGCTGTGCCATCTTCCTGTAAAAGAATTTCAGAAGAACGCAAACGACCGTTGTAATTGTAACCCATGGAGAAGCCGTGAGCCCCACTGTCATGAATGACCATGGTGTCTCCTACTTCTGCCCGTGGTAATTCACGATTAACTGCAAACTTGTCGTTGTTTTCACAGAGGGAACCTGCCACATCCACCACTTCGATTGGCGCATCTGGGCGGGTGATGTTGGTGATATGGTGGTAGGCGCCATAGAAGGCAGGACGCATGAGGTTGGCAGCCGAAGCATCCACACCGATATAGGTTCGATAGGTTTCTTTACGATGAAGCACTTTGGTAATCAAGTGACCATGTGGTGCCAACATAAAGCGACCCAATTCTGTAAAGATTTTAATATGTCCCATACCAGCTGGCGTGAGAATTTCCTCATAAACCTTACGGACACCCTCACCAATGACAGCAATGTCGTTCGGTTCTTGCTCAGGACGGTAGTTGACTCCAATCCCACCTGATAGGTTGATGAAGTCCAAGGTCACACCTGTTTCCTCACGAATTTCCAAGGCCAATTCAAAGAGTTGACGAGCTAAGACAGGGTAGTAGTCATTTGTTACTGTATTCGAAGCCAGAAAGGCATGGATACCAAATTCCTTGACACCAAGTTCTTTTAACTCCTTGTAGCCCTTCATGAGCTGGTCCTTGGTCATCCCAAATTTAGACTCTTCTGGGTGGTCCATAATATCCGTTCCAAGCGAGAAGACTCCTCCAGGATTGTACCGGAGGCAGACCGTTTCTGGGATACCAGCAACACTTTTCAAAAACTCAATGTGTTCGTAAGCATCCAAGTTGATTGTTGCACCAACTTTACGAGCGTATACAAACTCTTGGGCTTGCGTATCATTGGATGTGAACATGATGTCCTTGAAACCCATTTTTTCACTCATGAGCACTTCTACATCTGTCGCACAGTCCACTCCACAACCTTCTTCTTTAAGAATTTTTAAAATAGCTGGAGTTGGAGTCGCCTTGACCGCAAAATATTCCTTAAAACCCTTATTCCACGCAAAAGCTGCATTCAAAGCACGAGCCTGGTCACGAATGCCTTTTTCATCGTACAAATGAAAAGGAGTCGGAAATTGCTCCGTAATGGTTTCTAAAACTTCTTTACTAACAAATGGTGTCTTGGTCATATCTCTACCTCATCAAATATTTTTCCTATTATACCACAGAACATCCTTTTCAGAAAATGAAAAAACCACTCTTACGAGTGGGTAATGACTAATCTCTATTCATCATTCCAAAAATGCGAAGCAAGTTGAGGAAGAGGTTAACAAAGTCAAGGTAGAGTTGAAGAGCCATAGACACTACCCAACCATTCTGGACATTGCCACCCGTCTGCTCAAAGACATTGCGGATACGTTGGTTGTCATAAGCAATCAAGCCTGAGAAAACAAGAACTGACACGATAGACATGGCAAAGCTAATACCTGAACTTCTAAGGAAGATATTTATCACGCTGGCAATTAGAATTCCCCAGAGGGCAGCACGCAAGGCTTGGGCCATACCTGAAAGGTTTTTCTTGGTCGTCATACCAATCACTGCCATAATGGCAAACATAAGAGCAGCAGATAGGAAGGCCAAGGCAACTGTTTCGGTCGTATAGAACATCAAGACCATGCTGATAGTCAAGCCATTGGTAACAGAATAAGCCAAAAACATTGGTAGAGCCATTGGACTATTTTTGGCAGCCATGGTAGAAGCTGCAACCACCAGGGCAATCTGTCCCAACATGACCAACACCATGACAATAGAGCCAGCACTAAGCAAACTATAAAGCAATTGCTGGAAGACGGTAACCGCCAAGAAGGAAACAAGGGCTGACAAGCCAATCCCCATAGCAACAACACCGTAAATTTTCCCAAAGAAACGGTTAAGAGCGGTGTTATCCACCTGATTGATAATAATTGATTCGTTATTCATATAGTTCTCCTTTTAGATCTTACTGAAAGCGCAGGACCTTTCGATTTTTCCATTTATATTGCAAGGGCAGGGTAAACTCACGAACTGCCCAATATTTATCCACACAGGTCACAATCCATGATTCCTTATAGCGGGGCGGAGCCAGGGTTGCACCAAACATATGCTTGACAATAATATCTTCTTCTACCTTGTTGAGCTTAGTTAATTTTTGGGCATTGCGCTTGGCAATCCGTGGATGAACCCAAGCATGACTCTTGTTAAATTTAGTGTCACGCCAGTCATAGAAGAAGAGATCATGCAGAAGCCCCCCTCGTGCAGTCGACTTGGCATCCCAGCCAAATTTCTTAGCGATTTTGTAACTGGTATAGGAAACATTGATAGAATGTTCCAAGCGGGTCGAATGATAATGGTGTGGAATATCTGCTAACTTTTGCACCTTTTTAGTGTCAATCAAGTGACCGACATAGGCCATATATTCTTTATCTTTTTTATAAGCACCCATAGATGTAAACCTCGTTTTGTTATTATAACACAGTTTAGACTTCTTGGCTTAAATAAAGCTAAAGACTAAAATACCAGCTGCAATAGCCACATTTAAACTCTCTGCCTGACCAGGCATGGTAATATGAACCAATTGATCTGCCTCTGCGGACACAAAATCAGAAATGCCCTGACCTTCATTGCCCATAACAAGCGCAAAGCAAGCTCCTGGCGAAACCTCCCTATAGTCCACAGACCTACTGGACAAGGTTGTCGCCAAGACTTCCACTTGATTATTTTTTAAAGTAGAGAAAACATCCTCAATTGGCATGCGATAAATAGGTAGATGAAAATGACTCCCTTGCATAGAACGAAGGACCTTCATATTGTAAATATCAGCCGACTTATCTGTCAAAAATACGCCATCAAAACCAGCCGCATCAGCCGTACGTATAATCGTGCCGACATTCCCCGGATCTTGCACATCTTCCAAGACCAGATATTTTCCTGCTAGCTGGTCAGATAGTTTCTGACTAGGAAGAGCCAACTGGGCGACTACTCCTTGCGGTGACTTAGAATCAGTCAAATCTTGCATGATTTCTGGACTGACCACTGTCACTTTTTCTAGCTGGGAAACCCTGTCCACATGCTCTTCCACGACCAAAACATGTTCAATACTTGCTCCTGCCTTCACAGCTTCTTCTAATAAATGCCAGCCCTCAATTAAGTAGGAAGACCTACGGTATTTTTTCTGTTGTAATTTCTTAATTTGTTTGACTAGATTATTGGATTTCGAACGGATAATTTCCATAGTTTCCTCATTTTCTTTCTTACCCAACAATGATATAATAAAGTAAAGTTCTTGTCAAAAGGAGAAGCTTATGAGAAAGGTTAAAATGATTGCATCTGGTCGGGTGCAAGGAGTTGGTTTTCGTTGGGCTGTCCAATTTTTAGCAGTGGAAATTGGTGATATTTACGGCAGGGTATGGAACAATGATGATGGAACAGTCACCATCTTGGCTCAGTCGGAAGATGCTGACAAGCTCAGCCATTTTATCCACGAAATCCGAAAAGGTCCTTCCCGTATGGCCAAAGTGAGCTATCTGGATGTGACCCTTGCAAATTTTGCAGATTTTCATGATTTTCAGGTCAGTCATGGATAAAACTTGAAGTTTAATAATAAAAAAAGTAAAATAGAATGTATCATGTAAAAAAGGAATGTAACAATTTGAAAAAGAATAAACGTCTACTCTTAGCCAGCATGGCTCTTGCCAGCCTTGTATTTTTGGCTGGATGTGTCAAAACTGATAAAAAAGGTGTTCCAACCGGTGAAGGCTGGGTTTATAACTATCTGGTAGAACCAATGGGAAACCTGATTACCTTCTTTGCTGAAAACCAAGGACTTGGTTTTGGTCTTGCCATTATCGTGGTAACCCTCATCGTTCGCTTCGTGATTATGCCGCTCGGTATCTATCAGTCTTGGAAAGCAACCTACCAATCGGAAAAGATGAACTACCTCAAGCCAATCTTGGGTCCTATCCAAGAGCGCATGAAAAATGCAAGCTCTCAAGAGGAACAATTAGCTGCCCAGCAAGAATTCTTTGCGGCTCAAAAGCAGTATGGAGTAAGTGTATTTGGCGGTATGGGCTGTCTTCCACTCCTTATCCAAATGCCTTTCTTCACGGCTCTCTTCTATGCAGCTCGTCACACACCAGGTATCTCTGAAGCCTCATTCTTAGGCATTCCTCTTGGTCAGCCAAGTATGATTCTGACTGCTGTAGCAGGTATTCTCTACTATGCCCAATCACTATTGATGCAGGTCGGCATGGATGAAGAACAGAAAAAGCAAATGCAAACCGTGACCTACATGAACCCCATCATGATTGTCATTTTCTCTTGGACTTCACCAGCTGGTGTCACTCTCTACTGGGTAGTCGGCGGTATTGTCGGGCTCATTCAACAAGCCTTAACCAACTTCATCCTCAAACCAAAAGTTCGCGCCAAGGTAGAGGAAGAATTTAAAAACAATCCACCAAAACCCTACAAATCTACCGTAAAAGATGTCACTCCCAAAGCATCTGCTATCATCGAAGAAAAGATTTCTAAAAAGTCAAATCGAAATGCAGGCAAGCAACGGTCTAGATAAAACATAACAAACAACCATCTCCTAGAATGGTTGTTTTCTTATGCAAAAAATGCTAGGCCCAAGCCCAGCATCTCCACATCTTATTTTGTTTTTTCTACTTTTAAGATTTTTACTTCGTAGCTTCCAGCAGGGGTTTCAATGATAGCAACATCTCCTGTTTTCTTACCAATCAAAGCATGACCGATTGGACTTTCATTAGAAATCTTACTTGCAAAAGCATCTGCGCCTGCAGCGCCAACGATATGGTAAACTTCTTCTTCCGTTTCGCCCACTTCTTGAACTGTAACAGTCTTACCAATTGCTACTTCATCTGCAGCTACTGCGTCGCTGTTGACAATCTCAGCATAACGAATTTTTGTTTCAATTGTTGAGATTTGACCTTCTACAAAGGCTTGTTCATCCTTTGCCGCCTCATACTCAGAGTTTTCTGAAAGGTCCCCGTAAGAGCGTGCAATCTTAATACGCTCTACAATTTCTGGACGACGGACTAGTTTTAACTCTTCCAATTCTCTTTCTAATTTTTCCTTCTCTTCCAAGGTCATTGGATAGGTTTTTTCTGCCATGATATTTCCTTTTCTTTCTATATTTTCATGAAAACAAAATTATGTGGAAAACCACATAATTTTGTTATAAATTACTAATTTACTCTAAGTGAGCATTGACATACTTGGCAACGTTTTGATCGTGTTCCTCAATAGTTTTAGCATAGTAAACCGTACCTGTTGTAACATCTGCTACAAAGTAGAGATAATCTGTTGTATTAGCATTGATGACGGCTTCAATCGCTGAAACACTTGGGCTATCCACTGGCCCAGGCATTAACCCTGGCGTCCAATAGATATTGTATGGTGACTCAATATTTGTATCAATTCCAGCATCCTCTGCCAAGGTTGTTTCTTGACCAAGCTTGCCTTGAGCATAAAGAATAGCGATATTAGACTGCAAAGGCATTCCGCTATTGATACGATTGAAGAATACACTTGCAATATTACGACGGTCCTCATCTGTAGAACCTTCTTTTTCAACAAGTGAAGCCAAGGTCAGTACTTCGTTAACCGTCAAGTTTTTGCTAGCAATCGTTTCATAGTATGGCTGCAAGCGAGCATCCATGGCTGCAATCATTTGTTCAACCAACTCTTCCATGGTGGTTTCTTCTGTATATTCATACACAGCTGGGAAGAGATAGCCTTCCAATTGGTAAATAACGCCACTATCTGTCGCTGGTAGGCTAGCAAATAATTGTGGATAAGCAGTAACCATACGATTGATGAAATCTGTATTGGTCACTGTAGCCATAAAGGCTTCCGATGTAAACGGAGTCTTGTCATTCTTATCTTCCGTCTGAGTATTGTTAGTGATTGCCTGAGAAATCTGAGTCAGTGTATAACCTTCTACAATGAGAATCTTACCTGCCGGTTCCTTTTGGGCAGTTG
The DNA here is from genome assembly GCF_053545015.1 of Streptococcus sp. 32226D021BW. Classification (NCBI taxonomy): domain Bacteria; kingdom Bacillati; phylum Bacillota; class Bacilli; order Lactobacillales; family Streptococcaceae; genus Streptococcus; species Streptococcus sp. 32226D021BW. Next base: position 86,205 of record NZ_JBPPVC010000007.1, on the reverse strand, counting down.
GAGTGCCACTCTCCTGAAGCGCCTTAGCAATATCATCTACTGACATGGTCTGCTTCAAATTATAAAAACCGCTTTGGAAGTTGTTATAACTCTTAATCTTAGAATAATAGTTAAAGACAGTTGCGTTTTTAATCAACTTATTCTCAACCAAAATCTTACCAATATCAAGGGTTGTTGAACCCTCAGGGATTTCGACCTGAACAGCTTCGGTCGCCTTTGTATCAACTGGGGCCAAGCTAGATTTAATCCAAACAAAGCCGGTAATCCCTGTAATCAATACAGCCAAGACAACAATAGACATGACGACTGAAACAATTCGTTTCGCAGCCTTATCTTGTTCCTGACGGCGTTGCTTGCTTGTTTTCTGGAGTGAAGTCTTTCTAGATTGGACAGGTTGTACACTCTCTTCCTCCCCAGCCTCAGCTGTAGTTGGCAGAGCCGCAGACACAAGAACTGCTTCATCCAATGTAAGAATTTCTGTATCCCCAGTTACTGCTGATACATCTTCTGTCGGAAAATCTAGGAAAGTATCTTCCAAAGAAGTTGCTTCTTCCGTTGAGAATTGTTCCTCCTGGACGGTCCTAGTTGTTTCTTCTTTGAAATCCACCGTGTTAGCTGCAACTAAGTTTCTCAGTTCTTCAAGATTACGTTCTACAGTATCTTGTGGAACGGTTGTAACAGTTTCTTCAACTTCTCCAACCAGGCTTGAAGTTACTTCCTCAACCTTTGTGTCCTCTTGCTGTTCAGTTTCTTCTACAAGATAGGAATTTGGAAAGACAACTCCACCAATCTTCACCGTTTCATGCTTATCATCCACGGTCTGACTATCTTGTACAAGAGTCTGAAGTTCCTCAACGACTTCTTCGTGCTTATCAAGCTCAACTTCTTCTGTTTGGGCTGCCAATCGCTTGGTCTTTAGCTCTTCGAGTTCCCGCAAAATCTGATCGCGAAAACTTGAAGACTGCGTGTTGTTTTCGTTCGTATCCTTTGTCACGCTATTGCTCCTTTCACACAGTTACTATACATTATATCTCAAAGAACTAGGAAATGCAAGAAATTCCCTTTATATCAAGCTTTCCAATACATGTCATACCACTCTTTTCCTCCAAACTGAGATTGGGAAGGGCCTGCATCCTCAAATTGATTGAGTTGGTAATACCTAATCAAACTCTCCTTACATGTCAGGGCAATCCCTTGATAGTTTCCTTGAGCAGCTACTTCTTTTAGACCTGCAAGCAAGAGGGTGCCTACTCCCTGTCCTTGATAACTGGGAGCTACCGACAAACTAGCGATGGCTAGATAGTTACCTTCAGGGACTACTGGCTCTTCCAGATAAAAGATATCATCTGTAACCCTATTGGCTAGCGACGGACAAGCTAATATAAAACCTGCCAGTTCACTTTCATTTTCCATCACTAAGCAAGTTTGTGAGAAATGCTGCACATACCTTTCCAAAACAGTTTTTGAAATCTGTTCATCTTCAGAAAAATTTGCCCTCTCAAGAGTAGCTACAGCCTCCAAATCTTCCTGCCTGATATTGCGAATTTCCATAATTTTCTCCCTATATAGCTGAAAAACAGGGGCCAGAGGCCTCCGTCTTTCTGCATTTATTGAACGTTATTTGTTAAATTAGATAGCAATCTCTCGAAGGAATATTCATAAGACTGAATATCTCCAGCACCCATAAATACATAGACTGCATTGTCGTGGTTCAAGAGCGGTGAAGTATTTTCAACTGTGACCAGACCACCTTTTTTGTTGATTTTAGCGGCCAAGTCTTCCACCTTAACCTGACCATTGTCTGTTTCACGCGCAGAACCATAAATTTGCGCCAAGTAAACGGCATCTGCTCCATTCAAGGCTTCCGCAAACTCATCCAAAAGGGCGATGGTACGCGTAAAGGTATGTGGTTGGAAAATAGCTACCAACTCCTTGCTTGGATACTTCTGACGAGCAGCATCAATCGTTGCAATGATTTCTGTTGGATGGTGGGCAAAATCGTCAATGATGACTGTATCGTTAACAACCTTCTCTGTAAAGCGGCGTTTGACACCTGCAAAAGTCTTCAAGTGTTCAGCAACCAAGCTCAAATCAAAGCCAGCAATGTAAAGATTTGCAATCACTGCCGTAGCATTCATGACATTGTGTTTACCAAATGTTGGAATTTGGAATTCTCCCAATTCTTGTTCCTTGTAGCGCACCTTAAACTGTGATCCAGTTGTCGATGGTTTCAAGTCATAGGCTACAAAGTCATTATCTGAACCTGTACCATAGTAGTAGATTGGGGCATTGGCCGTAATACGACGCAACTGCTCATCTTCACCATAGACGAAGAGGCCTTTTTTGACTTGTTTGGCATAATCATTGAAGGCGTTAAAAACATCTTCTAGGCTAGTAAAATAATCTGGGTGATCAAAGTCAATGTTGGTGATAATGCTGTACTCAGGATAATAAGGAGCAAAATGGCGCTCATACTCATCAGACTCAAAGACAAAATACTGGGCATTAGCTGAGCCACGACCTGTTCCATCCCCAATCAAGAAAGAGGTGTCTGTAATATTGCGCATCACATGAGCCAAAAGACCTGTCGTTGATGTCTTACCATGAGCTCCTGCTACACCAAGGCTAGTAAAACCTTTCATGAATTCACCCAAGAACTCATGGTAGCGTTTGTAACTAAACCCTTGTGCATCAGCAAATGCAATCTCCACATTATTATCTGGACGAAAAGCATTCCCTGCAATCAATTCCACATCAGCAGTAATATTTTTCTCATCGAAAGGCAAGATGTCAATACCAGCTTGCTCCAAGCCACGTTGGGTGAAGTAGTACTTCTCTACATCACTTCCTTGAACCTTATAGCCCATTTGGTGTAGCATGAGAGCCAATGCACTCATGCCTGACCCTTTAATTCCGATAAAATGATAGGTTTTTGTCATGTTATTCCTCTTCTATATTTGTTAAATTTAATTCCTGGGCAACCTGACGCTCTCGGTGTTGCTGGCGCTCAGGATAATTATAGACCTGACTTCTCTTCAAGAAGTCATACGAATTTTTCTTAATCGGTTGCTCTTGCTCCCTATCTTCTTTCTTCAAAGAATAGACAGCTGGAACGTCGGCCAAAATATAATCTGTCTGACGCAGTCTGTCGGCCAACCGCGTGAGATTTCCCACTTTTTCCTCAGGACTTGGCGTGACTGGCGGTTTGACAAAAACTTTGGCTGGTGCAGGCTTATCATCTCTCAGGTAAGGCGCTGTCCGTTTCTTCTTCAAATCCTCACGGGCCTGTTCACGAGCTACTTGACCCTGAGTTTTATGAGAAGAAGGTTTGGTTTGAGCCAGGTGTTGATGACGTTCTCTACGAGAATAAGAGCTAGATTTAGCCTCAAAGAGAGGAGGCAAGAGGTCGTCGTCCATCACTACACGGCCGGTCCCGCTTACCGCTTGCTGACTAGCAGATGCCCCAGCAAATTCTTTTTCTTTATACGGCCCCTTGATATTGCTAATCAAGTCACTTTCGTCATATAAACTCATAATTGGATTTTCTCCTACTAGTACCTCATTATCAGCTACTAGCGGAAATATTTTTTCTTGTCTAATCATAAGTCATCCTTTCGAACCCTTATTATACCATACTTGGCTTAGATTTGCCTAATACCACGCTAAGACCTTGTCTAGACTAACTATTCTATCCCCAAAATAGCACGAATATCTTCAACCGTCAAGTTTGCACGACTTTCACTACCGTCAAGAACCGTTTTAACCAGATTTTTCTTATTTTCCTGAAGGGCTTGGATTTTTTCTTCAATGGTCCCTCTGGTAATCAGGCGGTAGCATTCTACTTTTTCAGTCTGCCCCATTCGGTGGGCACGGCTAATGGCCTGGGCTTCCACCGCTGGATTCCACCAAAGGTCTACCAGGATAACCGTGTCTGCACCTGTCAAATTCAGACCAACCCCTCCTGCTTTCAAGGAAATGAGAAAGGCATCCCGACTACCCGCATTAAAGGCCTGGGTCATTTCCTGGCGTTGATTAGCAGGAGTCGACCCCGTCAAAGTATAGGAAGTCAACCCAAGCTCATTTAATTGGCCTTCGATTTGCTCCAGCATGTTTCTAAATTGGGAGAAAATCAAGACCCTGTGTTCTCCCTCTTTCAGTTGCTCCAAGAGTTCTTTCAGGCTATTGAGCTTGCCACTCTCTCCCCTGAAATCATCCATGAAGAGACTTGGTGTGTCACATATTTGGCGCAAACGAGTAATTCCAGACAGAATTTCAATCTTGCTTCGGTTGATTTGGGTATCGTCTACACCGATAATTTTGGACTGCATTTGCTGGAGCTGGGCCAGATAGATAGTCTTTTGCTCATCTGTCAGTTCATTGAGTACATTGACCTCTGACAAGTCAGGCAATTCCTGCAGAACATCTTCCTTATGCCGTCTGAGGACAAAAGGTTGGATAGTTCGAGCAATCTCTTTGGTACTTAACTTGCTAAAGGCTTGTTTTCCGGGCAATAAACCTGGGAGGACTATTTGAAAAATAGACCACAACTCTGTCAAATGATTTTCAATCGGTGTACCTGAAAGAGCGAAACAATTCCCAACCTCAAATTCTCTCAGTAGCTGAGCTATTTTAGATTGGGCATTTTTCATAACCTGAGCCTCATCTAAAATCAGGTAATCAAACTTTTCTTGTTTGTAGAGATCAATATCCTGCCTAAAGGATGGGTAGGAGGTCACCAAAATCTGACGTTTCTGACCAATCAAATCTACTCGCTGCTCCTTACTTCCGTGAACAACCCCTACGTCTAAATCCGGAGCAAAGCGCTGACATTCATCTGACCAGTTATAAATCAAACTTGAGGGAGCCAAAATCAAAACCCGGCTATCCTCGGTCATCCGACTGGATAGAAAGGCGATGGTTTGCAGGGTCTTTCCTAGTCCCATATCATCCGCCAAAATCCCACCAAAGCCATAATGGTCCAACATAGACAGCCATTTGATACCAGTTTGTTGGTAATCTCTCAATTCAGTTTTCACATCCACATCAGGCAAGGGAAAGCTGTCAGGCTTGGCAAGATAACCAGCCATTTCTTGAAAATCCTTTGAAAAACGAACCTGATCAAAGCCTGACAAGGACTGGGCTAATTGAAAACCTGCCAAGGCATGAACCTGCACCTGCCCACCTTTGCCATGCTTGGCTCTCAGTTGAAGCAGGGTCTGGCTAATTTTCTTAGTTTCCTCATCAAAGACTAGGACCTTACCACTCGGACTGGTATAGTGGTCTTCTTGATTGAGTAAGGCTTCCAGTGCCTGATCTATTTCGGATTGACCAATGCCTGTCAGATCAAATGAAATATCCAAAAGCGAGCCATTTCTGACAATTTCCAGCTGGGGTTTGGATTCAACTAAGAGAGATTGAAGGTTTTCAGATAAACGGACCTGCCCCATTCTCTCCAAAAGTGGCAACTGCTGGCTGAAAAAAGGATAGACTTCCTGTTGGCCTAGAGCAGGTCTATGCGCCAAATATTTTCCGCGAAAACCAGCCAGACCAATTGCCTGATAGACAGCTTCTAGATGCTGAAAATGATTGGCAAATGGAAGGAGACTCAATTCTTCCTCACTTCTGACCAAGCGACCATCAAAATCTAAAACCAACTGCAAGGACAGACTTCCATTTCCCTCCATCTCCATATGGAAATGAGGGATGAAATCGTGAATTTTAAAGCGTTTGGGTGCCTTGACCGTCCCAATGGTCTGCAGATCTAGCAAAGTCAGAGCCAAACGATCCTGGTCCTGAAAATCGACCTGAACCTTTCTCAGACCAGACTCAGTAGGCACTAGATTAGAAATATGTCCGATCAGCTGTTCCTGCATCCGATTGACGCCATAAATAACCCCATCAAGCAAGATATAACGACCTTGAAGTAGGGGACGAACAACTTTTTCATGAATAACCAGCTCAATCATATGCGTATGGACGGTCACATCAAAGTGATAAAGTCCAGTTTCCTCTGTCAAAGGCAGTACCATCAAAGATGAGTAGGAACGTTGTTCATAGGTAAAGACAAAATCATCCAGCTGGTTCAACAAGTCAAGCCCTTCTTCAAAATAGGCTTGAGGCAAACGGAAATGACGGCCAAAATGGATGAGAATATCCGAATCTAAACCTACCTTCTCCGGAATTAAGGTCCAAAGGAAATCCAAAAGAGCCTGGCTAACTTCATCAAAGTTTTCATAGGCCAGCTGCTCATAGTAATTTTTCCCGATTTGGTAATGCCCATTGGTCTTGAGTAAGCGCAAAAAAGCACCAATGTCCCTTACAATATAGGAACGGGTGTCTGGTAAACGGCTTATTTTCAAGGTCCAGTCTATCTGCCGATCATAAGGCAACAAGCTCCCCTCAACAGAGAGGCGATACTTGATGCCCATTTCTGGTTTGGGACGCAAAATCTCATCTAAAAAGAGGCCACCAAAATAAGTCCGCCGGACCGTTTCCTTATGCTGATCTCCCTCTTCTTTCCGAGACTGCTCCAGATTTTTACCAACCCCATCATTTTTTAAATAATACTCCGTAGCTGCCAAATGCTGACAGTAGCCCTTGCTTTGAAACAAGTAACAACTACACTGCAAATCACTGTCATCATCACTATAAACAAAACGTTCCCCAGCAATATCCAGCTCCAACTTCCCATTCTCGCTCTGAAGAACAGTCAGTTGCCCAGCCTCATACAAATCAATTCCTTCTTGGCGAACCCGCCCCGGCATCATGCGACCCATAGCAATACCTCTTTTGACCTAGCATAATCTCTAAAATATTATCTTTTCATTATAGCATATATCATGTGATAATTCTTTGCCTAGGCATCAAAAAAAACACCCGTCAATCAACTGATGTTCCTAGAAATCATTTTATAATATGTTGTCACTTGCCACATTTTCTTAACAAAACCAAGTGTTTTTAAGAGCCAAAATAGGAGAATTGGTATGAAAAGGATTACTAAAACGAGGTTAACCCAACCCTTTCCATCCAGAAACATTAGGAGAAATACTGTCGGTACAAATGTAAGCAGACCAAGCATCAAGAAATTGATTAGAAGCCACAACCAGCCCAGCCAGTAGCGAAGTCCAAAAGGAGGATACTTTCTTTCATCGAAATCTGCCAAACCCGCCAAAAATTCAAATACTAGTTCTCCTAAAAATTCCATACTAGCCGACCTTTCTGACCTGCCGGTAATACTTGGTTCGTCGGACGAGGGTTTTCATCGCATGTAGAGATAGGAAGCTTAGGCCAATTGCACATAACAAAAAGAAGATGAAAAGCAAAACCATAGGCTGTTCAAATCGATGATAGACCATGGTTGAACCACCTGTAAAAGCGATAAAATAGGATGCCAAGGTTAGCAAATTGAGCCAGATGCAAGCCACCAGCCCTAGCCAATACCGAAAGCAGAAAGGTTTATACTGACTGTCTTCATAAAATACAAGAAAAAATGATGAAAAAGAAAGCAATATCAAAAAAGAACGCCAAATCGGAACCGCTACCATACCAACACCTCCTAGTCCCATTCTAGCATATTTGTGAACGTCTGCAAAGAAAAAAGAGGTTTGACCTCTCTTTCTTATTTCCGTTTTCGTGCAATCAGATGAATCGGTGTTCCTTCGAAGACAAAGGCCTTGCGGATTTGATTTTCCAAGAAACGCATATAGGAGAAGTGCATGAGCTCTTCTTCGTTGACAAAGACCACAAATGTCGGTGGCTTGGTCGCAACCTGGGTCGCGTAGAAAATTTTCAAGCGTTTGCCCTTGTCGGTCGGTGTTGGGTTAATGGCAATGGCATCCATGATAACATCGTTGAGAACAGCCGACGGAATACGGGTATTCTGGCTCTCACTGATGGCCTTAATCATCTCAGGCAACTTGTGCAAGCGTTGCTTGGTCAAGGCTGATACAAAGATAATCGGTGCGTAAGACAAGTATTGGAACTGGTCGCGGATATCATCTTCCCATTTCTTCATGGTGTGGTTGTCTTTTTCAAGCGTGTCCCACTTGTTGACCACGATAATCATTCCCTTACCAGCTTCATGGGCAAAACCTGCAATGCGTTTGTCATACTCACGGATACCTTCTTCTGCATTGATAACCATCAATATGACATCTGAGCGTTCAATGGCACGCATGGCACGCATAACGGAGTATTTCTCCGTATTTTCATAAACCTTACCAGACTTGCGCATGCCTGCGGTATCAATCATGGTAAATTCTTGACCTTCTGGGTCTGTAAAGTGCGTATCGATGGCATCACGAGTCGTTCCAGCAACAGGCGACGCAATCACGCGCTCTTCACCCAAAATAGCGTTAATCAAACTTGATTTACCAACGTTTGGACGACCAATCAAGCTGAACTTGATAATATCTGGATTTTCTTCTGCTTCCTGAGCTGGTAGGTTTTCAATGATAGCGTCCAAGACATCCCCTGTTCCGATACCGTGTACAGAAGATACTGGATAAGGATCGCCAAGACCGAGTGAATAGAAATCGTAGATGTCATTACGCATTTCAGGGTTATCGACCTTGTTGACAACCAAAATAACTGGTTTGTTTGTCTTATAAAGGATACGCGATACATACTCGTCAGCATCCGTCACACCTTCCTTGCCTGATACGACAAAGACGATAACGTCCGCTTCATCCATGGCAATCTCAGCCTGGTGCTTGATTTGGTCCATGAAAGGTGCATCCACATCATCAATACCGCCTGTATCAATCAAGGAAAACTTGCGGTTGAGCCACTCACCAGTAGCATAAATACGGTCACGGGTCACACCTTCTACGTCTTCTACGATAGAAATGCGTTCCCCCGCAATACGGTTAAATAGTGTTGATTTACCAACGTTGGGACGGCCAACGATGGCGATAGTTGGTAGAGCCATAGCTCCTCCTCTTCTAGTTTACAATAATTTATTTTTTTCTAATACAGCCCTCGTTTCAGGCTGCTCTGGCTGACCAAACTGGGCAACCATACGCTCCGACCAGGTTTCTGTCTGACGGGCACCTGCATAGTCTGTCTGAACTTGGTCGTAGGCTTGGATTACTTCCACGCCTTGCTCCACATATTCTTCCTGAAAGACAATGGTTTCACTTGCCAAACGTGGTTTGACAGGATGGTTTTGGGCTGGTCGACCCAGGGCAATGCAGAAAATTGGATAGGTATAATCTGGCAAGTTGAACAGCTCTGCTATTGCCAAGGCCTTATGGCGAATCATACCGATAAAGACCCCACCGTAACCCAAGCTTTCCGCTGCCAAAAGGGCGTTTTGCCCTGCTAGGCTCGCATCAACAGAAGAAATCAGGAGATTCTCTGTTCCTTTGGCATCAAAGTCTGAACCATGGAGTTGAGCCGCCTTGCTGGCACGATTATGGTCGCCCACAAAAACCAGAATGGCCTGAGCCTGTAAAATAGCTGGCTGGGGCACCAAATCATAGAGAGCCTGTTTTTTCTCCTACGACTGCACCACAATGATGGAATAAGACTGGAAATTCTTCCAGCTAGACGCAGCTCGCCCAGCTGATACAATGGCTTGCAAATGTTCCGCCTCAATAGGCTCCTCCGTAAAACGACGGACGGAAGTATGGTTCAGCATCAAATCAATGGTTTCATTCATCGGCGGTTATTTCCTTTCAAATGCAAATCGCGAGCCAGATAGCGAATCCGCTCCATAACCCGTTTGGCCTGCCAGGTCTCATCACCAGACTTGCCAGAGGCGAAATGACGCTCCAAATCATCAAAGGAGAAATTGGAGGTAAAGAAGGTCGGCAGATTTTCCTGCATGCGGTATTGAAGAATGACTTGCAGGACATCGTCACGTACCCACGGACTGTGTTGCTCCGCTCCGATGTCATCTAGCACCAAGACCTGAGCCAGCTTGATTTCATCAATTCGCTCCTTGACAGCGCCATCTTTGATGGCATTTTTTATATCAACAACAAAGGTTGGATAATGGAGCATGGTGGTCGAGAGGTGGCGATTGGTTGATAAGCGATGGGCCATATAAGCCATCAAAAAACTCTTCCCAATTCCAAAATCACCGTATAGATACAAGCCTTTGCAGTATTCGCCCACCTGTTCTACAAATGCATCAATAGCCTCATAAACCTCAACACGATTGCTGTCTGTGAAATCCAAATCTGCAATAGTAACTTTTTTGAGTGCTTGGGGCATATTGATAAGCTGGATACGGTTCTTGATAGCTTCCAGACGACGGTATTCGACCAATTCCTCTGTTTCAAGATAAGAAACATCCGCATAGCCCTCATTCATGACCAAAACTGGTTGATAGCCCTTAGCAATATAGGCTTCATCCTGCTTGACAAAGAGGTCACGCTGACTGATATATTCCAAAAACTTAGAAATGGAGAGGGTGATTTCCTGCTGGGTCAAACCTTCTTTTTTGATAAAAGCAGCAACTTCAGTATCGCTGACAATCTCTTGAAAGAGTTGCTGATAAGATTTAGGGCTTGGGTTGGTTGCCTGCGACAACCTATCTTGAACTGATTTCATCAACTACCTCCCTTGCTTTCATTTTCTAACATTCGTTTTCTGAGCGCTTCCATTCTAGCCTGAGCTTCTGGGCTTGTGTCCATAACCACTTCTTCCTTACTCCAGTCAGGTACGTTGGTCTTAGGTGTTTGATTTGATTTGATAGGAGCCGAACCTGCCTTCAATTCTCTTAGGTAAAGAACAGCCGCCTCAGCACTACCAATTCCCTTGTAGGAAAAATCATTCCCCAGCTTCATGGCATATTTTTCATTTAGATTGGCCGAATCCACCTTGTTAAAAGCGTAGAGGACCAAGACATTGATAACTTCGTCAAGTAGGCCCAAGTTTGCCAAATCTTTCAAGCACTTCTTCTCTGCCGCAGTGACAACCGCCTTGAGGCGATCCTTGATAAACTGCAAATAATCCTTACTGGATATAGCCTTGGCTTCACGAACAATTGCCTCTTCCTGAGGAGTTAAATGACCTGAAGCTAATGGTCTTGCCTGGCGTGACTGCTGCAAGCGTTTAGTCGAGATGGTCTGTCCAATGGCTGTTGCTTTAGCCTGACGATAGGTTTCCAACCAGGTCCAGCCGGCCTGCTCTGCTATGTGACTAAGGGCAATAATATCCTCAGCTTCATCTTGAAAAAGAAGCTTGTCCTTAGCCATCAAGGCTTTAAAGGCCGACCAATCAAAATCATGCTTGGGTTCAAAAGCTACTGGAACTTGACCATCAATGGTAAAGACTTGGGAGAAGGTTTTGGATACCTTCTTCTCCTTATTTGGTCCAGATACTTGTAAACTTTCTACACTGGCTTCGCCAATTCTTTGGGCCAATAAATTCTTATAAAGCGGTTTGCCCAAAAATTGTTTGACCGTCAGTGGTGGCAACAAGACCAAGCCTGTCAACTCATCTGCCCGATAAACTTGTAGCAATTCCATGGCAGATAAGAGATCCAAGGCCTGCTCCAAGCGCTTCATACCGAAATCCATATGATTGAGGATTGTCGCCCACTTGTAACGCCCCTGGCCCTGATCCGAGAAACTATAGAGGTAGTAGTAAAGGGCTAAGGCATCAAAACTAATGATAGGTTGATAGCACTGGCTTAAACTGATAATGTCTGGTGTAAAAGGACTGGTCTTGATGTAGGTAAATAAATCACTTGGTTTCATTGGCAGCACCTGACTTTACTTTACTACCCTTAGAAATCATCTGCTTGAGCAGATTTTCCAACTCTTCCACATCCTTAAAAGAACGATAGACAGAGGCAAAACGCACATAGGTGATTTCATCCAACTCCACCAATTCATCCATGACAAAGTTACCAATGACATCACTTTCGACCTCGCCATCACTCTGAGAACGAACCTTCTGCTCAATCCGGTTAACAACTTCGTCTATATCACTAGTTGAAACTGGACGTTTTTGAGCTGAACGAATAATGCCATTGAAAATCTTTTCACGGGAAAATTGCTCCCTAGTCCCATCCTTCTTCACAACGACGAGGGTTTTTTCTTCAACACGTTCATAGGTGGTAAAACGTTGACCACATTGATCGCAAGAACGACGGCGACGGATGGTGTTGCCATCTTCAGCCTGACGACTATCAATAACACTTGATTTCAAACTTTGACACTTTGGACAACGCATACTCTCACTCCTACATAATCTTTATCACTTCAGTATAGCATAAAAACAGCAAAAATAAAAGAAAGCGAGAACACCCACTTTCTATTTTTACCATTGTTAACCGACTGTTGCATCCTCTTGCTTTTTCAATCGACTGGCAACCCATTCACGAACCAAGCGATAGACAACCGCAAAAATTGGGGTAAAGAAGACCATTCCAAGAAGTCCAAATAAATTTCCACCAATAAGAGCTGCAGCAAGGGTAAACAAGGTCGGAAGACCAACTGATTGACCAACCACGCGCGGGTAAATCACATTCCCCTCAATCAACTGGATAATCTGGAAGAGAGCAATAGACCAAAGTGCCAAGAGCGGATTTTGCACCGCCACAAACAAGGCACTAATCAGACAGGCGGTAAAGGGACCAATGTAAGGCACAAAGGATAGAACACCTGCCAAAATTCCTGCCATGCTGGCATAAGGAATTCCTGAGAGAGAATAACTCACAAATACGAGAGTACCGATAATACAGGCTTCTACGATTTGGCTCATTAGGAACTTATCGTATGTATCAATAATAACCTCTCCAATATAACTAATCACTCGAACAGTTTTTGTCGGCAATGTCGCTTGTAGGAATTTACCAGTCATAGATTGCAAGTGTTCCTTGCTTCCAAGTATTGCCAATGTAAAGAAGAAGGCCATAACAAGCGTCATAGTATTTGAAAAAATTCCTGTGACATTTGAAACTAAGCCCGATAGGACAGGCGTTACCAAATTTGAAATAAAGGTCAAATTTTTCAATTGGTCCAGCATTCCAGCAATTTGGTCACCCAACTGACCAGCCAAAAGTCCATTTTTTTCCAGGAAGCTTGTGAGGGCATTGACCGATTTAGGAATAGCTGTGCTGCTTACTGTCACTAATTGCGACACCGTTGACATCAAGGTAGGAAGAACAATCAACACCAACCCAGTAACAATTAAAGCAAAACCAATCAACACTCCAACAATAGCCAAGGAACGTTTAGATCTATTCAAAAAAGAAATCTTCTCTATCTGATCCTCTATTTTTTTCATAGGCACATTTAAAATAAAGGCAATGATACTCCCTATAAAGAGAGAATTCATGCTTCCCAACAAAATCTGAACTGCCTTGTATATCGTATCCCAATTCAATACAGCTAAGAGGGTAGCTCCAGCTAATAAAATCAATAAAGCTTTTTCTTTAAACGACGAATTCATAATATCTCCAATTTTGTATGATTAGCATTCAGTTTATCATAGGAAGCAAAAAAAAGAAAGAGTTTCCCCTTTCTTAATCTCGCATGGCATAGCCAACGCCACGAACAGTCTTGATGTAAGATGGTTTACCAGTAACATCTAATTTTCCACGTAAATAACGAATGTAGACATCTACTACATTAGTTTCCGATGTCGTTTCATATTTCCAAACTCGCTCTAGCAATTGTTCTCGGCTGACAGGTTCGGGGCTGTTCATCAGAGTTGCAAGCAAATCATATTCACGTCTGGTCAGGTTAATCAACTCATCCCCACGAGTAACGGTTCGATTTTGAAAATCGACCTTTAGGTCACGATAGGCTGCTTGCAAAGGAACGTGCTTACAATTCTTATCAATAAAATCTCGCCCACGGAAGATGGCTGCAATTTGCTCAACCAAATCACTGATGACAAAGGGCTTGACGACATAAGAAACAGCGTAAGAAAGTACTTCTTCTCCATGCTGTGCAACATCTGCTGAATCAATAGCAACAATAATAACACTTGCAGGCTTTATAGCCAGTAATTCCCTAGACAAAGCCTTGCTAGACATGTCCGAAAGCTGAAAACTCATTAATATTAAATCAAAATCTGTTTCATGAGCCAACTGCAAGGCTTCTTTCCCTGTTGAAGCGTAGTCTACCAAATACTCCTTCTTCTGTAATTCCATGGAAACAAAGTGCGATAGATTGCGCTCTCTTCCTGCAATCAAAATTTTCTTAGCCATTATCTCTTTCATTGTTCTCTCTATCAATCAAATCAGCTAGCGATAAATTAGAAAGAAGGGCGCTCACACGCCCATTCTTTTTATTTTGATTCGCTATACCAATCGTAGTGGAAGACACCTTCTTTGTCTTTACGGTTGTATGTGTGAGCACCGAAGTAGTCACGTTGGGCTTGGATCAAGTTAGCTGGCAAGTTTTCTGCACGGTAGCTGTCAAAGTAAGTAATGGCAGCTGAGAAGGTTGGCACGGGTACACCTGCTTGAACAGCCAAGGTTACCACATCACGAACAGCCTGTTGGTATTTAGCCGTTACATCAAGGAAATACTCATCCAAGAGCAAGTTTGCCAAATCTTCGTCACGTCCGTATGCATCTGTAATCTTTTGCAAGAAACGAGCACGGATGATACAACCTGCACGCCAGATTTTTGCGATTTCACCGAATGGCAAGTTCCAGTTGTTTTCTTTTGATGCTACGCGCAACTGTGCAAAACCTTGTGCATAAGACATAATTTTTGAAAAGTAGAGGGCTTGACGGATTTTTTCTACCAATTCAGCCTTGTCGCCTTCGTATGCAAACGGAGCTGGTTTTGGAAGAACCTTGCTTGCTGCCACACGCTCATCCTTATAAGTTGAAATGTAACGAGCAAAGACAGATTCTGTAATCAATGACAATGGCACACCCAAATCAAGTGATGATTGGCTAGTCCATTTACCAGTACCCTTGTTACCAGCAGCGTCCATGATATAGTCAACGATTGGACCATCTTGACCTTGGTCATCCTTACGCTTCAAGATGTCAGCTGTGATTTCAATCAAGTAGCTATCCAATTCGCCTTTGTTCCACTCAGTAAAGATGTCAGCCATTTCATCAACAGACAAGCCGAGCAAATGTTGCATGAGGTCATAAGACTCCGCAATCAATTGCATGTCGCCATACTCGATACCGTTGTGTACCATTTTTACGTAGTGACCAGCACCATCTGGACCGATGTAAGTCACACATGGAGCGCCGTCTTCTGGAGCTTTTGCTGAAATTTCTTCCAAGACATCTGCTACCAATTCATAGGCTTCTTTTTGACCACCAGGCATGATAGATGGACCTTCAAGGGCTCCTTTTTCACCACCAGATACACCTGTACCGATGAAGTTAATACCTGAGTTTGCCAATTCTTTTGAACGACGGATAGTGTCTTCGTAGAAAGTATTTCCACCGTCAATCAAGATGTCTCCTTCATCCAAGTGTGGCAAAAGGGCTTGAATAGTCGCATCTGTACCAGGACCAGCTTGAACCATAAGCATGATGCGACGTGGTTTTTCGATTGATGCCACAAAGCTTTCCACATCGTAACTTGGTACCAAGTTTTTATCTGGGTTGCTTGCAACAACGTCTTCTGTCTTATCAGCAGAGCGGTTGTAAATGGCTACTGAATAACCACGTGATTCAACGTTAAGTGCCAGGTTGCGGCCCATAACAGCCATCCCTACCACACCAAAATTTGCTTTTGTCATTTGTTTACTCCTCTAATTTGTATCCCTTTCATTATACACCGAAAGGGGAAAGTTGACAAGAATTTTCAGATAATTTAACCATCCAAACTATTCTTCACTATCAAACAAGCCCTGCAATTGAGCAAAAGGACTATTGGCTTCTTTTTTCTCCTGGACATCTTGCTGAAAGGCTTCTTCTGTCATCAAGGTCCAGGCTTGACCAGATGGTAGGTCGGTTCCTGCCTCTTCCTCAGGTGTCAAAACCTTGATAGGAATAGCTAGGAGAATATTATCCGCCACACTTTCTTCTAAGACGATGTGGTCATCTTCCACCACCAAGACCATATCCTCATCAATCAAATCTTGTTCTTTAAGAACTGCTTCATTGGCGACAAAGAGTTCATTGACGTCTTGCACTTCATGTAACAGGACAGGTTGCAAAGAACGGCTGGAAGCCAAGGTAATATCGTAAGTCATCTGATAGTCCAAGAAAAAGAAACCTGACTCAAAGCGAACATTTCCACTTACTTGTACAGGAGACAAGCCTAAAACTTCACTATTTCGAGCCTGCAATTCTTCCTGCAAGTCCAAGGTTTTCTCAAAGGAAATTCCATCTGGATTTTTCTGAATGTCGTAAATATGAAACATTGTATTCCCCTATTCAGCTAGTTCTGTGATGTAGTTATAGACTTCCTGACCAGCAACTGCCCCATTTCCAACAGCGGTCGCAATCTGACGCAGTTGGTTTTGGCGAATATCACCAATAGCGTAAATACCAGATTTGCTGGTTGCCATCTTTTCATCCGTGATAATCCAACCAGCCTCGTCCGTAATACCCAAATCGGCAACCGAATCCGTCATCGGATCCAAACCGACATAGATAAAGACACCACCGAAGTCCAGTTCACTAACTTCTTCCGTTTTCACATTTTTGATACGGACACTTTGAACCCGAAGATTATCACCCTTGATTTCTTCCACTACGCTATCCCAGATGAAGTTGATTTTTTCATTGGCAAAGGCACGGTCTTGGATGACTTTTTGGGCACGGAGCTGGTCACGTCGGTGAACGATAGTGACAGATTCCGCAAACTGTGTTAAGAAGAGGGCTTCTTCGACCGCAGAATCTCCACCACCGACAACCAAGAGTTTTTGTCCACGGAAGAAGGCACCGTCACAGACTGCACAATATGAGACACCACGGCTATTGTAAGCATCCTCACCTGGCACACCAAGCAAACGGTGTTTAGCCCCCATGGCTAAAATGACAGTTTTGGTTTCCAAAACACCATCTTCTGTAATGACTTTCTTGATTGGTCCATCTTCTTCGATACGCACCAAGGTGCCAAAAATGTGATCTACTCCGAATTTTTCCAGAGGTTCAAACATTTTCTCTGCCAAGGCTGGACCAGAAATATGGTCATAGCCTGGATAGTTTTCGATTTCAGCAGTATTGTTCATCTGGCCGCCGTAAATACCACGTTCCAGAAGAGCTACTTTTAAATTGCTTCGTCCTGCGTAGAGGGCAGCAGTCATCCCTGCAGGACCTGCTCCAACAACAATTGTATCGTACATATCTTTTCCTTCTATGCTTTAAACATTAACAAAATCCCCATGACCCCAAAAGCAAGAATTGGGATGGTCATGACGTTGATCATCAACAAATCAAATATAAAATCTTGGCGCTCTTGTGGCGTTCGATCAACTTTTTTACCTGCTCTTACAGCAAAATAAATCAAGCTAGATAGAATAGCCAGCAGGGCTGCGACCAAAAGCCCCTGCAAATAAAAACTGAGAATATTTTGTAACATGGTCTTTTCCACCCCTCCTAGAAGGTTTGGCGTTTGGCCTTGCGCTCTGCACGTCCCTTGGCACGCGCTTCCACACGTTTAGTCTTGCGACGTTTCTCATCAACAGCCCATTGGATTTTCTTCTTGTAGCCTGGCTTGACTTTTTTCTTTTTCTTCTTGACCAAGCCAATCATTTCCAAGTCCAGTTTTTCACGAGATTTTTCTCGGTTGACACGGCGGTCACGGTCGTAGGTATCGACAAACTCCCCATTCTTCATTTCTTTTGGCAAGAATTTGATATTGAGTTTTTCTAGCTCTCGAATATCTGCATCATCACTCGGCTGATAGAGGGTAATGGCAATACCCGACAAGCCATTTCGACCTGTCCGACCCACACGGTGGACAAAGAAAGAAAGGTCCTGTGGAATGGCATCGTTAATGACATGGCTGACACCTTCGATATCAATCCCACGCGCTGCCAAGTCTGTTGCTACGATGTACTGATAATCCAAGTTTTTCACCTGGTTCATGATTCGCTTGCGTTCACGAGGTGGAATGTCCCCATGAATTTTTGCAACCCGCAAACCATTAGCAGTTAAGTAACTGTGCAATTCATCTGCACGGGTCTTTGTATTCACAAAAATCATAGCCAAATATGGCTGCATGAGCTTGGTCGCTTCCAAAATCTGCGCATTGCGATCACGGCCCTTGGTTGAAATCAGCCAGTTTTCAATGGTATCTGAAATCACCGTCTGGGTCTTGATTTGTTCTATGACTGGATTGGACAAGTATTTTTTCAAAAACGGTTGCAGTTTCTGCGGAATGGTCGCTGAAAAGACCATAAATTGTAGGTCTTTTGGCAGACTTCCGGCAATCTTATCAACCGTTTCCAAAAAGCCCATGTCCAAGGTCATATCGGCCTCATCCACCACAAAGGTTTTGGCTTTATGAATAGCCAAGTCACCTGATTTAACTAAGTCA
This sequence comes from Streptococcus sp. 32226D021BW, assembly GCF_053545015.1. Classification (NCBI taxonomy): domain Bacteria; kingdom Bacillati; phylum Bacillota; class Bacilli; order Lactobacillales; family Streptococcaceae; genus Streptococcus; species Streptococcus sp. 32226D021BW. The sequence continues at coordinate 67,777 of NZ_JBPPVC010000007.1, read as the reverse complement.
TAAATACGACCTGGTGTCCCAACAACAATATGTGGCTGACCAGCTTGAAGCTTGTCAATCTGGCGGTTTTTATCCGTTCCACCGACATAGTTGGTCACACGAACTTCGATGTCCGAATGACTAGCCAACTGTCGAGCTGCTTGATAAATCTGGGTCGCCAATTCACGTGATGGAGCTGTAATAACAGCTTGAACCTGATCTGATTCCTCATTTAATTTTTGGAAAATCGGAATCAAAAATGTATGGGTCTTCCCTGAGCCTGTTTTTGACTCTCCAATCAAGTCACGACCAGACAAGACGATTGGGATTAGTTTTTCCTGAACCTCTGTCGGCTGAACAAAGTTAATTTCTTTCAAGGCCTCCTGAATATAAGGCTTGAGTTTCATATCTGTAAATTTCATAGTTTCCTCTTTAGAACCCGTATTCACAAGGCAAGTATAGTCTTTTAGTACTAGTCAACGAACCGCAGGCATAACTGGAGTTAGGCAAGGCGAGTTAAAAAGAAAAACTAAATGACGATACCAACAATGGATACTGGTTCTTCATTATACTGCCTTCTATTATAGCATGATTTAGGTTGACAAGCAAAAAGGACGGATGCCCGCCCTCATTAACTCTCACTTACTTCCGTAAATTCTGCCTCGATAATCCCTAGTTCTTTTTCCTCTGCCAAACTAGCCTTGAAGGCTTCGCTGAGTTCTAGTTCGCTATCGAAATCACCATTTAATTTTTTTACAAAGGTATCTGCCAACATCCCTCCCATGGGCTGGAAGGTAAAATAGGTCAAGCCACCTGAAATCAATCCCCCCAAAATAGGGACTGCATTGGCAATGGTCTTTTCAACAGTCTTTTTGGTAATCTTAACACCAATCACTGCAGCAACCTTTTTCACCAAGGGATACCAAGTCGTTTTGGTCAGAGCCTGCATAGCTACTTTCTTACCAACATTTGCCCCAACTGTTTTGGATACTTTATTTAGAAGCACTGCTGAACCACCTGCTCCAAACATGACACCGATGTAGGCAATAATACGGATTTGAACCTCTTCTGGAATTTCCTTTCCTTGACCAACAAACAACTCATCTTCTCCAAAAAGATAGGCAATTTGCTGCGATAAATTCAAGGCAAAGCCAAAATACTGAGCAATATCTGCTGTCCCAGCTGCTATGGCAGTAAAAGGATTGCCCGGCAAGCCTGCTGCAAAGGATAGAAGCGAGGTCTTGGTTGTCATATCATTGATGATTTTATCGGCCTCTTTGCGCAGGGCTTCGAGGCTATAGACAGCTGTTGGCCCATCCGCTAAAATCTTATCTATATAAGGACTATCCTTAAACCGAGTTTTCAAAAATTCTTCCCTGTTGACTTTAACCATCGGAAGCTGACTAGCTGCCGTCATGGTCTGGAGCACGACTCCATAAAGCTGTTCTTGGTTTAACTGTTCCATAATTATCCTCCGCCTATTCCACTTCTCTTTATTCTACATCTCATCGACCATTTTTGTCAAGGTAAAAATAAAACAGCATTTCTGCTGTTTCTGAAATTCTATAGATAAAGAATAGCCAGTGTAATCAGGCTCATGACAAGTCCGACTGACCAAAGGAAGAAGTCAACCTGCCACTCACTCCATTTTTCAGACTTGCCTGTCAAACCACCCAACTCCAAATGATGATGGAATGGTGTCATACGGAAGATACGACGACCTTCTCCAAAGCGTTTTTTAGTATATTTGAAATACGAAACTTGTAACATAACAGATGACGTTTCGATAACATAGACCAAACCGATTAGGAGGAGGGTCCATTCTTGACGGAGGGCAATGGAAATGGTTGCCAACATCCCACCGAGTGCCAGACTTCCCACATCTCCCATGAAAATCTTGGCTGGTTTACGATTATAAACGAAGAAGCCAAGCAAGCCACCAATCATGGTTACACAGACCAAAAGAATGTCAAACTTCTGTTCCTTGTAGGCAATGACAGAATAGGCAAGCAAACTAATAACAACCGAAATAGAGGCCAAGCCATCAATACCATCAGTCAGGTTGACCGCATTTGAAAAACCAACCAACCAGAATAGAACAAAGGGTAAATAGAGCATACCGAGATTGATGATATGACCAAATACATTGAGCTCTCCTCCGCCAGCACCATTCACATGGACAAAGTAGAATACCAGTCCACCCAAAATCTGCAAGGCTAATTTTTGTTTCGGATTTAGCCCTTCATTGATTTTTTTGAATATTTTTAAGAAATCATCCAAAAATCCGACCAAGCCATAGAGAGCCAGGATGAAAAGAATGGCCAAGACACCACCTGTTAGCATCTTCAAACTAGCCGCAAAGAGAAAGCTAACAATAATCGCTACCACCAGAAAGACCGTCCCACCCATGGTTGGGGTTCCTGCCTTAAACTGGTGTTGCTTGACATCCTCGTGCATCTGTTGCCCTTCGATGCGCTTGGCTTGATAAAAGGTAATAAATCGTGGTATCAGGATCACCGTTGCCAAAAAGGCTACCAGTCCCGATATGAGTGCAAACTGCATATTATTCTCCTAATGTAACTGTTAATTTCTTGATTTTATTCAATTTGGTCCCTACTTCAACATTTTGTTTGACTACTTTTGAGCCCGAACCTTCGTAGGTTACCTCAATACCTGTCCATTCGGCAAAGATATCCATATTTTCTTTTGTTATGGCATATAGGTCAGGCATATCTTCCAACTTATTGGTCAACAAGAGGACTTGTTGATTAGGGGCTACCAAACTATCTTTTTCTAAGGAAACTTCCTTAATCTCAGCACCATTGCCCAGAATAACTGGTTGGACCAGATAGCGGCGAAGTTCTTCCGCCGACTCACCCGGCGCTTTCCCTATCAAATCTGGTAACTTGTAGTCCGTTTCTTTTTCTACATAAGTCAAGGACGGAGCAGGTGCATCTAGATTGAGATTATCCTTCAATAACATCGCTTCTTTCAGAGTTGGACTGATAATAGTATCCCAAGAGAGAACACTCAAGACTTCTGGCTGACGAATGGTCACATACATAATGAACTCTGGATCCTCAGCAGGAATCATGGCGACAACCGAGTTGGTATAAGCGCCCTTGATATAACCCTGACCATCTTCGCTGGCAATTTCGGCTGATCCTGATTTCATGGCAATATCATAGCCTTCCACCTGAATGGCTGGACCTTGTACATCATGAGAGTAAAGAGTTCCAAATACAGGATCTGTTCCGACATTGATCATATAGCGAAGAGTATCGTCTGCCGCCTGTTCTGAAACAGGATTCCCCACCTCTTCCTTAGCAGAAATACGAGCTGAGTCTGTGTTGGGATCATAGAGGGCAGAAATAAATTTCGGCTCCAACATGACTCCATTGTTGGCAATAGAGGTAAAACTTCGAATCATCTGAGCCTGATTGGCAGATATACCTTGTCCGAAAGAAGACATGGCAATGGTTACGATATTGTCTTCAGGTACCAAACCAGGCGCCTCATCTCCCATACCGAAACGGGTTGGATAACCAAAACGGAACTTAGTCAGGTAATTCAACCATTTCTCATCCCCCATCTGCTGTTGGAGCAGGGTCATACCAACGTTACTTGACAGGGAGAAGCCTTGGGCGTAGTTCAAGGTCACGGCAGACATCCCATCATTGAGGGTCCAGTCATTGATTTTTGCATCGGCAATCACATACTCATTATTGGTATAGTAGGCATTTGGATCGAAAGTACCGTTATCAATAGCTGATGCGACCGTCAAGACCTTCATGGTAGAACCAGGTTCAAAGGCTTCTTGGTAAAGGAGCGAACGTTCTAGGAGTCCCTCTTGTCCCAAGCCTTCCTTAGTGTCTGAATCATAGCTGGGACGTTGCGTCGTTGCTAAAATTTCTCCTGTCTTAGCCGAGACTAGGGTAGCATTGGCATAGCGACCTCTGGCGGTATCAAAGAAAGTATTCATATTGGTTTCCAAGGACCGTTGCAGGTCTGCAGAAATCGTCGTATAAACATCCTGACCGTTAATGGTTTCTTTCTTAACTGTTTCTGTTCCCGGCAACACACGTCCCTGGCTATCTTTTTCGTAGACAACCTTACCATCCTGACCGGCCAGAATATCGTTGAGGTAGTACTCCATCCCACTCATCCCTTGCAAACTATGACTTCCATCCTTGTTTTCAATCAAATTGGCTAGTCCGACAAAGATGGAAGCAAAGTTTCCATTTGGATACATCCGACCTGGGCTGGCATTAAAGGCTATCCCTTCAATCCCCGCCGCCTTCATCTCCTCCTGGATAGTGGTCATGGTATTATAAGAAATATTTTTCCCTAAGGTTCCAAAATAAACCTGCTTCAGTTCTGGCTGTCTTAACTGTTGAAGAACGTAATCCGTTTCCATTCCAAGGTGGTTTTTGAATACATCTGCAACCTTACTAAATTGACTGTCCTGAACATAAAGAATTTTCTTCAATTCGGAAACATATTCCTTATCAATAATAGCATAAACGGTATAGGTGGTGGAATCTTCTGCAATAGGTATACCTGTTCGATCATAGATGGTTCCCCGTTTGGCCTGAACTGTCACTTCTTGCTGGTGGACAGCCTCTGCTCTCTCCGATAATTTCACACCTGCCTTGCTATCTGTACCAATAATGTAGGCAAAATTAAAGAGAAAGATAGAAAAGATTAAAATCGTCAAAAACAGCAGACCTTGGCCTACTCTTCGACGATTTTGGGACGGAAGATACCTTGTTTTCAGGACATACTGCAAGAGTTTATTGTTTCTTCTGGGCATTATTCAGCTACTCCAATATTGTCGTTATTAAATGTTAATCCAGCCTTCTCCGCTATCTCCATCAGACGTGCCGAACGTGTGAGCTCATTAACAGCCTGTTTGGCATCATTGATTTCAATCTGTTTTTGATTGATGTTTTGATTGACCTTGGCCATTTCAGACTGGACTTGGATCAAACGGGTCTGCAAGAAAATAATCCCTATCGCCAAGGCCAGACCGGATAGGATAATACTTGTATAAAAGGCTTTTTCTACACGGGTGAAGGTTTTAAACTTATCACCAATCACACGCATGGTAGCTTCTCTACGTTTTTCTTGTAACATAGATGTTTCTCCTACTTATGTACTTTCTTGGCTACGCGCAACTTGGCTGAATGGGCACGATTGTTGGCTTCCAATTCTTTTTGACTTGGCAAAATCGGCTTGCGGTTGACCAACTCCAGCGGTGCCTTTAAATCATCTGGAATAAACGGCAAGCCTTTTGGCACATCAATGGTACTCGCTTCTTTGAAGAGTTGTTTGGTCAAGCGGTCTTCTAAGGAATGAAAGGTGATAACGGAAATTCGTCCATCCAGAGCCAATAAGTCAATGGCCTGCTGAATAGACTCGTCTGCCGCTCCCAACTCATCGTTGACCTCAATCCGAATAGCCTGAAAAATCTGCTTGGCAGGGTGGCCTTTCTTCTTGAGTTCCTTGGCTGGCTTGGCAGACTTGATCAGCTCTGCCAACTCAGTCGTTGTTTCAATCGGTTTGACAGCACGCGCCTGTTCAATCTTACGAGCAATCTGCTTGGAAAACTTATCCTCTCCATATTTGAAGAAAATCCGCACCAAATCATGGTAGTCATAGGAATTGATCACATCATAGGCCGTCAACTGACCATCACGGTTCATCCGCATGTCAAGCGGTGCATCCTGTTTATAGGAAAAACCTCGCTCCCGCTCATCCAGCTGAGGACTGGACACACCTAGATCGTAACAAATCCCATCAATTTCTGTCACACCAAGTTCTGCCAAGCGGACCTTGAGGTTGCGGAAATTGTCCTTGATAAAGGTGACTTGTCCCTTTTCAATGTAGGCTGCCAAGCGGATTTGGGCATGATCAATAGCCGTCTGATCCTGGTCAAAGGCATAGAGATGCCCACCATCTGTCAACTGACTGAGCAGGTACTCACTATGCCCTGCTCCACCCAGCGTTGCATCTACATAAATTCCATTTGGTTTGATGTCTAACATATCGACTGTCTCATGCAAGAGAACAGTAGTGTGATTAAATTCCTTGCTCATATCTTATCTATTGTACCACAAAATAAATCAAAAAGATGTTGCAAACTTTTTACAAAAAATATGTCAAATATAGTTGACAAGATTTCTGGATAGGTATATAATAACATTACAGAAAGATGTCAGATATAGTTGACATAACCAGGGAGGCCTCCCACATTTTTTTACAGTTATATGTCGGATATAATTGACAACATTTTAAAGAGGCTGGGCTCAAGCCCCACTTCTCAAAGTTAGTGTCAACATCTCAGCGCAGTGGTTGATTGGCAGATTTGTTCGTGTTTTACACTCCAAATCTGACCTAATCAACTGTGCGGGGGTGGGAAGACGAACTCTTCTATGAATGGTCGAGTTCTTTCCCACTCCCTCATTTTTAGACAATTGTGTCAGATATAATTGACATAGAAAGGAGGGCACATGAACCGTGTCAAAGACTACCGCCTACTGCTAGGTATTTCCCAGCTGGATCTAGCCAAGGCCATCGGCGTATCCAGGCAAACCATCAACATGATTGAAAATAACAAATACAATCCCTCGCTAGACCTTTGTATCAACCTAGCCAAAGCTTTACAGACTGACCTCAACAGCCTCTTTTGGAATGAATAGAAAGGAATGAACACCATGAAAAAGAACACACGTAAAGCTCTCATCTCTACTCTCATTTTTATCCCGCTCTTTGTCCTCTTTCAGCTTTGGGGCAATAGCGGAGCTGACATCTTGCACATTATCAGCCAAGCCAAATTTTGGCTACAATTGCTGATTGCTGGGACCATCTACTTCTTAGGCTTTGTATACATCTTACCATTGTTCGATCAAAAATAAGGAGCTGCTTATGAAAAAAGAAACCTTTCAAGATAAATTAATCAAACGATTTTACGGTATCGCAGGGCCCTTGGATGAATATCGCAAACAAGAAGCCTTCCGACTGGGCAATTCCTGCTTTATCCTGCTCTTTTGGGGCACCATGGCTCTTACCCTACTGGCACTTGCCCTATCCAAACGCTACCCAGAAGTCGTTGCCTATGGCTACCCAACGGCTCTACTCCTATCCACTCTTTCCGCCAGTATGTATATGGCATCCAAGATGCGCCACAGCCAAGTGGACAGTTTAGATGTAGAAGAATTGACTAGCAAGGAACAGAAGCAGCTCAAGGGAGCAAGTTTCAAATTCACCCTCTATTTCACTGCCCTTATGTACATTTGGACTGTTGTTTTTGGTGCCTGGATGGAGGGACTCAATCCTCTCGACCACCTATTTGACCTCCGAAAATTCCTTGCAGCCTGTCTAGGTGGTATTTTCACAGGCATTGCTATCGAAATCATGTTACGCAAGCGCATGAAAAAAGCGGAACAACTAACTGTCAGCTCTGCTATTTCCAAAAAAGAACCTAAGTGGATTCAAAACATGATACGGCACGTTTATGGTATTCGCGGGCCTTTAGACGAGTACCGACGGACTAAGGCAGATGAGATTGGGGGAATAGCCTTTATCTACCACTTCTACTTCCTAGCTCTCGGAAATGCCATCGCCTACTTCCTAGCCTACCGCTATCCTCTGGAGGTGGCTACCTACTATCCAATGATCATTGCCTTCTTCAATATTATCCTCATTGGTATCGTTAATATGCGCACCCTCCATGCTGACCTGGCTCAATATGACGTGGACGAACTAAGCCCTGAGGAAAGACAAGGACAGACCCTCAATCCACTCATTTGGGGACTGGGAGTTGCCCTGCTATCTAGCCTCTTTGCTGGGCTGGCAGACCTCTTTAGCCTCCAGCTTCCCCTACTGGATTCCATCTTCCACGTAAAATCCCTCCTCTTCGGTGGCATGATGGGCCTCTTTGCCAGTCTAGCCCTGTCTGCCCTTGCCTATCTGCAAAAATTGGAAGCAGATTCTGCTAAGAAAAAATAAGGACCTAATACCATGAATAAACCCTTCTCCCCAAAACAAACCTGTCGCTTTTTTGTTCTATTTTATGGTTTATTTTCTGCCTTCTTCATCTACTCTTACATGGTCAATGAGCCGATTAGTGGTTCCTTCTTGCTCATGCTACCGACCATTCAGATTATCAAACCCTATCAAACAGCAGAGGAAAAACGCTACTATATCATCCAAGCCATCTTTGCCCTGTTTGCCATGACCTTGACCTATTCCGTGGGCATTTGGCTAGGACATGTCAAACCACGTGTTCTCATCCTTCCTGCTGGATTTGCTGTCGCTATTCTTTATCGATTGTATTTCAAAAAGGAGAAACCAGATGAACGTTAACAAACCGAAACTCATACTCACTTTGATTGTTCTCTCCTATACAACAATTTGTAGCCTGTATATACATAGCTACCTGACTGGGGACAATCCACCAATCTTTATCTTACCGTTCACTATACTTCCAATCTTGAATAGTGACTGGCAAACTACCAGTCCAGAATCAAATGCTGTCCAAGAAGCTATCCATCTTTATCGTAAACCACTGCTCTGGTTTCTCATTGCAGGTTTTGCCCTAACTTTCTCCATTGGATTTTTCGCTGGACAAATCAAACCACTCTTAGCTGGATTTTGGGGAATATTTGCTCTCTTGCTTTTTATTGGACAAGTAAAAAAGTAAGGATATATCAATTCTCTACGAATAGGTAACTTCCTAAAAAAATGAAAAGTCTGGATAATATAGGGTTGGCTCAAATCCATCCCTTTTTAGCTAGCAAATAATCTACTTTCTGGCTTACTTTTTTTCCTATTTATGCTACAATATGCTCATCTTTATTTTTTGAAAAGGTAGCTTTATGAAAGCATTTAAGATACACCTTACTCCCAGCCAACGAATTATTCTCAGCTTTCTGCTGGTCATTCTCCTTGGCTCCCTCTTACTTAGTCTGCCCATTTCACAAGTTCCTACATCTAATGCCCGTTACTGGGACCACCTCTTTACCTCTGTGTCCATGGTTTGCGTGACTGGATTGTTTACAAAAGCTGTTGCCGATACCTATTCTACAGTTGGTCAAATCATCTGTATGCTACTCATTCAGATTGGTGGACTGAGCCTGGTTGGTTTTATTGGCCTCTTTGCCCTACGAGGTGGTCGGAAAATCAATTTTATGAGTATGGCAACTCTCCAAGAAGCCCTCAATCGCTCTGACACAAAACATTTTAGAAATTTTCTCAAGTCTGTTTTCGGCTTCACCCTAGCCATTGAAACACTGGGAGCTATTCTCTTATCTCTGCACTTCGTACCAGAATTTGGTTGGGCTAGGGGGATATTTACTTCCATATTCCTATCCGTTTCAGCCTTCTGTAATGCTGGTTTTGATAATTTCGGCGCCACCAGTATTGTCCGCTATGTTGACAATCCCTTGATTAACCTAACCTTAGCCAGCCTAATCATCATGGGAGGACTGGGCTTCTCTGTCTGGTTTGATTTGCAAACCCAGCTTGGGCAAAAATTCCATCTTCGTAAACTAGGCTTTCATACCAAGGTAGTTCTAGGTTTGACTGCCACGATTTTGAGCTGTGGTACCCTATTAACCTTACTTACAGAGTGGAACAACCCTGCTACCATCGGTCATCTATCCTTTGGTCACAAACTACTAGCAAGTTTTTTCCAGACTGTGACCATGAGAACGGCGGGATTTGCTAGTATTGACTACACCACCGCAGCTCCTATCACCCTGCTGATCTATATCTTTCAGATGATGCTGGGGGGAGCACCAGGAGGAACGGCGGGAGGAATTAAAATTACTGCCTTTCTCACTCTGGTCCTCTATGCCCGTAGCGAGATTTTGGGACTGCCCCATACCAACTTCCTTGGTCGAACCATTGATAGCCTGACCATCCGCAAGGCTTTTGCGACCTTTTCTGTCTTTCTTTTGGTCTTTTTGACAGGCTTGTTTGCTTTAGTTATCACAGATAGGCAGCAACCCTTGCTCTTCTTGGTCTTTGAGGTCATGTCAGCCCTAGCAACCGTTGGAGTGACTGCCAACCTGACCCCATCACTCACCATGGCAGGACAGGCAGTTATCATGGCTCTCATGTTTTTCGGCCGCATAGGGCCTCTATCTATTCTAGCTAGCCTTTCCCTCCGTAAAGCATCTAAACAGGAAAGCCTACAATACGCCAAATCATCTATGCTTGTATAAAGGAGAAATCATGCCAAACTATACTATCGGAATACTAGGCTTAGGAGTATTCGGTACAACCATTGCCAAGACCCTACATAATTATGATTGCAACATCATTGCCATTGATAACCACGAACAACAAATTAACCATCTTGAACCCATTCTCACGCGAGGGATTGTTGGAGATATAACCGACCGTTCTATCCTACGTGCTGCTGGCATCGGGAACTGTGATGCTGTCGTGGTTGCTACTGGTGAGAATTTAGAATCTAGCGTTCTCGCTGTCATGCATACCAAGGTTCTCGGCGTTCCCATGGTTGTTGCTAAAGTAAAGGGAACAACCGCTAAAGAAGTTCTCCTTCGTGTCGGTGCAGATAAGGTCATCTCTCCAGAACGAGAAACAGGTATTTCACTGGCCAAGCAACTTCTTCACAAAGACACAACCAGCCTCCTGGAACTAGAAGGAAATGTTTCCATCGTTGAATTTCATCCGCCTGCAAAATGGATTGGTAAGACCTTGGGCGAGCTCAAGCTCCGTCAACGCTATAAGATGAACATCATCGGTTACCGTAGTGGAGAAAATCAGGAATTGAATATCCAACTAACTCCAGACTATGTTTTCAAAACTGAAGAACTCATCATGGCCATTACAGATCATAATACCGTTGACCACTTTGAAGACTTAGCTAACTAAAATATTGAAAAAGCCTACTAGAGGATAAAACTCCTAGTAGGCTTCTCGTCTGTTAACAAAGGAGAATGCATGAACGATTTAACAAAAGGGAAACCAATTATTGTCATCTTACAATTTGCCATCCCCTTACTGATTGGTTCTTTTTTCCAATTGGCCTATAACTTTGCCGATTCTATGATTGTGGGTCATACCCTGGGAAAAGAAGCCTTTGCCAGTGTCGGCTCAACTGCCAGCTTGATTTTTCTCATCATCGGTTTTGCACAAGGAGTGACCAATGGTCTGACCATCATTTCTGCCCAACGCTTTGGGGCAGGTGACTTTGATGAGCTGAAAAAATCCTTTGTCCATGGACTTTTCTACTCCTTCCTCATCAGTCTAGTATTGACACTCCTTGCCTTAGTCTTTTTGAAACCGATTTTAGTTTTGATGAGGACACCTACCAGCATTCTTCCACATTCTCATGCCTTTCTGACTGCCATGTTCGGAGGACTTACCTTTACCATTTTTTATAATTTCCTCTCTTCAGCCTTACGAAGTTTAGGGGATTCTAAGACACCTCTGATTGCCCTAATCATCGCTTGTTTTATCAATATCGGTTTGGACTTTTTCTTCATTCTAGTCATGAAATGGGGTGTTTTCGGAGCTGGTTTTGCTACCATTACAGCCCAAGCCTGTTCTGTTCTCTTTTTGATTTTTTACATTGCCCGTAAGGTTCCCCAATACCATATCGGCTTATCTGATATAAAATTAGACAAAGACAATCTCAAGAAACACGCACAACTAGCTTTTCCCATGGGCTTTCAAGCCAGTATTATCGCTATCGGAGCCATGACCCTACAATTCATGGTCAACCAACTGGGCACGGATGCTATTGCTGCCCAAGCTATTGCCCTCCGTACTGACCAGCTAGCTATGCTGCCCATGGTCAATCTTGGGCTAGCCATCGCAACCTTTACAGCCCAGAACTATGGGGCCAAGCTCTACGAACGGATCCGAGAAGGTGTCCGTCAGGCCTTGGTTCTAAACATCGCTTGGGCACTAGTATTTGCCCTCCTACTCATCCTGGGCAACCGCTTCTTCTCCGGCCTCTTTCTGCCAAATGCCAGTCAAACCGTATTGGATTTGGCCCTTATCTACTACATCATCAACGGGATTTGTTACTGGATTGTAGCCAGCCTCTTTATTCTTCGTAGCTTTATCCAGGGACTGGGCAAGGGTTTTATTCCAACTCTTGCAGGCTTTGGGGAATTGATTTTCCGAGCGGCTGTCGCCATCATCGGTATGCAGTATTGGGGCTTTTATGGAACAGCAGCTGCCAATCCCGCAGCCTGGATCGGTAGCATCATCGTTCTCATTCCAAGCTCCATCGTCTTAATGAAAAAGTTGAAAGCCGGACAAACAATATAGACAAAGAAAACGCATGAAACTCTCATGCGTTTTTAAAATAATACTTTCTAAGAAATTGGATATGCAAGATATTCCAAAACGCACCATAGCTAAGCCCGACCAAGAAAGCTAAGCCGACTTGCACATTGGATACTGGTAGCAGATGAACAAAAAGAACGAGTCCCAAAATAACCACCAATAAAATAACTGTCGTTGTCTTATCCCACTTAAAATAGGCTGAAAAGGGTTTCTCAGGACAAGCTTTCACTTCCTTGAATTGTTTGAAACTAACACCAAGATTGGCCCCGGCAGCCCCCATAATAGCACCAAAATAATAGTGCGGAAGGACATAGACCGACAAATAAGCAATTGCAACATAGGCAAGTACCAACAAGGTGTACATCAATTTTTTCATGACCAACCTCCCTATCTATTTGTTTCTGTACCTATTTTAACATAAATTTTATCGCAAATACAAGTCAAAATAATCTACTATGGCAATTGACTTTCTAACTCAACTTCTCTCAAGAGCTTGCTATAATAAATCTGTTCATCAGCCAAAAGCGGACTGTTTGGCAACATTTTTTTAGCCTGAGCCAGTGATTTCTTCAAGGCCTTGTTATCATGTGAAATTCGCTGATGGTAGAGAGCCGCGATGACTTGGTAATTTCCCATAGGGTACTTGAGCAGAGCCTTGACCTGTTTGTCCTGACCTAACTCCCTAGCTTCATCTTCCAACCCCTGCAAGATATAGACTTCCAACAAAATAAGTTTGCTTGCTTTGATGATGTAATCATTATCGGATGTGGCGATCAATTGTTCCAAACGCACTTGAGCTGGTCGATACTCTCCCTTAAAGATCATGACTTCTGTCCAGTTGAGGTAATGCGTTTGTGGTAAATGCCCTGGCAAGATTGGGAGATCCAAAACAAAGTCACTCAAGTTGGCAGCAGTCGGATCCACCATAACTTGAGCTGCATGACGAAGCCCACGATGGGTCAGTTGGCTATATTCGGGATGAGCACGCAACTCTTGTATCTTAGCACCATCCAAGAAACCAGAAGGGTTGGCATTGAGAATGAATAAAGATAGATTGAGAAGAATTTGCGATAATGGTAGCCCCCACTTCCCCGTCAAAATTCCCATCAAAGCAGAAAGCAAGACTAGAACAAGATGAACAATCAGGCCACCTGCAAACATCAAAATTGCCCGTGGGTCATTCTCGTCTCTTTTGACCCCGATATACTGAGCAGCTGCCCCTTGCACAATCACGGTTTTCTTCCATTTCCATCCTTGATCAGTCTTGACCAACAAGCGATTACCCAAGCCAAGCGCCACCAAGTCAAAACCTGTCAACCAACCAAAGAAGGCATGCCCCAATTCATGAAGAATGAGGGTCAGATAGAGTGTTCCCATAAACCAGATATAGCCTAGACCAACAATTAAAAAGATGCCCTCATCCGACTGAATAGGAAGCACTTCCTCCATACCAATGAAACAATAACATGCTCCAACAAAGCTTAATAGGATAGAAAGCCCAATCACAAACCAATTCCACACTTTTTTCATAGCAAACCTCCTTTTGATATAGTATAACAGAAAAAGACTAGGAAACCTAGTCTTTGCTTGTTTTTTTTAGCAACCTTATTCTTAGGAATTAGGGTCGTCCAAGCTACGTCCGTGCAAGCCTTTCTCACGTTGGACTTGGCGGAGTTTCTCAGGTGTCACATCATTGCCATCCTCATCGACGACCTTGATACCTTCGACATGGGCACGCACACTACGGCGGTAGCCCTCGATGTACTCCTCACGAAGAGCTGCCTGTTCCTGCAACTCCGCTTCTGTCAAGCCCTCCGCCTTTTTCTTGCGGGCCAATTCATTGATGCGATCGATTTTTGCTTGTTCCATGAATACCTCCTACTTACTATTCAAAAGATTGAAAACAGCTACTGCTGAAGCCTTATCTGCCAAGGCTTTCAGCACTGCCAAGCGGTTGGCTTTGACTGCTGCATCCTCTGCCATGACCATGGTATTGTCGAAGAAGGCTGCGATGACTGGGCTGAGAGCAAATAGCTTGTCCAAGTTGCCTGCCATGTCTTCCGTCAATTCCAAGCTAGATACTGCTGCAGCAAGTGCTTTCTCCTGCTCATTTTCAAAGAGTGCCTCGTCAATCGCAGTCGCCTCCGCCTTTTCAGCCAAGTTGAAGACCCGTGACAAGTTTTCCACGGCTTCCTTGTAGTCAGCCTCTTTTGATTTTTGGAAAATAGCAGAGCTGGCTGCCAGTTGCAGTCTGACCACAAAGGTTGAGCTAGCCAGTACAGCCTCGCGGATGTCTTTCGGAATCGCCTTATCCATCATCTTCTCTACACGAGCACGGATAAAGTCCATCACAGCTGGCTGGTTGTCATAGGTCAAGCTAGCAAAATTCAAGTTGTACAACTCCGCAATCAACTGATCCAATGGAATTTCCCAGCCAAAGGCTTCCAAGATTCGAACGATACCCTGTGTCGCACGACGAAGAGCGTAAGGGTCGTTTGAGCCAGAAGGAATCAAGCCAACTGAGAAGAAGGATAGGAGAGTGTCGAATTTATCAGCCAGTGCCAAGACCGCACCAACCTTGCTTTCAGGCAATTCGCCTTCTGCTGAGTTTGGCAGGTAGTGCTCACGGATTGCTGCTGCCACCGCAGGTTTTTCCCCTGCAAGAAGAGCGTATTTCTCACCCATAATCCCTTGCAATTCATCAAACTCGCCGACCATACCTGTCAAGAGGTCAAACTTGTAGATGTCCGACGCACGTGCCACATCTGCTTTTTCGTCCGCAGACAAGCCTGCCAAGTCAGCCAGTTTTTCTGCGATAACCTTTGTACGTTCCATGTGCTCGTAAAGTGAGCCGATTTTCTCATGGAAGGTCACGACTTTGAGGCGTTCCACCAAGTCAGCAATCTTGAGTTTTTGGTCTTCACGCCAGAAGAATTCGCCGTCTTCCAAACGTGCTACCAAGACTTTTTCATTCCCTTTGATGACATTGTCAAGGTACTGGTCATTCCCGTTACGGACGGAGATGAAGTTTGGCAAGAGTTTGCCAGCCTTATCACGCACCACGAAGTAACGTTGGTGGTTTTTCATGGAAGTGACCAAGACTTCTTCTGGCACTTCCAAATACTTGGTGTCAAAGGAACCCATGAAGGCAGTTGGATACTCGACCAAGTTGAGAACTTCATTGAGCAGGTCCTCATCTATCTCAACTGTCACATTGTATTTGTCCTCGATAGACTTGATTTGCTCGACGATCATATTTTTACGCTCTGCGGGGTCTGTAATGACAAACTGTGCACGCAAGTCAGCCTCGTAAGAATCTGCACTTGCAATCTCGGTTTCATTTCCAAGGAAACGATGACCACGACTGATACGAGCTGATGAAATGTCCAAGAAGTCCATAGCCAATGCTTCATCGTCCAAGAGAACGGTCAAGGTGTGAACAGGACGGATGTAAGCGAATTTGTTGGATGCCCAGTTCATGCTGACAGGGAAGGTCATAGCCTTCAAGACCTCTGGAATACCCGCCAAGACTGCCTTGGCTGGCTGACCCGCCTCATGCTTGGTCACATAGACATACTCTTCGCCCTTAATCTCGCGGAATTCGATGTCCGCTGTCGTCAAGCCTTTACCACGGACAAAACCTTCAGCCGCCTTGGTGAAGTTTCCGTCTGCGTCCAAGGCAATCTTCTTAGCAGGACCCTTGAAATCTTCTGTCAAATCAGTCTGCTGGTCCGCCAAACCACGGACACGAACAGCCAAACGGCGTGGTGTTGAAAAGACATCGATGCTGTCAAAAGCCAAGCGATTGTCTGTCAAAAAAGTCGCCATGCGGTCACGCAACTGGTACATGGCTGGGGTTACGATGTAGGCAGGAATTTCTTCCAAGCCAAGTTCAACAAGTAAATTTTTGGTCATAATCTTCCTCTGCAATTTCTATTTTTTCTACATTGAGCACATTCACTATTGTAGTCCCCTTAGTTATAGAGATAAATTTCTTAGTTTGTATATTTTGAAAAATTGTGTCAGAGTGATCAATGTTAATTTCGACAAAACCAAATAAAACCCTCCGACTATTGTCATTATCTAGTTGACATATAATACCATCTTCTAGACAATCAAGATTTAATTCCTCTTTCAACCATTTACGAATTGACTCACCAAGTTCTTGATTTGATACTTCTCCCTGGAATTCTTGTGTAAATTCCAGCCAGATTTTCAACACAATAGCCTTGTCATTGTCATTCTGTTCAGGTTCTACCGCCATTATTCTGCGTCCTCCTTCAACAATTCTGCTCGTGTTGCTTCATCCAAGAGTGGGAAGCCTAGTTTTTTCCGCTCTGCCACAAAGGTCTTGGCAACGACACGGGCAAGGTTACGGATACGAGCAATGTAGCCTGCACGCTCAGTTACAGACACAGCTCCACGGGCATCGAGCAGATTAAAGGTATGAGAGCATTTGAGTACATAGTCAAAGGCTGGGTGAACCAAGCCTTCTTCCAAAGCCCGCTCTGCTTCTTTTTCAAACTTAGTAAAGTTTTCAAGGAGCATATCTTGGTCTGATACTTCAAAGGAATATTTTGAATGCTCATACTCTGGCTGGATGAAGATTTCGCCATATTTAACGCCGTCTGCCCATTCGATATCGTAAACGGAATCAACTTCTTGGATGTAAGAAGCCAAACGCTCCAAACCATAGGTTACTTCGGCTGTGACTGGACCTGTCGCCAAGCCACCAACCTGTTGGAAATAGGTAAACTGCGTGATTTCCATACCGTCCAACCAAACTTCCCAACCCAGACCAGCTGATCCTGTTGACGGGTTTTCCCAGTTGTCCTCAACGAAACGAATGTCATGTTCCAAAGGATTGATGCCCAAACGCTCCAAAGATTCCAAGTAGAGTTCTTGGATGTTAGAAGGCGACGGCTTCATCACCACTTGGAATTGGTGGTGCTGATAGAGACGGTTTGGGTTTTCCCCATAGCGACCGTCCGCAGGACGACGAGACGGCTCCACATAAGCCGCATTCCATGGCTCAGGACCTATAGCACGCAAGAAAGTGTAGGGACTCATGGTACCCGCACCTTTTTCCGTATCATAAGCCTGCATGAGCAAGCAGCCCTGCTCATTCCAAAATTGTTGTAAGGTCAGGATAATTTCCTGAAAAGTAAATTTTTTAGACATAAGTTACTCCTGTTTCTTTTTAAATTTCTTTTTCTAATAATTCTTCCTGCACAAACCAGTTGAGTAGCGAAATGCTTTGGTCTAACTGCGCCCATTTATGATAGGTTTCAAAAAGTGCTTGGACCGAACCTACTTTCTCTACTAACTGGTCAATGGTGAGAAAACTTCGCCAGTACTCGTAAAAAATACTCGCGTAATCTCCTTCGTAAGTGGATTTTCCAAAAGCATCCAAGGAATGCCAGCCGTGTTTTTCTTGAAAGAGGTCAACCAAGAGCTGATTACAGAACCG
This sequence comes from Streptococcus sp. 32226D021BW, assembly GCF_053545015.1. Lineage (NCBI taxonomy): Bacteria > Bacillati > Bacillota > Bacilli > Lactobacillales > Streptococcaceae > Streptococcus > Streptococcus sp. 32226D021BW. The sequence continues at coordinate 49,998 of NZ_JBPPVC010000007.1, read as the reverse complement.
CTCTTGAGCAAACTCTTCTTCCGTCAAAAAATACTGTCTGCTGATGTACTCGACCATGCCCTCTTCAAACCAGATGTTTGCATCATAGTCCGCAAAGTCATCCAGAAAAAGGTCTGACCAATGCGCCAGCTCATGACCGATAATTTGCAACAGATGATTTTCCGACAAACCTTTGTAGTGAGCACTCAATGTCTGCAAGTCTGGGCTGTTCTCGTAGCTATCTAGTTGATGCTGGTAAATCTTTTTCCAAACTGCTAAGTCTGGTGTCATGACCATGCGGATATCATTAGTGTAGGCTGGTACGGGACTTTGGCCAAGTAATTTTCTTGCGGCTTCTTCATTTGCCCAGATAAGGGCTTGGGGCAAATCACGAACTTGATATTCCTTCCTTAGAAAATGGATATAGTCATGCCATTTTGCCTCGTATTTTGAGACAAATTGCTGATAGTTAAACAGCTGTTCTTGGCTATCCACTAGATAAAAATTCTTCATATCCTCTCTTTCCTCTTTGGTAAAACAGAAAAAGAACCACATTCTCTTCCCCTGTCAACAGACATAGGGGCGTTGAGAACGCGGTTCCACCCTAATTTATTACTTCATTTGTATGATTCTGATGGAGTCGGACATGGTCACGACTGGGAAAGCGCCAATTATTTCAAGACTGGCTTGGCTTTCACTCTCCCAAGCTCGCTAGACAGGCTTTTGAAACAACCTTCTTTCATGCTTAGTATTGTAGCAGAAAAACCAGCATTTGTCTAGAAAGACCACTATATATCCGAACACAATCCCCGCTGACAAATCCTACAAGGCTATTGCAGGCCTATCGCAATCTAGTAGATATTTTTCTGGTACTACTCCCAAGAAGTTTTCTGCCTGTTGACTGATAAAATCTAGGGCATTTTCCAAATCTTCTACTCTATCAGAATTGACCAACTCCATGACCAAGAAGGCATTCTTTGTCTCATCCGTAATCATGGTTCGCTCACCATCGCGCCAATTGAAACAGCGACAAACGGCGCCTTTATCATCCTTATAGCAAACTTCACCTGGTAGAGTTGGATTATTGGTTTCATCACCAATCAGATAAAACTCATCCCCACCCTCAGTGACCGTTAGTTGGAGATTGCCTACAAATGTATCTAAATCTTCAGCACCACATGGAAGACCAAAACGTAAACTCGCCGCATTATAAATGTCCACTAATGGAGAAATTGTTGTGACTGGACGGTCACTAGTTGAACGTTTCAAAAGGGCTTCGATACTAGAACGCGCGCCTTTTTTTGTTTTAAATTTTTGATAGGCTTGACGATATGTACGAATGACCTCATTCTCACTAAAGGTATCTTCCGTAAGAAATTTCTGGGCAATTCCGTTGCTTTCTTCCAGTAATTTCACTAATTCATCAGGCGATTGCGCCGGCGTTTTATACCCCTTCAATAATAACACTCCGATTTTTGCATCTGGAAATAAATTCCAAAACGATGAATCTACAATAAATTGTGACATATTCTCACTCCTTTTATACAAAAACCAGCACTCTATGAACATCTTCTAAGACCTAACGATGTTCATAAAATGCTGTTGCATGACTACCCGGTGGTAGTGTTTATTTAATTAAATTTATTGTATAAAATCCCAGAGAGAATGTCAAGGACAAGCCAACAATTGAAAAAATGTTAGCCTATTATCTATGACTAATCTTTCTGGTCAAGAAATCACCAATGAATTGAATGGCAAAGATGATAACCAAAATCAAAAAGGTCGCAAGGAAGGTCACATCATCATTGTAGCGCAAGTAACCGTAGGATAGTGCAACCTGCCCCAAACCACCAGCACCGATAGCCCCAGCCATGGCTGTATAGCCTACCAAGGAAACCAGGGTCAAGGTTGTCACACGAATTAAGTCGGGCAGCCCCTCACGTAGATAGACAAAGACAATATCCCAGAAGGTCGCTCCTGAAGCCTGAGCAGCCTCAATGACACCGCGATCCAATTCTGACAAGACCACTTCAACCTGACGGGCAAAGAAGGGAAAGACTGACAGGGCTAGAGGCACCAAGGCTGCCTCTGTACCAATGGTTTTGCCAACAATAATTTTGGTTAAGGGAGAAATCGCCGCCAACAAGATAATGAAGGGAATGGCACGGAAAATCGAAGCCACCTTGTCCAAAATCCAGTAGGCAGTCTTATTAGCAATGACCCCACGTGGACCTGTCAGAACTAAGAACAAACCGGACACCAAGCCCATAAAACCACCAAAAGCAAAGGAAACAAAGGTCATATAGAGGGTTAAATTAAAATGCGTTAACCAGCCTGTCTGACCATCCCAGCCCAATTTATAAATATCTGGAAAATTCGTTTGAATCCATTCTAACATCTAGTTCGCTCCTTTCAAAATCGTCACTTCTACACGGGCCTCTGTCACAGCTTCTAAAGCACGGTGTAACTGTCCAGGTTCTCCTGAGAGAATGACTACCATTTCACCGACTGGCGTATGGTCCAATATCTCAATATTACCATAAAGAATATTGGCCGACACTTGATAGAATTTATATAAGTCATTGACAATCGCCGTATCCGTATTGGAACCAGCATACTTGAGTTGCACTAAAATGCTATTTTCAGGCAAATTCTGAACAATATCCTGCTGGTAAATTTTCACCAAGGCTTCATCAATTCCTGTTGCTGTTTTGATGAAATCCTGGGTCAATTCTTCTTTTGGATGAGAGAAGATTTCTAACACTGAACCTTCTTCAATCAAGCGACCATCCTGCATAACCGCCACACGGTTACAAATATCTTTTACAATCTGCATCTCATGGGTAATCATGACAATAGTCAAGCCCAATTTTTCATTCAACTCCTGCAAGAGTGCCAAAATCTGCTTAGTCGTTTTCGGATCCAAGGCAGAAGTAGACTCATCAGAAATCAAGATTTTAGGGTCATTTGCCAAGGCACGCGCAATGGCAACACGTTGCTTTTGACCACCGGACAACTGAGCTGGGTAGTTTTCAGCACGGTCAGAAAGCCCAACCAAGTCCAACAACTTAGCAACCTTTTCCTTCTTCTCTTCCTTGCTCAAACCCGAATGCTTAAGGGCAAAGGCCACGTTTTCTTCTGCTGTCATCTGCGCCATCAGATTGAAATGCTGGAAAATCATGCCAATCTCACGGCGTTTGCTCCGCAATTGAGCTGGGGTCAGAGTAACCTTGTCCCCCTCGTAAATCACATCCTCATCAATGGTAATCTTACCCGCAGACGGAACCTGCAATAAATTGATGACACGAACAAGGGTAGATTTACCAGCTCCAGAATAACCTACGATACCGTAAATATCCCTTTGATTGATATGAATGGTCACATCCTTGACCGCTTCAATGGTCCGTTTTTTCTGCTGAAAGGTTACATCAATATTATCTAGCTTAATCATTTCCTTACTCATAACTTGCTATTAACTCCTCTACTAATTCAACATGGCTATAGTAGTCAGCAATGCTGACATTCTCATCACCTGCATGGTCACGACTGTTGGCATTACCCAGACCAAAGCCCGCAATCGGCACTCCTAAAGCATGAAAGACGGTGTGCATGGGTCCAGTACCTGGCGAGGTAGGTAAAACTGCCACACCCTCTGGGGTCAACTTTTTAGCCAATTCAATCACATTGACAATGGCTGGAGCTGACATATCACTTCGATAACTCTTCTCACCCAAGGTAAAGATAACTTCTACCTGTTCAAAACCATGCTTAGCTAAATGCTGGCGAATTTTGTCCAAAACATCATGGGGGTCCAAACCCGGCACCAAACGAACTTCCATCTTAGCAGAAGCCTGGGCAGGAATGATGGTCTTGACACCTTGACCAAGATAGCCAGTTGACAAGCCTTCAATGGTAATCGATGGTTCAAAATACAAACGCTTGAGAAACTCGCGCCGATCTTCTACCAAGGTTGGAAGAGTCAAGCCATAAATCTCCTTCATAGACTGACTGGTCGCCAACGCAAATTCCTCAACCAAGGCTAGTTCACGTTCATTTGGTTCTTGAACCTGATCGTAAATGCCATCTACAAGGATTCGTCCATCTGCAGCCCGCATGGATTGAAGTGCTGATAATAAGTACCAGCTTGCCGAATCAATGACACCTCCATAGGAAGAATGAATATCCAAGTCAGCTGATTTGACCTGAAGATCGAAGGTCACAATTCCCTTATTTCCCCCAGCAATTTCTAGCTGATGGAGGCTATTGCGATGCCCCTGCTCCCAGACCAGCAAATCAGCACCAATCAAGTATTCTTTGTATTTTGAAAGATACTTATCCAAGTCGACAGAGGCTGACTCTTCTGCCCCCTCCATAATAAAGATGATATTAACAGGGAGCTGACCATTCTGTCTAGCCTGGTATTTTTTCAGGGCAGATAAACGGGCTGTGATATGGCCCTTGTCATCGTCCACCCCGCGACCATAAATATAGCCATCGGAAATGGTCAATTCAAAGGGTTTACCCTTCTCCCAGACCTGATCGGCATCAGCAGGAACAGTGTCATAGTGATTGTAAAAAATCAAGGTCTTAGCATTTGGAACACTTGCCTCAAACCTAGCCATGACAAATGGCGCTGCGTAGCTGTCATCTAAAACAACAGTTGCCCCAGCCTCTTCAAACAGTTCTTTCAAATAAGTGGCTACATCCAGTAAACCAATCTGTTGAGCAAAGATGGATTTCTTTGAAATCAAGACTTTTAATTTTTCAAAATAGGTCTGAATAATCGTATCCTGCTCAAAGGCTTGAATTTTCGCTTCTGACATATCTTCTCCTCTATACAATCTACTAACCAAAATCAAAAATATTATGGTATTTCTAACTTTAGTTAAGAGATTGTCTTATCTCTATAAAAACAGATAGAGGGCTGAACAATTCTGTCCAGTCCTCGACCTATTTGCATTTTACCAAACTGGCTCATCCATACCATCTGATGTTGTTTCAATGACTTCTTTCACTTCATCTGTGTGGTAGGCTTCGATAATTTTCTTAATCGCTGCTGCCTGTTCTGATTCTTCCCAATCGCTACGAGCGGCAATCAAGTTATACCATTGTGCTGAGTTTTCATCTTTTTGCTCCTTATAAAGGGCATTCTTGTAATCCAAGCCAGCTTCCAATACGAAGGTGTTGTTTACAACCGCTGCATCAACAGAGCTAAGTGAGCTTGCTGTTTGGCTTGCATCCAACTCAGTAATCTTCAAGTTTTTCTTGTTTTCAGTAATATCAGCAATCGTTGCCAATTCTGTACCAGATACACCAACCTTGATCAAACCTGCTGCTTGAAGAAGGTAAAGGGCGCGACTTTCGTTTGTTGGGTCGTTTGGAACCGCAATTTCAGCACCATCAGGAATTTCTTCCACTTTCGTGTACTTGTTCTTGCCATCAGCTGTACCTGAGTAAAGACGGATTGGTGAGATATAAGTATCCGCAATAGCGACCAAGTCTTCACCATTTTCTTCATTCCAGTTATTCAAGAAGTTATAGTGCTGGAATGCGTTGATGTCTACTTCGTTTTCAGCTACCGCCTTGTTTGGCTGTGAATAGTCTGTAAATTGAGTAAACTCCAATTTCACTTCATCACCAAGAATTTCTTGGATTTTGTTCCAACGTGCTTCTTCTGATTCGCTCAAGCTCATCACACCAACACGAACAGTTGTCGCTGAAGAATCAGATGAAGAGCTAGAAGACGAGCTACCACATGCAGCAAGAACACCTACTGATAAGGCAGCTGCTGCTAAACTAAACAATTTTTTTAATTTCATAAGAATATCTCCTTAATTTTTGAGCTGAATCTATCTTAACACAGAAAAGACTATCTGGCTAATTGGCTTTTTTTATAGAATGTTATAATTTTTACTTATAACAAATACTCTTGCAATTATAAGAATTGATAATAAAAAGAGGGAAGTCATTTCCCTCTTAAAACACATCCACCAAATACTGAAACAAATCTCTGTGTTGCTTGCAATCCTTGTATAAAAACTCTGGGTGCCATTGAATACCAAACAAGGCCTGTTTCCCCTTGCTTTCATAGACCTCAATGGTCCCATCTCGTGGATCTAGTCCAGTTGTCACTAAGCCTGGCGCCAAATCCTTGATCCGTTGATGATGAAAGGAATTGATTTGACTGCCCTGCGCGAACAATTGACTGACACGACTTTTAGGTTTAACCTGCAAACGATGCGAAGTTCCTTCTATATCCTCTTGCCAATGGTCAGCCACTTCCTGCTCTAAACTTCCACCTAGAGCAACATTGAGCAACTGCATCCCTCGGCAGACTGCAAAAATTGGTTTTCCTTGCCGAAGCGCTTCTTTAATCAAGGCCAATTCAAACTCATCCCGCTCCAAGAGGTAATCCTCACTATCTATCAAACGTTTTTGACCATACAAACTTGGATCCACATGCTGACCACCGGATAAAATCAACTTGTCAATCATATCGATATAATCCTTGGCTAAGTCCGGAGTTCCCATGGGAATAACCAGTGGCACACCACCAGCCTGACGGACACTATCTGCCAATTCACGCGCTACCGTTACATAAACGCGACCAGATTTTGTTGGAAATTCTTGCTCATTACCTGAAATACCAATAATCACCTTTCCCATAAAAAAACTCCTTTCTGTGATTTTCTACATTGTAACACGACCAGCTAAGTCTGTCTAATATAGAAGTTTTATAGACCGATTAGAAAATATTTATCAAGGATACATATAAATCATGATTTCAATTCCTCTCTACCATCTCATAGATAAAACCTATCGCTCACATAAGAAAAAACTATACCAGTTCCAAGACCAGAAAATACGATATGAATAAATAGCCGTATTTCAGGCTTTTATATAGAAGAAAGAGTGTCTAAACCCATCTCGCCCCAGTTTGTTATAGCCAAAACTTATAGCATCCTCTAATTTTTTACAATTATACAAGTGGTGTTTTTTCTGTTAGGATATGAGCATAGAAATATTTTGGAGGAAATCCTATGACAACAACTATTATCGGCTTCCCACGTATCGGCGAACACCGCGAATTAAAATTTATTACTGAAAAATACTTTAGAAATGAAATTCCACAAGAAGAACTCTTGACCGCAGCTAAAGACTTGCGTGCCAAGCACTGGAACATTGTCAAAGCAGCGGGCATTACTGAAATCCCAAGCAACGACTTCTCTCACTATGACAATGTTTTGGATACAGCTGTTCTCTTCAACATCGTACCCAAAGCTGTTCAGGACCTTGATTTGACAGATCTTGAAAAATACTTTGCCTTGGCGCGTGGCTACCAAGGAGATAAGGGTGACGTTCGTGCTAGACCCATGAAAAAATGGTTCAACACCAACTACCACTACATCGTTCCAGCCATTGAAAAAGATACTGAGATTAAACTAGCAGGTCATAAGATTTTCGATGAATTCCAAGAAGCAAAAGACTTGGGTATCACAACTCGTCCAGTTTTGATTGGCCCATTCACACTCTTGCAATTAACTGATTTTGAAGAAGGTTTAACTGCTTCTGATTTCGCTGACAGCTTAGTTGCTGCCTACGGACAAGTATTTGCAAAATTGGCTGAGCTTGGTGCTGAGAAAATCCAGTTAGACGAGCCTAGCTTGGTCAAAGACTTGACTGCAGAAGAAAAAGCCCTTTTCCAACGTATCTACCAAACTCTCTTAGCAAATAAGAAAGGCTTGCAAGTCCTTATCCAAACCTACTTCGGTGATGTTCGTGATATCTACACTGAATTGACAAACCTACCAGTCGATGCCATCGGTCTTGACTTTGTAGAAGGTAAGGAAACTGCTGCACTTGTTGCGACAGGCTTCCCAGCTGATAAAACACTCTACGCAGGTATCGTCAACGGTAAGAACATCTGGCGCAACAATTATGAAAAGAGCCTGGCTGTACTTGATGCTATCCCAGCTGAAAATCTTGTTTTGACAACGTCTTGCTCCCTACTTCATGTACCATTTACAACAGCCAATGAAGAATTTGAACCAGCTATCCTTAACCACTTCGCTTTTGCAGTTGAAAAATTGAGTGAATTGCGCGACTTGGATGCCATCCGTACAGGACAAGGTGATGCAGCTCTCACTGCTAACAAGGAACTCTTTGCCCTTGAGCGTGTTGGTCGTGATGCCGCCCTTGCAGACCGCTTGGCAGGTTTGACAGATGAAGACTACACTCGCCTGCCTGTTTTTGCAGAACGTGAGGCCATTCAACGCGAAAAATTGAACCTACCACTTCTTCCAACAACTACCATCGGTTCCTTCCCTCAAACCAAGGAAGTTCGTAGCACACGTTTGGCCTTCCGTAAAGGAAACATCTCGGAAGTAGAATACGATGCATTTGTCAAAGCTCAAACAGATGAATGGATTGCTTGGCAGGAAGAAGTTGACTTCGACGTGCTTGTACACGGTGAGTTCGAACGTAACGACATGGTAGAATACTTCGGTGAAAACCTGTCTGGCTACCTCTTCAGTAAAAACGGTTGGGTACAATCCTACGGTATGCGTGGAGTTAAACCACCAATCATCTGGGGTGATGTTACTCGCTTGAACCCTATTACTGTCAAATGGTCTAGCTATGCTCAAAGCCGTACCAACAAACCAGTCAAAGGGATGTTGACAGGTCCTGTAACCATCCTCAACTGGTCCTTCCCACGTGAAGATATCTCTATCAAAGAATCAACTCTTCAAATTGCCCTTGCTATCAAGGAAGAAGTTCTTGACCTTGAAGCAGCAGGTATCAAGATTATCCAAATTGATGAAGCAGCCCTTCGTGAAAAACTACCACTCCGTCGTAGCGACTGGTACAGCGAATATCTGGATTGGGCAATTCCAGCCTTCCGTTTGGTGCACTCAACTGTTGCGCCAGATACACAAATCCACACTCACATGTGCTATAGCGAATTTACAGACATCATTCCAGCCATCGACAACATGGATGCGGATGTTATCTCCTTTGAAGCTAGCCGTTCAAACCTTGTCATCCTGGACGAACTTAAGGCTAAGAACTTCCAAACTCAGGTAGGTCCTGGTGTCTATGACATCCACTCTCCACGTGTCCCTGCAGTTGCTGAAATTGCACACACTATCCAAGCCATCCTTGCAAAAGTACCGAAAGAAAAAGTTTGGATTAACCCAGACTGCGGTCTTAAAACGCGTGGCGAATCAGAAACAAAAGCTAGCCTTATCCACTTGACCCAAGCAGCTAAGGCAGCCAGAAAGGAACTCTAAAATATGATCGGTCAAACCCCAAGTCTATCATTTGAAATTTTTCCTCCAAAACCAGAAGTAGGCAATGAAAAGATTATCCAAACCCTTGATCAGATGCAGGGTTTGGCCCCTCATTTTATCAGTGTTACCTGTAGTAATAACAACCTCAATATTGAAGAAACCACTGTTCGCCTGGTCAACCATGTTCGCAACGAGTTGGGCATTCCTACCATTGCCCACCTACCAGCAGCATATTTGACCAAAGAAAAGGTCAAATCTGTCCTTCAATCACTTGATGAGGTCGGAGTGCATCAAATTTTAGCCCTGCGTGGAGATATTATCGATGGACTTCCACCCAAAGAGGACTTCCAATATGCAACGGATCTCGTTTCCTTCATCAAACAAGAGGCTCCCCACTTTGATATCATTGGAGCTTGTTATCCAGAAGTACACCCTGAGTCCCAAAACTCTGTAACTGACATCAAAAATTTGAAAAAGAAGGTTGATGCAGGCTGCTCAAGTTTGGTAACCCAGCTCTTCTTTGATAACGAGGCCTTCTATGAGTTTCAAGAGAAATGTTCGCTAGCGGACATCGAAGTGCCGATTATCGCAGGTATTATGCCTATCATCAACAGGAATCAGGCACTTCGTCTCTTGAAAACCTGTGAAAACATTCGCTTGCCACGCAAGTTCAAAGCTATCTTAGAAAAATATGAGCACAATCCTGAGTCACTTCGTGCAGCAGGCTTGGCTTACGCAGTTGATCAGATTGTCGACCTAGTGACCAACGATGTAGCTGGTGTCCACCTCTACACCATGAACAACGCGGAAACTGCCCGTTATGTCCACAAGGCTACACACTCTCTCTTTAACCACTACCAAGGAAATTTATCAAGCGTAACTGGTAGATAGAACACCAAAAAGACTTGAAAAGTGTTTTAGAAGACACCTTCCAAGTCTTTTTTCGATGGCAAGAAACCCAAATATGATTGAGATAAGTGATAGGCATTCGAATAAAATAGACAGGACAAATGCCATTTCCAGCAGTATCAGGAAGAAAAATTTGTCAACACTTCCTAACCCTTCTCACTCCCCAAAATATAGATAATGTTTTTGAGACCCTCCTCATCAAATTCCACTGACATAAACCAATTCTTTCATATTTATAGGTGAACTTGAAACAGCCCACTAAATGTCTTGAACAGCCTCTATTTGACAGAGTGCAACAAGGCAAGTTCAAAATTCGGTAGGATAAGTGTCCAAGGATTGATTTTACCCGAGCCAAAAACTCGCAAACAAGTTTAAGAGTTCGGAGTTATAGAAACAAAGTTGCAAACTCCAATCTGATATTGACAGGTGATAGAATACAAGAAGTATTATAGCAATAAATAGAAAACTAAAGAGCGATAACTTGTACTAAAGTCTACCTAATCGAGAACAGTAACTAGAAGAAATGACTACTTCTTCTCGTACAAATAATAAGCAAACACAAAAGCTGACCACTTAAAGCAGTCAGCTCAGATAAATAAATGTTAGTTGTTTATCTTCTTATAAGAAGGCAAGAATGATAAAGTTAAGAATGAAGAGGGCAGTTGCTCCCCAAAGGATTGGGTGAATTTCTTTTGTTTTACCAGTTGAAATTTTTACCAAGCAATAGAAGATGAAGGCTGCTGCAATACCGTATGAGATAGAGAAGCAGAGTGCCATGAAGAATGCTGCAAAGAAGGCTGGAAGCGCATCTTCAAAGTGGCTCCAATCAACATCAAGGAATGATGAAACCATCATAACACCGACGATAATCAAGGCTGGAGCTGTTGCAGCTGCTGGGACAATGCCGATAAATGGCAAGATAAGGATTGAAAGCAAGAATAGAACTGCTGTCGTAACAGCTGTCAAACCAGTACGACCACCCGCAGAGATACCTGCCGCAGACTCAACATAAGTCGTTGTATTAGATGTACCGAAAATAGCACCAATTGAAGTACCAATAGCATCAGCAAAGAGCGCTCTATCCATCTTAGAGTTAAATCCAGTACCATTTTCAAGAGCTTTCTCATCTTCTTCTGAGAAGATACCTGTCTTACGACCAGTACCGATAAAGGTACCGAGTGTATCAAAGGTATCTGACAAGCTGAAGGCAAAGATAGTCATCAAAACAAGTGGAAGACGGCTTGAATCAGCAAAGAGAGAAGACAAACCACCGAAGGCTGCTAGGAAAGTTGTACCCAATTCTGCAAAGGCAGTTCCAATATTGTTATTAGCCAAGTCAATTGTAGAAAGGTCTACAACACCTGCTGGAATACCTGCCAAGGTTGTCGCAAGGATACCAATCAAAATCGCACCACGAACATTTTTAATAACCAAGACAGCTGTCAAGAGAAGACCGAAAACAGTCAAGAGAACACTTGGATCAGTAAAAGTTGAAATACCAGGTACGACACCACCACCAGCAAAAACTGAGAAGACCCCATTTGCGAAAGTTTCTGCTGTAGCATCTGCAGGAGCAACTCCGTTAACAGTAATAATATCTGAACCAGAAGTCAAGAAGGTAATCAAGTTAGAGTTCTTGAAACCAAGGTAGGCAACGAATACACCGATACCACCACCGATAGCGTGTTGCAAGCTAATAGGAATAGCCTTAATGATGCTCTTACGGACCTTAGTAACTGTAATAAAGATATTGAATAAACCACAGAGGAAAACCATAGCCAAAGCTTCTTGCCAAGTAAAACCAAGACCGATAACAACTGTATAGGTAAAGAAAGCGTTCAAGCCCATCCCTGGTGCCAAGGCATAAGGAACATTGGCGAAGAGACCCATAACAAGCGTTGAAACCGCGCTGGCAATGATGGTTGCCAAGAATACTGCCTGAGTTGGCATACCAGCAACACTGAGGATGCTTGGGTTAACAAACAAAATATAGCTCATGGCGAAGAAAGTCGTAAGACCAGCCATAATTTCAGTAGAAACGGTCGTTCCATGTTCTTTTAGTTTAAAAAACTGTTCCATTTTTCAATTATTCTCCTTTTATTTACGAACGATATAGCTATTATATACAAATCACTTTTATACTTCAAGCAATTCATGTATGAAAACGTTATTTTCTAAAACAATGTTCGTTTTTCACGAATATTTCCTATTGATTTTACTTCACATCCTAAAAACGATTAGCTTTTTGCTTTTCTACAGGCATTTTGCTATACTGTAACTTATTAGTTTCAAAAAGGATAAGACAAGTATGAAGAAAAAAATTATTTCCATTGACCTAGATGGTACCTTACTAAATCAAGATAGTCAACTAAGTGACTACACAGTTTCTACTATTAAAAAGGTAAAAGAGGCTGGACATACCGTTTTGATTGCCACAGGTCGTCCCTATCGTATGGCAGAGCAATTTTACAACCAATTAGAGCTGGATACGCCCATGATTAACTTCAATGGTTCCCTCATTCACCTTCCCGGGAAAAAATGGGCATGGGAAAAGAATATTCTTATTGATAAAAAATACCTACTCGATTTTTTAAAGGAAGAGGAGCGGTTTGAAGCAGACTTTATCGCAGGAGAATACAAAAATAAATTCTTCATTACGCAAAAACATTTAGATAAAATCGACCCTTCCCTCATGGGAGTTGAGCAAATTACACCAGACACACTCATTAAACCTGAGCTGATTACCAGCGACCCCCACTCTATCCTCATGCAAACACGGGCTGCAGATAAGTATCAGCTTGCCAAGGAAATGAAGGCCTACTTCAATGATGAACTGGAAATCAATACTTGGGGAGGTCCCTTAAATATTCTAGAAACTTGTGCTAAAGGAGTTAATAAAGCTACCGCCCTTAGCTATGTCTTAAGCCTCTTCCAAGCCAGTCCGAGCGATCTAGTCGCTTTCGGAGATGAGCACAATGATGTCGAAATGCTGGAACTCGCTAGCATTAGCTATGCCATGAAAAACTGTAGTGATACCCTTCGTCCTCACGCAGACCGCTTGACTGAATTTACAAATAGCGAAGATGGTGTTGCCAAAGAACTAGAAAAATTATTCCTCTAAGAAAGAACTGCCTCTGCAGTTTTTTTCTTTTATTTTGCATAGCCAGCAACAGATTTCTGAAAATAGTATGTAAAAATTTCGGAAATTTTTTCTGTTTTTAACACAAATTAGCTTGACAAATTACATGAAAACGTTTTATAATATACAAGTTCAAGAAAATGTAAGCCCATTCATTAGTTTTACATTTCAAAGGAACTAGAAAAAATTTAGGGGGAACAATAATGAGTATTGGAATCATTATTGCAAGTCATGGTGAATTTGCAGCTGGCATTCATCAGTCTGGTCAAATGATTTTTGGCGAACAAGAAAAAGTTCAAGTTGTAACTTTTATGCCAAGTGAAGGACCAGATGATTTATATGCTAAGCTCAATGCAGCTGTTGACTCATTCGATGCTGATGATGAAGTGTTGGTATTGGCGGACCTTTGGAGTGGTTCTCCATTTAACCAAGCAAGTCGCGTTGCTGGCGAACGTCCAGACCGTAAATTTGCCATCATCACTGGACTTAACTTGCCAATGCTAATTCAAGCCTACACAGAGCGTCTAATGGATGCTTCTGCAGGGGTTGAAAAGGTTGCCGCAAACATTATCAAGGAAGCCAAAGATGGTATCAAGGTTCTTCCAGAAGAACTTCAACCAGCTGAGGCTGCTCCAGCTGCAAGTGCTGCTCAAGCACCTAAAGGAGCAATCCCTCCAGGGACTGTTATCGGAGATGGTAAGTTGAAAATCAACTTAGCTCGTATCGATACTCGTCTCTTGCATGGTCAGGTCGCTACTGCTTGGACTCCAGCTTCTAAGGCTGACCGTATCATCGTCGCTTCAGATACAGTTGCACAAGACGACCTTCGTAAGCAATTGATCAAGCAAGCGGCTCCAGGAAACGTTAAAGCAAACGTTGTTCCTATCAAGAAACTGATTGAGGTTTCTAAAGATCCTCGCTTCGGTAACACACACGCTTTGATTCTCTTTGAAACACCTCAAGAAGCTCTTGAAGCAATCGAAGGTGGCGTAGAAATCAAGGAATTGAACGTTGGTTCTATGGCTCACTCAACAGGTAAAACAATGGTGAACACTGTTCTTTCTATGGATAAGGACGATGTTGCAACCTTTGAACGCTTGCGTGAACTTGGTGTCAAATTCGATGTCCGTAAAGTTCCAAACGATTCACCAAAAGATTTGTTTGACTTGATTAACAAGGCAGATGTTAAATAATAATTGATTAACACTGTGTGATTATCAGAAATATGAAAGGATTATAACTATGTCAGATATTTCAATTATTTCTGCAATTTTGGTCGTTTTTGTGGCCTTTCTTGCAGGTATGGAAGGTGTCCTTGACCAATTCCAATTCCATCAACCAATCGTTGCATGTACTCTCATCGGTCTTGTTACCGGTAACCTTACAGCAGGTGTTATGCTTGGAGGAACTCTCCAACTTGTTGCCCTTGGCTGGTCAAACATCGGTGCTGCGATTGCACCAGATGCTGCCCTTGCTTCTGTTGCTGCCGCTATCATCTTGATTAAGGGTGGTGACTTCTCAGCAACTGCTATCTCAGTTGCTCAAGGTCTTGCTATCCCTCTTGCTGTTGCAGGTCTTTTCCTTACAATGCTTGTGCGTACTGCATCTGTTGCCCTTGTACACGGTGCTGATGCTGCTGCAGAACGTGGTGATTTCGGTGCACTTGAGCGCTACCACTTGATCGCTCTTTCTCTTCAAGGTCTTCGTATTGCTGTTCCTGCTGCCCTTCTTCTTGCTATCCCAACTGAGGCTGTTCAAGCTGCTCTTGAATCTATGCCAGCTTGGTTGTCAGGTGGTATGAACGTCGGTGGTGGTATGGTTGTTGCCGTAGGTTTCGCTATGGTTATCAACATGATGGCTACTCGTGAAGTATGGCCATTCTTCGCTATCGGTTTCGCTCTTGCTGCTGTTAGCCAATTGACACTTATCGCTCTTGGTGCTATCGGTGTATCTCTTGCCTTCATCTACCTTAACCTTTCTAAAAAAGGTGGAAACGGTGGCGGAGCTGGTTCTAACGATCCAATCGGCGACATCCTAGAAGACTACTAAGAAGAAAGGAAGAACACAATCATGACAGAAAAAATTCAACTTTCAGTAAAAGATCGTAAAGCGATTTGCTGGCGTTCAACCTTCCTTCAAGCATCATGGAACTTTGAGCGTATGCAAAACTTGGGTTGGGCTTACACAATGGTTCCAGCTATCAAAAAACTTTACACTAAGAAAGAAGATCAAATTGCGGCTCTTAAACGCCACATGGAATTCTTTAACACACACCCATACGTTGCTGCACCTATCGTCGGTGTAACACTTGCCCTTGAAGAAGAGCGTGCAAACGGTGCTGACATCGATGACGCTGCTATCCAAGGTGTGAAAATCGGTATGATGGGACCTCTCGCTGGTATCGGTGACCCAGTATTCTGGTTTACAGTACGTCCTATCCTCGGTGCCTTAGGTGCTTCACTTGCTGTGTCAGGTAACATCCTTGGCCCAATCCTCTTCTTCGGTCTTTGGAACGCTATCCGTATGAGCTTCCTATGGTACACTCAAGAGTTTGGTTACAAATCAGGTAAAGAAATCACTAAGGATATGTCAGGTGGTATCCTCCAAGACATCACTAAAGGGGCTTCTATCCTCGGTATGTTCATCCTTGCCGTACTTGCTCAACGTTGGGTATCTATCGGCTTCAACTTCACGGTTTCTGAAGTTCCGCTTTCAGAAGGTGCCTACATCGAGTGGGACAAATTGCCAGAAGGCTACGAAGGTATCCAAAAAGCCTTTGAATTGGTTGGTCAAGGTTTGTCACAAACTCCAACTAAAGTTACTACTTTCCAACAAAACTTGGACGGTCTTATCCCAGGCTTCATGCACTTGCTTCTTACCTTCCTATGTATGTGGTTGTTGAAGAAAAAAGTTTCTCCAATCACTATCATCGTTGGTTTGTTCGCATTCGGTATCGTAGCTCGCCTATTTGGAATTATGTAATCCATTAAGAAACCCCGCTCATGCGGGGTTTTATGGTATAATTAAACAAGAAATGAGGTAACTATGGCACAATCATTAAACAAACACGTCGAACTATCCACAACAGGCGTTTCCTATCTCAGTCTTGCAGGTGGAACGGTGGGCAAGTTCCTGCTAGGTGATCAAGCTCTGGAATTTTATGCTGATAACAACGTTGAAAATTATGTTCAAATCCCTTGGACATCTATCGATCAAATCGGTGCCAATGTTTCCAACAAGAAAATCAGTCGCCACTTCGAAGTTTATACTGATAGCGGCAAATTCCTTTTTGCTTCTAAAGATTCTGGTAAAATCCTAAAAATTGCCCGTGAGCATATCGGCAATGAAAAAGTTGTGAAATTACCAACTCTTATGCAAATTCTAGGACAGAAAATCTCAAATCTATTTGCAAAAAAATAAAAAATCAAGTATAATAAGACAAACGGATAAGTAGTATCAGGCGTTTTTCAGAAAGTCTGCGGTCGCTGTGAGCAGATAAACAAGAGATATGAAATTCTACCGTTATGAAATTACCAAAATACAATTAAGTGCACAGAATGTGAAGCTGGATGGAACCGCGGTAACTATCGCTCCAGCATCTTTCATTCTGTGTTTTTTATTCTAAAGGAGACATCTATGTTAGATATCAAACGTATTCGTACAGATTTTGACGGTGTGGCTGCCAAATTAGCTACTCGTGGTGTGGCTGCCGAAACCTTGGCAAACATCAAGGACTTGGATGCAAAGCGCCGTGAAATCTTGGTTACTGTAGAAGAATTAAAAGCAGAGCGCAACACCGTTTCTGCGGAGATTGCCCAAGCAAAACGCAACAAGGAAAATGCTGATGACAAGATTGCGGCTATGCAAAAATTGTCTGCCGATGTAAAAAACTTGGATGCTGAACTCTTGGAAATTGATGAAAAACTAAATGCCATCCTCGCAGTTCTTCCAAATACCCCACATGATTCTGTTCCTGTTGGTGCCGATGAAGAAGAAAACGTGGAAGTTCGCCGTTGGGGAACACCTCGTGAATTCACTTTCGAGCCAAAAGCTCACTGGGATTTGGGCGAAGACCTGGATATTCTGGACTGGGAACGTGGCGCAAAAGTAACTGGTGCCCGCTTCCTCTTCTACAAGAACTTGGGTGCTCGCTTAGAACGTGCCCTCTACAACTTCATGCTGGACGAGCATATCGCAGAAGGCTACCAAGAAATCATCACACCTTACATGGTCAACCATGACTCTATGTTCGGTACTGGTCAATATCCTAAATTCAAGGAAGATACTTTTGAGTTGGCAGATACCAACTTCGTCCTCATCCCAACTGCGGAAGTGCCATTGACCAACTACTACCGCAACGAGATTTTGGAAGAAAAAGACCTGCCAATCTACTTCACAGCCATGAGCCCATCTTTCCGTTCTGAAGCTGGTTCTGCTGGTCGTGACACCCGTGGTCTTATCCGCCTTCACCAATTCCACAAGGTCGAAATGGTCAAATTTGCCACACCAGAGCAGTCTTATGATGAATTGGAAAAAATGACAGCAAACGCAGAAAATATCCTTCAAAAATTAGGCTTGCCATACCGCGTTTTAGCCCTCTGTACAGGCGATATGGGCTTCTCAGCTGCTAAAACCTATGACTTGGAAGTCTGGATTCCTGCCCAAAATGCCTACCGTGAAATCTCAAGCTGTTCAAATACCGAGGATTTCCAAGCTCGTCGTGCCCAAATCCGCTACCGCGATGCTGCTGACGGTAAAGTCAAATTGCTCCACACCCTTAACGGATCTGGTCTAGCGGTTGGTCGTACTGTAGCTGCTATTCTTGAAAACTACCAAAACGAAGATGGTTCTGTCACCATTCCAGAAGTTCTCCGTCCATACATGGGTGGGGTAGAAGTGATTAAACCATAGCATCTGGAGATCAACAGTATGAAAAAGAAGTTATACAAAGATAAAAGCCGCAAGGAATTTGCTGGTGTCATTGCTGGGCTTTATGATTATTTTGACCTATATGAAAACTATGGTTGGAATTTAGAAAACGTACGCTTGGCTGTCGTTTTCTTGGCCATTGTCACCAACCTCCCCTTTCTAACTGCCTATATCATTCTGGCCATACTTTTACCAGACAAGTCTGAACTCAACTAAAGCACGCAAAAGACGACTCCAAACGGAATCGTCTTTTCTTTATGCTGATTGAAAATAGTAAAATGCCACCACCGCCCAGGCATTATTGATAAAATGCACTGCCATGGGATAGATGAGGTAATCTGTCTTGTAGTAGAGGTAAGCCATTAAAAATCCTGGGCTGGCATAAATGATCCATGAACCCAAATCTGTTGGTCCATGCAGGAAAGCAAATACCAAACCAGATACTACAATTCCCAGAATCTTGTGCTTTTCAAAAAACTTTTTGAACAGATAACCTCTGACAATAATCTCCTCGGTAATGGCTGCCTGACAGGCTACTCTTACAAAGGCTAACCAAAAAGGAATCGTTTGTAACAACTTTTCAATGCCAATCTGATTAGTTGTGTCTTCAATCCCTTGAAGGTCCATGATAAACTGTCCGAGATACTTGAATAACTGGGCCACACTATAGGTTAAAAAAACAATACTCAGACCCTTCCAAGTTAAGATTTTTCTATCCCAAATGGTGAGCCCTTTCCTTTCTGCCAACCAACACATAAAGACCATAATTCCAATAGAAGATAGACCTGCAGTCCATTGAGCGACTGGCGAGGTTGATTGTTCCAATATGGAAATTGGAATATGATCGAGTAGCAACAATAGAAAGGCCAGCAGTAAAATCCAGATTTTCCGACAAAGCCATTCCAATCGTTGACTGAATGTTTCTAGCATTTCTAACCTCCTATCTTATCCACTTCTCCATATAGACCATATCCATGCCTTCTTGTTCAGGCTCTGTTTTGATGGCCTTGTAGCCGAGCTTTTCGTAGAAAGAAACTAATTTAGACTCCTGCAAAACCGTGCAGAGCACCCAGCGTCTAACTGTCGGATAAAGGCTTTCCAATTCGAGCATTGCCTTGTGCCCATAGCCTTTTCCTCTGTGGTCTGGATCAATGCCAATCAGACCTAGCCAGCCCTGGTCAGCATCTTCAGCGACTGTTGTTCGTACTAGTCCGACTGTGTGCCCTTTCTCAACAATCTTATAGTAGGTGCAATTTGGTCGTGCAAAGCGTAATTGGAAATAGTCCATAGTTTCAATGGCTGGGTTGTACTGGTCCTGATAGGTTTCATAGAGGGATGCAAAGGCTCGGTGCTGAATGGGCAGTAATTCTTCTGCGTTTGATAAATCTGCTTTTACTAACATGGAAAACCTCCTGAAAATTATTTAATCCATTGTATCAAATCTAGCAAAAAAATACTAGGTCTTCCTAGTATTTTCTGAATCGTTTATAGCGGTTTTCGAGTAGTTGTTCAAGTGGTAAGGATTGTAAGAAAGCCAACTGGCTGACTAGGTTTTCCTTGATGTCAGCCAGCACTTCCTTGGTCGCTCTGCCATTTTCCAAAACAACCCGATCGACCACTTGGAGTTTCTCCAACTCATAAGAGGTGATCTTCATGAGTTCTGCCGCTTCCATAGCCCGACTGCCGTCTTTCCAGAGGATAGAGGCGAAACCTTCGGGGCTGAGGACGGCGTACATGGAGTTTTCCAGCATCCAGACCTGGTCTGCCACCGCTAGAGCAAGAGCCCCACCAGATCCTCCCTCACCTATGATGATGGCGATAATAGGCACCTTGAGGTCGCTCATCTCCATGAGGTTGCGGGCAATGGCCTCGCCCTGTCCACGCTCCTCGGCACCGACACCTGGATAGGCTCCAGCGGTATTGATAAAGGTGACAACGGGACGACCGAACTTCTCCGCCTGCTTCATAAGGCGAAGGGCCTTGCGGTAACCTTCAGGATGAGGCTGCCCAAAGTTGCGTTTGAGGTTGTCCTGGAGGTTCTTGCCTTTTTGTATTCCAATAACTGTCACAGGCTGACCTGCTAGAAAGCCGATACCACCGACCACAGCACCGTCATCGCGGAAGTTTCGGTCACCATGTAACTCAATAAAATCATCGAAGAGTTGTGTGGCATAGTCTAAGGTGGTCAGGCGAGCCTGGTCGCGTGCCAAACGGATCATACGTGCAATATCACTGGTCATCTCACACCTCCATGCATTCTCAGCAAGCGACTAATGGTCGCTGGTAAATCCTGGCGTTTGACAATGGCATCAACAAAGCCATGTTCTTGTAAAAATTCAGCCTTCTGGAAATCGTCTGGCAAATTTTCCCGTACTGTTGACTCAATCACGCGCCGCCCTGCGAATCCAACCAGGGTCTGTGGCTCAGCCAAGATAATATCACCTTCCATAGCAAAACTAGCCGTCACACCTCCTGTTGTAGGGTCAGTCAAGACCGTCAAGTAAAAGAGACCCGCATTAGAATGACGTTTTACTACAGCTGAAATTTTGGCCATTTGCATTAGACTCATAATGCCCTCCTGCATGCGAGCACCACCAGAAGCTGTAAAGAGGACAACTGGCAAACGCTCTTCAATCGCCAACTCAAAGAGGCGGGTGATTTTTTCACCGACCACCGTGCCCATAGAAGCCATGATAAAGTGCGAATCCATGATACCAAGGGCAACTGGTTGACCGCCGATGGTCGCCTTGCCTGTCAAAACAGCCTCGT
This sequence comes from Streptococcus sp. 32226D021BW, assembly GCF_053545015.1. Classification (NCBI taxonomy): domain Bacteria; kingdom Bacillati; phylum Bacillota; class Bacilli; order Lactobacillales; family Streptococcaceae; genus Streptococcus; species Streptococcus sp. 32226D021BW. Next base: position 28,983 of record NZ_JBPPVC010000007.1, on the reverse strand, counting down.
CCAAACCTGTCTTTTGACGGGTGGCTGCCAATTTCTCTAGATAATTGGGGAAGTCCAGCGGATTAGTTGTTTCAATCCCTGTAAACAATTCCTCAAACGAACTGTCATCTACTGTCAATGCCAGGCGTTCCTGGGCTGTAATCCGAAAATTATAGGAACAGTGTTGACAGGTTTTCTCTAATCCCAAATCATTTTTGTAAAGGATGACCTTACAAGCAGGACATTTGGAAAAGAGTTCATCTGGCACCTCTGGCTTTGCTTGAGGTGCCGACTCTATCCGCGAACGATTGGGATTGATGCGGATATATTTGTCCTTTTTGCGAAACAAAGCCATTGCATTCTCCTAGTTTACTTTTTTATCGTCATTTAGTTTTTCTTTTATTACTTCGTTAACTCGCCTTGCCTAACTCCAGTTATGCCTGCGGCTCGTTGCCTAGTACTAAAAGTAAACTAAAAGACTATAATTCTGCTTGATAGCGAGGTAAAAATTCCTCCATGAGATAGGCAGTATCGTAGTCACCTGCCACCACACGCTTATCTGAAATCAAGTCCAGCTGGAAGTCTGTATTGGTCACCACTCCGTCAATTTCCAATTCATAGAGAGCCCGTTGCATCTTCATCAGGGCTTCAAAACGATTTTCCCCATGCACGATGACCTTGGCAATCATCGAATCATAGTAAGGCGGAATGGTATAGCCTGGGTAAACAGCTGAATCTACACGCAGACCGACTCCTCCGCTTGGCAGGTAGAGATTGGAAATCTTTCCTGGACTTGGGGCGAAGTTGAAGGCTGGATTTTCAGCATTGATCCGGCATTCAATGGCATGACCAGTAATCTTTACATCTTCTTGGCGGACACTGAGTTCCTGTCCAGCCGCAATCTTGATTTGCTCCTTGACAATATCTACACCGGTTACAAACTCAGTTACAGGATGTTCTACCTGCACCCGTGTGTTCATTTCCATGAAGTAAAATTCGCCCTTGGCTTCGTCCAAGAGGAACTCAATGGTTCCCGCATTTTCATAGCCAACAGACTGGGCTGCCCGCACCGCTGCTTGACCGATACGGTCCCGCATGGTCTGACCAATGGCGATGGAGGGAGCTTCTTCCAAGACCTTTTGATTGTTACGCTGAAGGGAACAATCCCGTTCTCCCAGATGGATGACATGGCCGTGTTGGTCCGCTAAAATCTGCACCTCGATATGCCGGGCTGGATAGACAACACGCTCCATATACATGGCTCCGTTGCCAAAGGCTGCCTTGGCTTCGCTGGAAGCTGATTCGAAGGCTGGAACTAGGTCTTCGGCTTTTTCAACCTTACGAATCCCCTTACCGCCACCACCTGCCGATGCCTTGAGCATGACGGGGTAACCAATCTTCTCAGCGATTGCAAGAGCTTCTTGGCTGGTTAAGACTTCACCGTCTGATCCTGGAATGACAGGGACTTGAGCCTTCATCATCTCTGCCCGTGCATTGATTTTGTCGCCCATGGTATCCATGACCGTACCAGAAGGTCCGATGAACTTGATACCAACCTCTTCACAGAGGGTGGCGAATTTGGAGTTTTCACTCAAAAATCCAAAGCCAGGATGAATGGCCTGGGCACCTGTCACAACAGCCGCCGAGATAACAGCCTGCATATTGAGATAGGAGTCTGTCGAACGAGCAGGTCCGATACAGACAGCCTCATCTGCCAACATGGTGTGGAGGGCTTCCTTGTCAGCCTCTGAATAGACAGCCACCGTCGCAATCCCCAACTCTCTGGCCGCACGAATAATCCGCACCGCAATCTCACCACGATTGGCAATCAAAATCTTCTCAAACATGATGAATCCTATCTCCTTTTTAACATAGAATAATTATTTATCACAAGCTCAGCCCTTAAAATAACGGACCGATTCATACTCAATGAAAATCAAAATCAGGCTAGCTCCAAAGGTTTGGGAAACCTTTGGAGGTTGGAGATAGAGCGAACGGAGTTCGTTTCTCCAAGAGCAGATATACTCCTGCTACTTTCTTATCTTAAGAAAGTAGCAGGCTGTCAAGCTCCACTGGAGCTTGACACTCATCAAATCAAGTCAACAACGGCTGAGTTTGATTTTCGAAGAGTATTATTTCCCAATAGCAAAAGTCAACGTCCCCGACGCAGCCAGTTTTCCGTCCACCTCTGCCTTTGCTTCAACGACCGCAATGGTTCCACGGCGTTTGACAAATTTAGCGGTCATGATCAACTGGTCACCAGGTACAACTTGCTTTTTAAATTTGACCTTGTCCATACCGGCATAAAATACCAGCTTGCCCTTGTTTTCTTCCTTGGACAACTCCAAGACACCTGCGGTTTGTGCCAAAGCCTCCATGATGAGAACGCCTGGCATGACAGGATAGTCTGGGAAATGCCCGTTGAAGAAGGGCTCGTTAATGGTCACATTTTTAAGGGCGACAATCTCATCTTCTGATACTTCAAGGACACGATCGACCAAGAGCATAGGATAGCGATGAGGAAGAGCCTCTTTAATTTTTACAATATCAATCATTTGATGCGTACCAATCCTTGTCCAAATTCTACAACGTCTTGGTTGGCCACCAAAATCTCTGTGACTATACCGTCACGGTCAGCTGGTACTTCGTTCATGACCTTCATGGCTTCGATAATCATGAGGGTCTGGCCTTTTTTGACCGTATCGCCGACTGCTACAAAGGCTGGCTTGTCAGGGGCTGGTGACAAATAGGCCACACCAACAAGCGGACTTTCCACTACCGCACCCTCTGCCACAGAGCTAACTTCTGCTGGAGTTGCCTCACTGGTTTCAACTGCTAGCACAGGGGCTGGGCTTGCTGCAACTACTGGAGCAAGCGGAGCTTCTACCGCTGGACTTGGTGCCACTGTTGCCTGCTGGTTTTTACTAAAATGCAAGGTTTCCCCAGCATTGCTATATGAAAATTCTCGTAAACTTGACTGGTCAAACTGACTCATCAAGTCCTTTATTTCTGTAATATTCACTTAGGCCTCCCAACGCTTGAAGGCAATCACCGAGTTGTGACCTCCAAAGCCAAATGTATTTGAAATGGCATGACGGATTTCCATGTCACGACCTTGACCGTAGATGACATCTGCCTCAATGTAGTCAGACAATTCTGTCGTACCAGCTGTCTTCGGTGCGTAAGAATGACGCATCGCCTCAATAACAGCTGCTGCTTCAACGGCACCTGCCGCCCCCAACAAGTGACCTGTGAAGGACTTGGTGGAAGAAACTGGCGTGTTCTTGCCAAAGACAGATACGATAGCTTGACTTTCCCCTTTTTCATTAGCCGGTGTCGAAGTTCCATGGGCATTGATGTAGTCAATATCAGCTGGCTCCAAACCTGCTTCTGAAATGGCCAACTTCATAGCCTTGATAGCACCCAAACCTTCTGGGTGTGGAGAGGTCATGTGGTGGGCATCGCAGGTATTTCCGTAACCAACAATTTCAGCCAAGATGGTTGCCCCACGTGCTTCTGCGTGCTCCAAACTTTCCAAGACCAAGACCGCAGCACCTTCTCCCATAACAAAACCATTGCGATCCTTGTCAAAGGGAATAGAAGCACGGCTCGGATCATCTGTTGTAGACATGGCCGTCAGGGCTTGGAAGCCACCGATTGCAAAAGGCGTAATAGCCGCTTCTGAACCACCTGCCAGCATAACATCTTGGAAGCCAAACTTGATTTCACGGAAGGCTTCACCCAAGGCATCGTTTGACGAAGCACAGGCTGTGATGACACACTTGCAGACACCATTGGCACCGACCTGCATGGCAATATTTCCAGCCGCCATATTGGGCAAAGCCTTCGGAAGAGCCATCGGGCGAATCCGTTTTGGTCCTTTTTCGTTCATGCGAGCAACCTGCTCTTCAATTTCCAAAATCCCACCGATACCAGTTGACAAGATAACACCGAAACGGTCGCTGTCAACCGCTTCTGTATCCAGACCAGCATTGGTTACTGCCTCACGAGCTGCATAGAGAGCATAGAGGGAGTAATTGTCATAGCGGTTGGTATCTTTTTTAACGAAGTATTTGTCAAAAGGAAAATCCTTGATTTCCGCTGCATTATGGACAGTATAGTCACTAGTGTCAAACTTGGTAATCTTTCCAATCCCAATCTTGTCATTGACCAAGCTATCCCAGAATTCTTCTGGTGTATTTCCAATTGGAGATGTCAGACCGTAGCCTGTAACTACTACACGATTTAATTTTGTCATTTTCAAACCTCTCTTATTGCATGGTCAAGCCGCCGTCAACCGCAATCACTTGTCCAGTTAGATATTCTTGCTTAGCCAAGAACACAGCTACATCCGCCACTTCTTCCGTTAAACCGAAACGTTTCATAGGAATTTGCCCCAACATGGCATCCTTGATTTTGTCAGACAGAACATCTGTCATATCTGACTGGATAAAGCCTGGTGCGATCGCATTGACACGAACATTGCGGCTTGCAACTTCACGAGCAATGGATTTTGTAAAGCCGATAACACCTGCCTTAGAAGCGGCATAGTTGGCCTGACCAGCATTCCCTGTCAAACCGACAACACTGGAAAGGTTGATAATAGCCCCTTCTCGTGCCTTGGTCATAGGCTTCAAAACAGCCTGGGTCATGTTAAAGGTCCCTGTTAGATTGATACTCAAAACGCTCTCGAAATCTTCTTCCGTCATTCGCAAGGTCATACCATCCTTGGTAATCCCTGCATTGTTGACCAAGATATCGACACTACCAAGAGACTCAACTGCCTCAGCCACCATTCGTTTGGCATCTTCCGAGCTGGAAATATCGCCTGAAATTGCCACTACTTTGACACCGTAGTCTGAAAAGCTATCCAGCAAGTCCTGCCCCAGCTGACCACGACCATTCAGCACCACATTGGCACCAAGGCTAGCAAACTTATGGGCAATGGCCAAGCCGATTCCACGACTTGAACCCGTCACAAACACATTTTTATTGGTAAGTTCCATGATTTCTCCTTATTGGCTAGTCAACAAGTCTGTTAGACTTGCCACATCTTCTACTGTCACAACCTCAGCTGTCTTATCAATTTTCTTGATAAATCCTGCCAAGACCTTACCCGGACCGATTTCGATAAACTTGGTCACACCTGCCGCCTGCATGGTTGTAATGGACTCGTAAAAGCGAACAGGCTCCATGACCTGACGGGTCAAGAGAGACTTGATATCCTCTTGTTTCATGACCTTGGCTTCCGTATTCCCAACCAAGTCTACTTGAAAGTCTGCGAACTCCACCTCTTCCAGAGCCTGAGCCAGTTGCTCCGAAGCTGGACGCAAGAGAGCCGTATGGAAAGGCCCCGACACATTGAGGGGAATCATGCGTTTGACACCCGCCGCTTTCAAGGCTTCCACTGCCTCATCCACAGCAGCCACCTCACCACCGATAACGATTTGGGCTGGTGTGTTGTAGTTGGCTGGGGAAACAATCCCAGAGGTAACTGATGAACAGACCTCTTCGATCAAGCTGACATCTGCATTGAGGACAGCGACCATCTTACCAGTCCCTGCTGGTGCAGCCGTCTCCATAAACTCACCTCGTTTGGCAATCAAGGAAATGGCATCTGCAAAGGCTAGAGCACCTGAGGCAACCAAGGCTGCATATTCTCCCAAGGATAAACCGGCTACCATATCTGGCTCAAGTCCCTTCTCTGCTAACAAACGATAGATAGCAAGAGAGGTGGTCAAAATCGCAGGCTGGGTATAGCGGGTCTGGTTGAGCTTGTCTTCCTGATGGTCAATCAAGTCACGCACATCATAGCCCAGAATCTGACTAGCCTGGTCGTAAGTTTCCTTGACAATGGGATAGGTGTCATAGAGGTCACGGGCCATACCGAGTGTCTGAGCCCCTTGACCTGCAAATAGAAAGGCTGTTTTTGTCATCTTATTCTCCAACGGAAGCCCAGCAACTCGCTTGTTCCTGAATCACCTTAGCAGCTCCAAAATATAAATCTTTCAAAATTTCTTCACAGGTTTCTTCCTTAGTCACCAAGCCAGCAATCTGACCTGCCATAACCGAACCATTGACCACATCACCATCTACAACGGCATTGCGAAGGGCACCTGCCCCCAGTTCTTCAATGGATTCTGCTGAAATTTTCCCAGCAAGGAAGTCTTTTTCCGCAGCCGCATAGGCTGTCGAAAGCTTGTTCTTAATCGCACGCACCGAGTGACCTACAACGGACGCCGATACTGTTGTGTCAATATCCTTGGCCTTGAGAACCTTTTCCTTGTAGGCTGGATGAGCATTTGACTCCTTGGCAACAACAAAACGTGTTCCAACTTGAATAGCTTCTGCTCCCAACATAAAGGCCGCAGCAGCACCAGCACCGTCTGCGATACCACCTGCTGCGATAACAGGAATGGATACAGCTTCAACAACCTGACGAACCAAGGTCATAGTTGTTAATTTACCGATGTGACCACCTGCTTCCATCCCTTCAGCGATGACGGCATCCACTCCCAATTTTTCCATACGTTTAGCAAGAGCAACACTCGGTACTACTGGAATAACCGTAATACCAGCTGCGTGCAAGCGTTCCATGTATTTTCCAGGGTTACCCGCACCTGTTGTCACCACCTTGACACCTTCTTCGATAACCAGGTCAACAATGTCATCTGCAAATGGAGACAAGAGCATGATATTGACACCGAAAGGCTTGTCTGTGATGGACTTGACTTTATCAATGTTTGCCTTAACGACCTCTTTGGGAGCATTGCCTCCGCCGATAATCCCTAGACCACCAGCATTTGAAACCGCACCAGCCAAGTCACCGTCAGCCACCCAGGCCATACCACCTTGAAAAATCGGATAATCAATGTTCAATAATTCTGTAATCTTTGTTTTCATAGTTCCCTCTTCATAAAATTGCTTACCTAATCCCTTGAACCTCAACAGATTAGATAAACAAGCGAATGCCTGAGCATTCACCTGTTTAGATACTTTGACACTTCAATGTTTTGAATATCAAAGTATTCACCCTAAGAAAAATGCTCACTGGCACTTTTCTACGGAAATGTTAGTTGGTTTTTCCTTCAACGTAGGCAACCAAATCACCTACAGTTGTCAAACCTTCTTCAGTATCGATTTGGATATCGAATGCATCTTCGATTTCAGAGATAACTTGGAAAAGATCCAATGAATCTGCGTCCAAATCTTCAAAAGTTGTTGTAAGGGTTACTTCTTCAGCATCCTTACCCAATTCTTCAACGATGATTTCTTGTACTTTTTCAAATACTGCCATGATAGTGCTCCTTTTGTATAAAAAATATTTTTAATCATTGCCAGAGGCAACGTATTAACTAAAGTTTCAGTAGTAGCGTACCCCAAGTCAGCCCGCCACCAAAGCCTGCCAGAACGACTGTCTGGCCACTGTCCAACCGCAGAGTGCCTGCCTCCACACACTCCGATAGGAGAATAGGAATGCTGGCCGCACTGGTATTGCCGTAGTGCATCATATTGGCTGGAAATTTCTCAATACCAAGGCACAGTTTGCGTGCCATCTTGTCTAGGATTCGACTGTTGGCCTGATGAAGCAAGAAATAGTCCACCTCATCACCAGTCAAACCCTGACTGTCTAGTAGCTCTGCAATGGCCTTGGTCACATCGCGAACAGCAAACTCGAAAATAGCTCTGCCGTCCATTTGCAAATAGGGCTGGTTGCCTCCCTCTTTCGAGAAAGGAGAATGCAGCCCCGTCTGGCCAGAGGTTAGACTAAGGCCACGACTGCCGTCCGTTCGGTTGATTTCTGCTAGAAAATGTTGCTCAGTACTAGCCTCCAGCAAGACACCGCCAGCCCCGTCCCCAAACAAAACAGAAGTGCTCCGATCCGACCAATCGACTGTCTTGGACAAAACCTCCGCTCCAATCACGATTCCCTTTTGGTAGATACCAGAGGAGATTAGTTTGTCTGCGGTGGATAGGGCGAAAACGAAGCCCGAACAAGCTGCGACTAGGTCATAGGCAAAAGCCTTTCTGGCACCTATAGCCGCCTGGACCCGAGCTGCCGTTGACGGCATAGCCGAATCCGGCGTAATGGTTGCGACGATAATAAAGTCTATCTCATCAGCAGTCACACCTGACTTGTCTAGCAGGTCTTGGGCAACCCGACTGGCCAAGTCACTGGTGTCCTCATCAAGAGAAATGCGTCTTTTTCGAATACCTGTCCGTGAAGCAATCCAGTCATCACTGGTATCCATAATTTGTGCTAAATCATCATTGCTCACGATTTGTTCCGGAACATAGTGGGCAACTTGACTGATTTTAGCAAAGGTTCTCATTTCAAATCCTCCAAGAAATTATAGAGTTTGTAGAGTCCTTTTTTCATCACTTGGTATTCTGCCTCGTCCATCCCGTCTGTAATCTGCTTGACCATTTCATTGTGGAAACGTTGGTGCAAGCGATAGACCAGACGGCCTTTCTTGGTCAGATAGAGGTGAACGACCCGTCTGTCCTTTGTGGAACGGATCCGCTCAACATAGCCTTTCCTCTCCAAGTTATTGAGACTGGTTGTCACTGTTCCAAGTGTCACCATCAAAGTACGAGCCACATCGCTCGGCGTCGCTCCATCAATTCCACCGATAACATCAATGGTATGCATTTCCTTTATAGAAATGTCATTAAAGCGACTGCCACGAAGACTTGTTTCCTCAATCACCAACACATTATTAAAAATAGCGGTCAGATAGTCATTGATTTTTGAATCTTCCAAAACAGGCCTCCTTTACTTTGATAGCAAAAGTATACTCCAGAAAAGTTTGATTGTCAAATATTTTTTCAGAAAATGCTGATTATTTTCCTGTGAAAGTAGGTCTTCTCCGCTCTGCATGGGCTCGAACGCCTTCCTTAAAGTCTTCTTTGAAGGCTAGACTTTCTTGCAGGTCTAATTCCAAGCGGCGATAGGATTCCCAGTCCTTGAACTGACTTTCCCAGACCAACTGTTTGATGGCAACATAAGAGTTGATTGAGCCTCGCATGAGTTTCTTAAGGACCTGTTGGACCGTTTTTTCCAACTTTTCTGATTCCACCAGTTTATAGACAATCCCGTACTCCAAAGCTTTCTCCGCCGACAGGCCTTCACCTGTCATGGCCAAGTGACTGGCACGATTGGCTCCAATAGCACGACTGAGTAGGAAAATCCCTCCAGCGTCTGGGGCCAAACCTACACCAACAAATGCTTGGATAAATTTTGTTTTAGTTGAAGCGATGGCAAAATCCGCTGCCACTGCCATATTGGCCGCCGCACCCGCTACTGCTCCATCGGTAACCATAAGGACAACTTTAGGAAGTTGCTTGAGGGCAAAAGAGATGTCATTGACCAGCTCTGCGATGCGTACCAAGGAAGGAATATCGTCCTCATCCACCGCTCGCTTCATCTCGACCAAATCTCCACCCACAGAGAAAATCGGACCTGCTGCTTCAATCTGCAAGAAATGAACCTGGTCATTTTTAGCCGTCTCTTCAATGGCCGCCAAGATTTCCTCGCACATGGGAATATTAAAACCATTGGCAACATCCGGACGGTTGAGGATCAGGGTCGCCAGCCTATCGGTTACCTGATACTGAATAGTTGTGTAGGACATTGATTTCTCCTTCTTGTCTGCAGTCAAAGCTTTGAATATCAAACTATAAAAGTAAATTTATCCTATTCTACCATACTTTTTTAATCAGTGTACTCTCCACTTGTAAAAAACTGTCACGTCCGAAAAAAAGAGCTCTAGGCTCTTTTAATTACAGTATGTAATTGGCTAAGATTAGCTATTTTTTCATCCGCCTGAGACTGATCCAGGCCTAATTGCTTGTCTTCGATAGCCCAGACAGTCAGTCCAGCCGCCTTTCCTGCCTCAATCCCCTTGGGGCTGTCTTCAATGACAAGTAGCTCTGCTTTTTCAAACCCTAAGGCCTGACTAGCTTTCTCATAGACTTCAGGGTCGGGCTTGCCCGCACGGCAGTCCATAGCTGAAAACACGTGGTCAAAATAGGTTCGCAATCCCGCTTCAGCCAGAGCCCGCTCAATCTCAGACTTATCCGTGTTGGAGGCCAAAGCCAAGCGAAGACCTGCCTGGGCCAGACTAGCTAAGGTAGTAGCTGCATCTGGAAAAACCAACTGCCCATAGGGAACCACATGGCTTTCCTTATAGGTCTTGTACTCAGCTTCCAACTGGGGAATATCCCACTGGTCATAGTCTTTCCCCAAGACCAATTGCCAGATTTGGCTGACCCGTCCGCCAACAAAAATAGCTGGATCCAGATGGGCCACCGACAGTCCCTTGGTAGCCAAGAAATCTGCTCTGCGTTGGTAATAAAAGTGCTCGGTGTCAAAGAGAACACCGTCCATATCAAAAATAATGCCTTTAAGTGCCATAACCCCTCCTCTGAACTTCTATTTTACCATAAGTCGAACAAAATCTACGCTTTAACCTGATACTACTGACAAGGTGAAGACTTTTTGTTATAATGTAAAAAAGTTTAAAAGGAGCTCTTATGAAAGTGATTAAATTCGGTGGAAGTTCTCTGGCTTCTGCTGCCCAATTAGAAAAAGTATTCAAGATTGTCCAGTCTGATCCTGAGCGTCGCTTTGTGGTTGTGTCTGCCCCTGGTAAACGGAACAGCCAAGATACCAAGGTGACAGACGCCCTTATCAAGTATTACAAGCAATACATCAATGGAAAAGATGTTACTGCAAGTCAAGAATGGATTATCAATCGCTATCAGGCTATGGTTGATGAGCTTGGATTTACAGCTAAAAGCATGAAAAAAATCGCTGAAAGCATCAAGTCATTAGCTAGCCTACCAATCGAAAACAACGATTTTCTCTATGATGCTTTCCTAGCTGCTGGTGAAGATAACAATGCAAAATTGATTGCCGAATACTTCACCTTTAAAGGCTTACCAGCTCGCTATGTTCATCCTAAAAAAGCTGGCATCATCGTCAGCTCTGAACCAGGTAACGCTCGAATTCTTCCATCAAGCTATGATAAAATTGAAGAGCTGCGTAACTCAGATGAAATCCTCATTATTCCTGGTTTCTTTGGCGTTACGATTGACAATCAAATTTGTACCTTCTCACGTGGAGGGTCAGACATCACTGGTTCTATCGTAGCAGCAGGGGTAAAGGCTGATCTTTACGAAAACTTTACTGATGTAGATGGTATCTTTGCTGCCCATCCTGGTATTATCAAAAATCCACATTCTATCAAGGAATTGACTTATCGTGAGATGCGCGAATTGGCTTATGCCGGCTTCTCCGTGCTCCATGATGAGGCTCTTCTCCCGGCCTATCGCGGTCGCATTCCATTGGTTATTAAAAATACGAATAACCCTGGTCATCCTGGCACTCGTATTGTTCACAAACACACTGAAGAAACCGTTCCTGTTGTTGGTATCGCAGCAGATGATGACTTCGTAAGTATCAATATGTCTAAGTACCTGATGAACCGTGAAGTTGGTTTTGGGCGCAAGGTTCTGCAAATTCTTGAAGATCTCAATATACGGTTTGAACATATGCCGACTGGTATTGATGACCTATCTATCGTTCTCCGCGAGCGTGAGTTAACGCCTATCAAGGAGGAAGAAATCCTTCGTCAACTCAAGACCAAACTAGAAGTTGATAAGGCAGAAATTGAACATGGGCTCTCTACCATCATGATTGTTGGTGAAAATATGAAGAGCCATGTCGGTGTAACTGCTACTGCAACGGCTGCACTTTCTCAACAAAATGTCAACCTGGCCATGATTTCGCAAGGTGCCAGCGAAGTTTCCGTTATGTTCGTTGTCAAAACAGAAGAAAAAGAGAAGGCTCTCAAGGCCCTCTATGATGCATTTTTTGAGGAGAAATAAGTAAAAACCATGCTAGATTACTTCCTAGCATGGTTTTTTTTATTCGAAAAAGCGTGGTAAACGGTCAGTTAATAGGCAGACAACCTCATAATTGATAGTACCAATATAGTCTGCCCAATCTTGAACGCTAATGCTATTTTTATTATCTTGCCCGATTAAGGTAACTCTTTCACCGATTGGATAGTAGTCTGGTAAGCGAATGGTAATTTGGTCCATAGAAATCCGCCCTACTATTTCACAAGGTTTGCCATCGACTAAAACATGAAAACCTTGCAAACTTCTTACCATTCCATCCGCATAGCCAATCGGAACGGTGGCAATCCACTCTGTTTCTGAGCTAGTATAAGTAGCTCCATAACCAATTACAGTTCCAGCCTGAACCTGCTTGACATGGACAATTTCCGAAACCAGGGACAAGGCTGGTTCCACCGAAAATGGTAATTCTAGGGTCCTCCCACTTGGGTTCATTCCGTAGAGAATATTGCCCAGACGAACCAGATTAAAGACAGTGTCTGTATGCCAAATGCTGGTCGCAGAATTGCTGGCATGAACCCAGCGTGGTAAACGTGGCAAGAGAGCCAAATGAGCTTTAAAGCTAGACAACTGTTCTTGGAATTGCCTTTCATCTACCTCGTCTGCTGTTGCAAAATGGGTAAAAATACCTTCTAGCTCAAACTCTAAAGCATCTAACAAATCCAGAGCCTGTTGCAATTCCTCTTCACTTCGAAAACCAATTCGCCCCATACCCGTATCGATTTTTAAATGAACCGCTAGTCCAGACAAATCCAAATCTAGCTTAGCTACTTGGGTCAGCCATTCTAAACTAGCAACTGTCACGCTAATATTTAACTGATGAGCTAGGTCTAAGAAGTTCGGAGGCACAATACCTAAAATCAAAATAGGATCTTCAATACCTGCCCTACGTAATTCTAAAGCCTCGTCCAAGTTAGATACGCAAAAACCAGTTACCTTACTGGATAATTTCCTTGCTACTGCAACTGCCCCATGGCCGTAAGCATTAGCCTTAACAACCGCGAAGGCAGCGGTCTTATTTGGCAAACCACCCATCACTTTTTCCAGATTAGCGACGATAGCATCTAAATGAATACCTACTTGCGTGGGGCGATGTTCACTCTCAATCATCTTTCTCCTCCAAAATAACACTAGCCTGGGCAAAATTTCCTGAATGACTAATGCTTAACCATACTTTCCCTGAAAAATGTCTAGAAACTAAGCAAGGGACACCGTTACTAGCATTTGAAATCTCAATATCTCGAAAAGTAACCTTGCCAATCCCAGTACCTAAAGCCTTAACGAAAGCTTCTTTAGCGGCCCAACGGCCCGCCAGATATTCCAGCTGGCGACGACCTTGTAACCCTTGATACCGTTCAAATTCTCTTTCTGTTAAAATCCGTTTGGGAAAATCACTATGTTTCTTTCTAGCACGCTCAATCGCCTCTATTTCTTGAAGGTCAATACCATGCCCAACTATCATTGAAACCTCGCCTCATTTTCACATTTCATCCTTTGGAACAATTGAAAAGGAACTGGACAGCCGTCCAGTCCCTTGTTCTTTGCTATTTACGGCCGTGACAATTTTTAAATTTCTTACCAGACTGACATGGGCATGGTGCATTTCGATCTACGCCTTCGAAAGATACTTGTTCTTTCACCATGGCAGACTGCGCCGGAATAATATTTTTCACTGCTGTTGTATGAGATTCTTGTCTTGCACGCTCACGCTCAATATTATCGTGGATTTGAGCCTTCATCATTAAACGAGTGACCTCAAACTCAATGGCACCAATCATATCATTAAACATGGTAAAAGCTTCTGATTGGTATTCAACAATTGGATTGTTTTGAGCATAACCACGCAAACTAACAGCATTACGCAACTGATCCAAGGAATCAATATGATCTGTCCATTTGCTATCTACTACACGGAGAATAAGGACCTTTTGGAACTCACGAACCCGCTCTTCATCACGTAATTTTTCAACCTGTGAAGCATAAACTGACAAGGCACGTTCATAGAGTTCATCAATAATTTCCTGCTTACTTAAATCCTCCAGATAAGCCAGACTTAAACTACCTTCCTCAACCAGATTAGCATGTGCAAATTGAGCAATCGCTACCACTGCTTCTTCTTTAGAACTCAAGAAATGACCTTCCACCTGGCGCTCAATGGTACGCTTGATCATGGCTTTAATTTCTGGAGCTAGATCTCGATCAGCTGTAATGACATCGTGACGTTGACTGTATATAATCTCACGTTGTTCACGCATGACATCATCGTATTGAAGAACTTGTTTACGGGAATCATAGTTATTTCCTTCAACACGTTTTTGGGCTGCTTCAACTTGTCTCGTCAACATCTTAGACTTAATAACAGATTCTTCCTCAGTCAAGTTCATACGTTCCATAAAGGCCTTAATTCGTTCCGAACCAAAACGCTTCATCAAATCGTCTTCCAATGAGAGATAGAATTGAGACTCACCCTTGTCCCCTTGACGTCCTGCACGTCCACGGAGCTGGTTATCAATACGTCGACTTTCATGTCGCTCTGTTCCGATAACACATAGACCACCCAAATCCAATACGCCAGGACCTAACTTGATATCTGTACCACGTCCCGCCATGTTGGTCGCAATGGTAACAGCTCCACGCTGACCGGCATTCATGATAATTTGAGCTTCACGGTAGTGGTTTTTGGCATTCAACACTTCGTGTGGCACACCTGCAGCAACCAATTTTTGCGAAATTAAATCAGAAGTCTCAACCGCAACTGTACCTACAAGCACTGGTTGACCTTTTTCATAACGACGTTTGACATCCGCAACCACCGCATTGAACTTATACTCCAAACTTGGGTAAAGTAAATCTTCGTGGTCAATACGTTGGATGGGACGGTTGGTTGGGATTGGAATAATGCGAATGTTATAAATTTCGCGGAATTCTTCCTCTTCAGTCTTACCAGTACCAGTCATACCCGAGAGCTTTTTATACATACGGAATAGGTTCTGGTAGGTAATGGAAGCACTGGTCTTGGATTCATTTTGAACCGGTACACCTTCCTTGGCTTCAATGGCTTGGTGAAGTCCATCAGAATAACGACGACCTTCCATGGTACGACCCGTAAACGGATCGATAATCATAACCTCTTGCTCTTCATTCACAAGATAATCTACATCGTAGGTCATGATGTAGTTGGCACGAAGGGCATTGTCCAAGAAGTGAGTAATAGCTACATTTTCTATATCATACAAGTTATCTAACTTGAAGAACTTTTCAGCCTTGTCAATCCCTGAGTCTGACAGACCAATCGTTTTAGATGGTACATCAATGATGTAGTCTTCGGTATTTAAGGATTTGACCAACTTATCTGCTAAGAAGTAAAGTTGATTGGTTTCTGAACCTTGAGGACCAGATACAATCAAAGGTGTACGCGCTTCATCAATCAGGATAGAATCGACCTCATCGACCAAGGCATAGTTGAGCGGACGTTGTACCATATCTTCCGCACGCACAACCATGTTATCACGAAGATAGTCAAAACCGATTTCAGAGTTGGTCGAATAGGTAATGTCACAGTTATAGGCTTCTCGTTTTTCAAAAGGTGACTTAGCCGCGAGGTTAATCCCCACAGACAAGCCTAGCCAAGAATAAAGCTCACCCATCTCTGTTGCATCACGAGTTGATAAGTATTCGTTTACCGTTACAACGTGTACTCCTTCGCCTGAAAGAGCATTGAGATAAACTGGCATGGTCGCAGTAAGGGTTTTTCCTTCACCTGTACGCATCTCTGGCACATCACCATTATGGAGAACAATTCCCCCCATAACCTGCACCTTATAGGGATAAAGCCCCAAGACACGTTTCGCAGCCTCTCGCACAACCGCATAGGCTTCATACAGTAAATCATCTAGTGACTCACCATTTGCATAACGTTCCTTAAATTCTATCGTCTTTGCTTGTAATTGCTCATCCGTTAAAGCGGCCATCTCGTCTGCATAAGAGAAAACCTTATCCGCCATTCTTTCAAGTTTTCTTTGTTCTCCCTTGTCATTTTCGATAAGAGAACGAAGTTTGTTTGCTAACATATATTTCATCCTATTTCAAGTTTTAATCAATAATCTATTGTAGCAAAAAAATAGTTAATTTTCAAGATTTCCCCTCTTGTATCCAAGAAAGGCGCACAAAAAAATCCGAACAAGTCGGATTTTTCATTATTTTTCAGATACTTGTTTGGCCAAGGCAAAGTTTCCAAGTGTAGCTGAACCATTTTCAGCAACTGCAGGGGTTACAATGTACTCTTTGACATCTGGTGTTGGAAGGTAATCATTCATCAAACCAACAAATTTCTCACGTACACGATTAAGCATGTGCTCTTGAGCCATAACTCCTCCACCAAATACAATGACTTGTGGACGGTATAGCAGAGTTGCCTGAACAGCTGCTTGAGCAATGTAGTAGGCTTGAACATCCCAGACATCTGAGTTAAGTTCGATCAATTCACCACGGATGCCAGTACGGCCTTCAAGTGAAGGACCTGCAGCCAAGCCTTCCAAACAGCCATTGTGGAAGGGACATACCCCGTTGAACTCGTGCTTGACATCATAAGGGTGCAGAGCAACATAAGTATGACCTGCTTCTGTATGACCTAAACCACCGATAAATTCACCGTTTTGGATAGCACCAGCACCGATACCTGTACCGATTGTATAGTAAACTAAGCTCTTTACCCCTTTACGAACCAAGGTTTCACCAAAAGCTGATGAGTTAACATCTGTCGTGAAGTAGAATGGAATATTGAATTCCTTAGCAATCAAACCAAGCAAATCAATGTTTGACCAGTGTGGTTTTGGAGTTGACGTGATGTAGCCATAGGTCTGTGAATTTTGATCGATATCAATCGGACCAAAAGAACCAATGGCAATACCTGCCAAACGATCCTCATAACGCTTGAAAAATTCAACTGTATGTTCAATAGTTTCATAAGGTGTTGTCGTTGGAAATTGTGTTTTTTCAATTACTTGAAAGTTCTCATCACCAACCGCACAAACAAACTTCGTTCCACCAGCTTCAAGGCTTCCGTATAATTTTGTCATGAATTTTCTCCCTTTTTGTTTTTTTCATTATACCATAGATAGAAATAGAAGAAAAAGGCTTACCGCCTTTTTCTCTTGATTTTTGAAACTATTTAACAACTTTCAAGAAGTCCGCTCCATGAGAGATTGTTCCCTCAGCAAGTGGTGATACTTCTGCAAAGTCAGCAGTGTTGGTCACGATGATCATAGTTGTATCATCAAGACCTGCTTCAGCAATCTTGGCTGCATCGAATTTAGCAAGTGGAGCTCCTGCTTTTACCTTATCGCCAGCTGCAACCAATTTTTCAAATCCGTTACCGTTCATTGATACTGTATCAATACCAATGTGAATCAAGATTTCTGCACCTGAAGCTGTTTTCAAACCATATGCATGACCTGTTTCAAAAGCAATTGTTACTTCTGCATCTGCTGGTGCATAAACAACACCTTCAGATGGTTTAACAGCCAATCCTTTACCCATAGCTCCTGATGAGAAGACTGGGTCATTAACATTTTCAAGGGCAACAACGTCACCTGAAAGTGGAGATACAAGAGTTTCTTCAGCTACAAGTCCTGTTTCTGCTTCTTCAAGCGTTTCAGCTGTTTCTTGTGCTGAAGCACTAGGCTTTTTTACATCTTTCTCCTCATCTTCATAACCGAAGAGGTAAGTAAGAGCAAAACCAAGAGCAAATGATACGGCAACCATAAGGATGTATGGAAGAATTTGACCATTACCTGCGTAAAGTGTCAAACCTGGGATGATAGTAACACCCATACCTGTACCGGCAAGACCAAGAAGAGATGCTACAGCACCACCGATGGCACCCGCAACCAATGAAAGAAGGAATGGTTTGCGGAAACGCAAGTTAACACCGAAGATAGCTGGCTCAGTAATACCAAGGAAGGCAGAAAGAGCTGCTGGGAAAGCAAGAGCTTTCAATTTAGGATTCTTCGTTTTCACACCAACCGCTACTGTAGCAGCACCTTGTGCTGTCATAGCTGCAGTGATGATAGCGTTGAATGGGTTAGCACCAGTGTTTGCTACCAATTGAGCTTCCAAGAAGTTGAAGATATGGTGAACACCTGATACAACGATAACTTGATGAACACCACCGATAAGTAGACCACCAAGACCCATTGGCAAGTTCAAGATAGCTTGGGTACCAGCCAAGATGTAGTTTTCAACCACGTGGAAGACTGGACCAATGACAAACAAGCCAAGGATAGACATTACGAATAAGGTAATAAATGGAGTTACCAAAAGATCAAGAACTTCTGGAACTACCTTGCGGACTGCTTTCTCAAATTTAGCACCAATCAAACCGATGATGAAGGCTGGCAATACTGAACCTTGCAAACCTACAACTGGGATGAAACCAAAGAAGATAGTTGGTTTCACATCGCCACCTGATGCTACAACCCAAGCGTTTGGTAATTGACCAGCAATAAGCATCATACCAAGTACAATACCGATTGTTTGGTTCCCACCAAATACGCGGAATGTTGACCATACCACCAAGGCTGGCAATACGATGAAGGCTGTATCAGTCAAGATTTGTGAGTAAACGTTCAAATCTTCTGGAAGAGTATAACCGAGTGCTCCAAGAAGTCCACGAAGACCCATGAAAAGACCAGTTGCTACGATCGCAGGGATGATTGGAACGAATACGTCACCGAAGGTACGGATAGCACGTTGGAAAGCATTGCCTTGCTTAGCAGCTTCTGCTTTCTGCTCACCAGTAGTCGCTGTTGGTAACCCAAGGGCAACGACTTCATCGTAGATCTTGTTTACTGTACCAGTACCAAAGATGATTTGGTATTGACCAGAGTTGAAGAAAGCACCTTGTACTTTTTCGATATTTTCGACTGTATCCTTGTCGATTTTCCCTTCATCAACGACCATGACACGAAGGCGAGTCGCACAGTGGGCAACACTGCGTACGTTCTCACGTCCGCCAAGGGCGTCAATGACTTTTTTTGCAATTTCAGTATTGTTCATCTTGCAAAAATCTCCTTAAATTATTTTTTGTTTTTTGAAAGTGTTTTCACACTTTCGATGGTTTTATTATATCACTTTTACAAAATATGTCAAACGTTTTGCAGAATTTTTTAAAAAATTCCAATAATCATTGTAAAAAGCTTGATTTTTCACAAGAAAACGTTTACTATAATAATTGAAATATTAGATAAAATTGGAGATAGTATGGCCTTTACTACTGAAGAACGTTACAGAGCTTATGCTGACTGGACGCCAGAATACATTGAAAAAATCAAAAAGAATACGGAGAGTTCCCCTTGGAGAACTAATTTCCACATTGAAACTCCACACGGTCTTTTGAATGACCCGAATGGATTTTCTTATTTTAATGGAAAATGGACCCTCTTTTACCAATACTTCCCATTTGGTGCAGCACATGGCTTAAAATCATGGGTTCATACAGAATCCACTGACCTTATTCACTTTGAAGAAACGGGTGCAGTCATGTATCCCGATACGCCACTGGATAGCCACGGTGCCTACTCTGGTTCTGCTATGGAATTCGGCGATAAACTCTTCTTATTCTATACAGGAAATGTCCGCGATGAAAATTGGGTCCGCCATCCTTATCAAATTGGTGCCTTGATGGACAAGGACGGCAAGATTGAAAAAATTGATAAGATTTTGATTGACCAACCAGAGGATACAACCGACCACTTCCGTGATCCACAAATCTTCAACTACAAGGGACAATATTACGCCATCGTTGGTGGACAAAACTTAGACAAGAAAGGTATTGTTAAACTCTATAAGGCTGAAAACAATGACTACCTCAACTGGACCTTGGTTGGTGACCTGGATTTTGCTAATGATATGACTGCCTACATGATGGAATGTCCAAATATCGCCTTTGTCGGTGAGCAACCAATTCTTCTTTATTGCCCTCAAGGTTTGGATAAAGAAGTCTTGGACTATGGTAACATCTATCCAAATATGTACAAGATTGGTCAGAGTTTCGATCCAGAAACAGCAACTATTGTAGAGCCTAGCGAACTCATCAATCTGGACTATGGTTTTGAGTGCTATGCAACCCAGGCCTTTAACGCTCCTGATGGTCGCACTTTATCAGTCAGCTGGTTGGCCCTTCCTGATGTAGAATACCCAACTGATGCTTATGATTATCAAGGTTGCTTGTCATTGGTCAAAGAATTGTCTATCAGGGACGGCAAACTTTACCAATACCCAGTTGAAGCTATTACCAGTCTTCGTCAAGAATCGCAGCCATTTTCAAACCAAAAAGAAACCAACAATGTTTATGAGCTGGAAATTGAATTTGCTGCTGGAAGCAAGCATGAAATCGTGCTATTTGCAAACCAAGACAATAAAGGTCTAGTCTTGACTGTTGATACAGAAAATGGACAGATTACATTGGATCGCGAACATTGTGGTCAGCCATTTGCTCTTGATTTTGGCACAAGTCGCGCTTGTGATATTGAGCCTGGAGCGCTTACTACCAATATTTTCATCGACAAGTCTGTCTTTGAAATTTTCATCAATAAAGGAGAAAAAGTATTTTCTGGACGCGTCTTCCCTCATGCAGACCAAAATGGAATTGCCATCACTGCCGGAAGCCCAGCTGGAACCTACTACCATTTAGATTATGGTCGCAAAACTAACTGATGTCGCCCAGTTAGCCGGAGTTAGTCCGACAACGGTTTCTCGTGTCATCAATAAAAAAGGCTACTTATCAAAAAAAACGGTCCGCAAGGTTGAGGAAGCTATGCGAGAATTAGGTTACAAGCCCAATAATTTAGCTCGTAGCTTACAAGGAAAGTCAGCTAAACTGGTTGGCTTGATTTTCCCTAACATTAGTAATGTCTTCTATGCCGAATTGATCAGTCATCTCGAAAGCCAGCTCTTTAATCGTGGTTACAAGACGATTATTTGCAATAGCCAACACGAATCTGAGAAGGAAAGAGAATATCTGGAAATGTTGGCAGCCAACCAGGTAGATGGCATTATCTCTGGTAGTCATAACCTGGGTATCAAGGATTATGATCGAGTGTCTGCTCCCATCATAGCCTTCGACCGCAATTTATCACCGTCGATCCCTGTCGTTTCATCTGACAACCATGCTGGCGGTGTACTTGCTGCCAAAACATTGAAAAAGGCTGGTTGCCAGCGACCTATTATGATTTCTGGTAATGACGATTCAAATTCCCCAACTGGGCTACGGCAATTAGGCTTCCTTTCCATCTTACCAGATACCATAGTCTACCACGTTTCCAGTGATTTCTCTCCCGTTAGAAAAGAAATGGAAATCCGTACGATTATTGAAAAACATCAACCAGATGGTATTTTCGTGTCTGGTGATGCTACTGCTATGTTGGTCTGGAATGTGGCACGTTCGCTCAACCTGTCCATTCCACAAGATCTTAAACTGATTGGCTATGATGGAACCCACTTTATTGAAAACTACTATCCTCAACTGACAACGATTAAGCAACCCTTAGATGATATCGCAAAACTAATGGTTGATTTATTGATTGAGAAAATTGAGGGTAAGGAATTAAGCAAACATAATTATATCTTGCCAGTTTCCCTACTTGCAGGGGCTAGTATATAAAATGAACTGTACCTGATATCAATCTGGTACAGTTTTTTGTTGGTCAAAAATAAAAAAAGAAACCACTTAGGCTTCTTCTTTTACAAATTTGCTCAAAACACCATTGATAAATTTGGCTGAGGATTCATCTGAGAATTCTTTGGCTAGTTCGATAGCCTCATTGACAGCTACACGGTCTGGTGTTTCTTGGAAATATTGAATTTCAAATAAGCCCAAACGCATGATATTTTTATCAATCAAGGTCAATCGGTCCAAAGTCCAACCTGCTTTTAATCGGCTAGACAATTCCTTGTCCAAGTCCTCACGATAATCCGCCACACCATTGACAAGATTTAAAAGGAAAAGCGGAATTTCAACACCTTCTTGCTCTTCTTCTTGGTCGTAAAGATAGGAGAATTGGGCTGCCTGTACAGGTTCCTGACCAAATTCCAGTGATACGATTGCCTGCAAAGCACACTTACGCAGGGCGTGTCTATTATTCTTCATCAAGGAAATCCTCTCCGAACAAATCTTTCAAGGCTGGTTTTGGTGTTTTATCTGGAACAATGCCATTGACATGAATATTGACAGCAGTCACTTCAACTTCTGCGTAGTTATAAATAGCTGTTTTAACTGCACGTTGAATATCCATAGATACAGCTGGAACATTGACACCGTATTCTAGGTAAACATAGATGTCTGCTGTTACTTTTCCTTCGTCATCAGTTTGAAGGTAAACACCTTTATTTAAGGAAGTTTTTGACCAAGTATCTGCCACACGTTTGTTGTGAAGAGAATGTACCCCTTCCACTTTGGCTGCCGCAATACCTGTAATCACTTCAAGAACGCGTGGTGCAATGACGATTTCACCTTGGTATTCTGTTGTCATAAGCTCTCCTTTCTAGGAGGAAACCCTTAAGCGCGTGATACGTAAGTTCCCTCTGCTGTGTTGATAACCAGTTTTTGACCTGCTTCGATGAAGTCTGGCACGTTAACCACCAAACCTGTTTCCATGGTAGCAGGCTTACCTGAACCAGTTACAGTTGCCCCTTTGATAGATGGCTGTGTTTCTGCTACAACCAATTCAACAGTCGTTGGTACAGTAACACCGATTACTTCCGTTCCGTAGAACTGGATTTTCACATCTGAGTTTTCCAAGATGTAAAGCAATTCTTCCTTGATAGTTGCTACTGGAATTTCATACTGGTCATAGGTTTCAGTATTCATGAAGAAAGCTGTATCTTCCATTTGATATAGGTATTGTGCTGGAACTGTTTCGATAATGGCTTGTTCAAATTTTTCATCTGGACGGTAAGTTGTATCGAAGGTTGAACCTGTACGTACATCACGCAATTTCATACGCATGATAGTGTTCCCCTTACCTGGCTTGTGGTGGCTAGCTTCCAAGACCTTAATCAATTTACCTTCAGCTTCGAAGGTCATACCTGCTCTAAGTTTACTTGCTTCAATCATTGTATTGAATACCTCTTCAAAATTTTATTTATTCGTCTTATTTTACCATAAACTGTCAAATTTCTCAAATGACAATCAATTCTTTTGGAGCTAAGGTTAAGACTTCGCAACCTGTTTCCGTAATCAAGAGGTCATCTTCGATACGGACACCATATTTGTCATCCAGATAGATGCCGGGCTCATCCGTCAAGACCATACCAACCTTGATTGGCTCGTCAGATTTTCCAAAGTAAGGATATTCATGAATGTCCAAACCAATCCCGTGCCCAATCCCGTGCGTGAAGTTGGCTCCATAACCAGCCGCATTGATAATCTCACGAGGAATAGCGTCAAACTCACGATAGGTAACACCTTCTTTGGCCTGGTCAATTAAAGCCTTGTTGGCACGCAAAACCACATCGTAAATCTCACGTTCTTGGTCTGTCACATGACCGATATGGATGGTCCGTGTCATATCGCTGACATAATGTTGGTAGTAGCAGCCAAAGTCTAAGGTCAGCGTTTCACCAGTCTGGATAAGCTTTTCTGAGGCTCTTCCATGGGGCATGGCAGAGCGGTAGCCAGATGCCACGATGAACTCAAATGATGCCCCTTCGGCACCGAGTTGACGCATGCGGTGGTCAAGGAAATGATTGACGTCCATTTCAGTCGTCTGACCTGGTTTGATAAAGTCAAGAACATCAATAAAAGCCTGATCCGAAATTTGACAAGCACGGCGAATGGTCGCAATTTCCTTCTCGTCCTTAATCATGCGCAAGTCTTCTATAAAATTGGACATAACAACCAACTGATACCCCTCAAAAATGCTGGTCAGATGTTGATAGAAACCATAGGTCACCTCGCTATCAAAACCAATGGTTTCAAGACCATCTTCCTTTATCACCTTTGAAATCTCTTCAAGGGCAAAACGGCTATCAATAATATCAAAGCCCTGCACTGTAGCCTTGGCAATCAAGGTATAGCGTGCATCGGTCACAAACAAGCGATGTTTGCCACTGATGAAAACAGTCGCCTCAGTTCCCCAAAAACCTGTTAGATAATAAATATTATTCTGTCCAGTCACCAAGATGCCGTCCACATCTGATTGGGCTAATTTTGCTTCAAATTTTTCCACACGCGCTTGCATAAGCTACCTCCAAAGATTTTGTAACTATTATAGCAGAAATGCACAGAATTACCAATAAACTTCCAATAAACAAGAAAAAGCCGCTTGGCGACTTTTCAAAACAGCATTAAGAGTTTCTTCTCATTTCCCTTTAAATTCACGAATCCGTTGAGGAATACCCTCTAAAAATTGATTCATTTTTTGTTGCCATTCATTTTCAAGAGCTTTCCTTTCTTGAGAATCTAGGTCGTCAATAGCCTTACTATTTAGGCCGATTTCGCTTAAAACTGGACTGACATTAGAGATTGTCTTTTTGCCAAAATGAATTTTACTTTCTTCCATCCATAAATTAAGTGAGGAGCTTAACTCAACTTGTTCCCAAGGGATTCTGACAAGTGCTGGTTTGCCGAATAATTTCTTCTTAAAGGTGTAGACAGCTTCCTCTGTAAAGATAAGATTTAAACTTAGAGTTCCTTCAAACATGGCAAAAATATGTTCTTCATGCAACTCCTTGTAGCTTGGATAATGATACCAAAATACTCTAGCCGAATAAAGACTTGCATACTCCTTTGGTAAAAGAATTGTATCTTGTTCTTGCAAGTTTTTTTCTGCAATCATCCATTCAAGATTATTCTCAATAAGGGGAGTCCAAAAAACGTAATCTGCAAGTTCGCTCAGGTACTGATAGCGTTCATAATCGATAAAAGTTGGGTCTATAGAGGTTCCTTCTAGGGAAGCAAGCAAATCATTTGAAGGCGCAGTAAGTCCTGGAATCTCACCCTTATAATCCACACGATTTTGCCTTGGTTTTAACTCTTTAACAATTTCTTCAGGTAAGAGGTTTTCTAACAATGCTGTCAAGTTGGTTAACTCATGATTTCCCCAAAAAGTACCATAAGAAAAGACATTCGTCGGTGCAATACAAAAAGAATAAACATCTACCACATATTCCTCAACGCTTGTAATCGTTTCTGAGCTAGGAACAAACTGAAGTAATTTTCCCAGTACACAAGATGCTAGGTATTGTTCCCAAGTCTGATAACTATTTTTGATACGCTCTGTTTGCTTGGTAAACAGTTCCTCAAATTCTTCTTTAGTAATCAAGCGAGCAGCATACGATTTCGTCAAGACATCAATTATTCGGCAGTCATCAAACCCTTGAATGGTTCGAGAACCTGTTAGTGAATTTAAAGAGAGGTAAAAGTCTTTTACATCAGGAGTGCCTATTCCATCAATAAAAGACGAAACATCTTCTAAAGCATGATAACGACCATCTTCCAGTTTATCAATTTCTTCTTTTAAACTTGAATAATCTGTAATGCCATAGTTTGTTTCTAACATGGTTCGCAACAGACCTCTGGTCATCATATTGACACCTGGCATGACGACACTCATTAGTTCTTTTTCGATAAATTGTCTATTGACTGAATTGGCAAAAACTAAACTGTATCTGTATGGACTGCACAATAAAACGTATTCCGATTGCATGGAGGTCTCCTTGTTAAGAATCTTATTTTTTACATTATATCTGATTTGTACTAGCTTATCAAGCGTAGAAAAAATCGGTGTAAGCTCCAAAAAAAAGAGCCAACGACTCTTTTTAAAATGCTTATTTCAACTTAGTTTTCAAATACTGGCCTGTAAAGCTGGCTGGGTTAGCTGCTACTTCTTCTGGTGTTCCTGTTGCAACAACGGTACCGCCACCGATACCGCCTTCTGGCCCCATGTCGATAATGTGGTCAGCTGTCTTGATAACATCCAGATTGTGTTCGATGACTAGCACGGTATTGCCATCATCAACAAAGCGAGCCAAGACCTTGAGCAACTGGGCAATGTCCTCCGTATGCAAGCCTGTCGTCGGCTCATCCAAGATATACAAGGATTTCCCAGTCGACCGCTTGTGGAGTTCAGAAGCCAACTTCATCCGCTGGGCTTCCCCACCTGATAGAGTGGTTGCAGGTTGTCCCAAAGTCACATAGCCCAAGCCTACATCTTGAATGGTACGAAGTTTCCGCTCAATCTTTGGAATATGTTTGAAGAACTCGACCGCATCATTGACTGTCATGTCAAGGACCTGGGCGATATTTTTCTCCTTGTAATGTACTTCCAAGGTTTCAGAGTTGTAGCGGTGACCATGGCAGACTTCGCAAGGAACAAAGACATCTGGCAGGAAATGCATTTCAATCTTGATAATCCCGTCACCAGAACAAGCTTCACACCGTCCACCTTTGACGTTAAAGGAGAAACGTCCCTTCTTGTAGCCACGGATTTTAGCTTCATTGGTCTGGGCAAAGAGGTCACGAATATCGTCAAAGACACCTGTGTAGGTGGCTGGATTGGAACGCGGTGTCCGTCCAATCGGACTTTGGTCAATGTCAATCAGGCGGTCCAAGTGTTCAATTCCTGAAATGGACTTGAACTTACCTGGCTTGTCCGAATTACGATTGAGTTTCTGGGCGATAGCTTTTTTCAAAATGGAGTTGACCAGGGTTGATTTGCCTGAGCCAGACACCCCTGTCACCGCTACAAATTTTCCAAGCGGGAATCGAACAGTCACATCTTGCAGGTTGTTTTCCTTGGCGCCTGTCACCTCTAAGAATCGACCGTTGCCAACACGGCGTTCCAAAGGAACTGGAATTTCACGTTTGCCAGACAGGTACTGGCCTGTAATAGATTTTTTATTTTTAGCTACTTGGGCAGGCGTTCCAGAAGCCACGATTTCTCCGCCAAAGACACCCGCACCTGGACCAATGTCAATCAACCAGTCGGCCTCACGCATGGTGTCCTCATCGTGCTCCACCACAATCAAGGTATTGCCCAAATCACGCATCTTTTTGAGACTGGCAATCAGGCGGTCATTGTCCCGCTGGTGCAGACCAATCGACGGCTCGTCCAGAATATAGAGGACACCTGACAGGTTGGAGCCAATCTGGGTCGCCAAACGAATTCGCTGGCTCTCACCACCAGACAATGTCCCCGCTGCTCGTGACAAGGTTAGGTAATTTAGACCAACGTTATTGAGGAAGCTTAGACGATCCTTGATTTCCTTGACAATCGGTGTCGCAATGGTTGCTTCATTTTCAGACAAGGTCAGATGTTCAATGACTTCCAGATGATCCGCTACGGACAAGTCTGATAATTGTCCGATATGCAGTCCCTTTTCGCCACCGACTTTGACAGATAAGGCTTGGTCATTGAGGCGATAGCCGTGGCAGGTTCCACAGGTCAACTCATTCATGTAAGTCTTCATGACCGTCCGCGTATAGTCACTATTGGTTTCACGGTAGCGGCGGTTGATATTGGTAATCAAACCTTCAAATGGAATGTCGATATCACGCACCCCACCGAACTCATTTTCATAATGGAAATGGAATTCTTTGCCGTCAGAACCGTTGAAAATCAGATTCTTTTCCTCGTCCGTCATTTCCTCAAAAGGCTTATCCATGTCCACACCAAAGTGGTTCATGGCCTGTTCCAACATCTGTGGATAGTAGTTGGATGAGATTGGATTCCACGGAGCCAAGGCACCGTCACGCAAGGTCTTGCTGGCATCTGGGACAATCAAATCCGTATCCACTTCCAGCTTCATGCCCAAACCATCACAATCGCTACAAGACCCAAAAGGAGCATTGAAAGAGAAAAGACGAGGCTCCAACTCGGGCACTGTAAAGCCACAAACTGGGCAGGCATAGTACTCAGAGAAAAGCAGTTCCTTCTCGTCCATGGTGTCAATGATGACGTAGCCGTCCGCAATCCGCAAAGCTGCTTCGATAGAATCGAAAAGTCGCGAGCGAATGCCTTCTTTGATGACAATCCGATCGACCACAACTTCAATATTATGAGCCTTGCTCTTGGACAACTCAGGCACTTCCGACACATCATAGACATCCCCATTGACCCGCACCCGAACGTAGCCGTCCTTCTGGATTTTCTCAAAAATAGTCTTGTGTTGCCCCTTTTTCTTCCGTACAATCGGTGCTAAAATCTGCAGTCGCTGACGCTCTGGCAATTCCAAAACTTCATCAACAATCTGCTCCACGGAAGAAGCCGAAATCGCCCCGTGGCCATTGATACAGTAAGGCACCCCAACTCGAGCATAGAGCAAACGGAGATAGTCATTGATTTCCGTCGCCGTACCAACTGTCGAACGCGGATTCCGCGAGGTCGTTTTTTGGTCTATGGAAATAGCAGGGCTGAGACCCTCTATAGAATCCACATCTGGCTTGTCCATGTTGCCCAAGAACTGACGAGCATAGGCAGACAAAGATTCCACATAGCGACGTTGGCCTTCGGCATACAAGGTATCAAAAGCCAAACTCGACTTACCAGACCCCGACAAACCAGTCACCACTACCAACTTCTCACGCGGAATGGTCACATCAATATTTTTCAAATTATGGGCACGAGCCCCATGAATCACAATATTTTCTTGCATAATTTAAGATACAGAGCCCGTAAAACGCACAGTGAAAATAGGCGGTAAGTCCGAAATCTGTGATTTCGAAGTCGCACCCCCGTCAAGACAACTAGTGCTTTCACAGGTCAAAAACCGAAGAAAGCACAGATGTCTACGACGCAGAAGCCAGTTCCACACGCTTAAACATGAAGAAACCAGCAATTTTTCACACAGCGTTTAGGGCGTGTTCAATTCCTTTCTAAGATATAAAGAGCGTCAAATGCACAGTCAAAATAGGCGGTAAGTCCGAAATCTGTGATTTCGAAGGCGCACCCCCGTCAAGACAACTAGTACTTTCACAGGTCGAAAACCGAAGAAAGCACAGATATCTACGACGCAGAAGCCAGTTCCACACGCTTAAACATGAAGAAACCAGCAATTTTTCACACAGCGTTTAGGGCGTGT